>DAINSN010000062.1:0-12382 GCA_036741295.1 Gaiellaceae bacterium
AGCCGTAGGACGAGAAGATCGTCTCGGCGATGGCGCTGTCGGAGCTGCCGGGCCACGAGACGACTTTCTCCTCGAGGTCGAGCTCGAGCGTCCGGTCGACGGCGCTCACCGAGAGCCTCGATGCACCCTCCGGGTCGATCGTCCACGAAGCCTCAGTGGAGCGGCCCTCGAAGCGATAGCTCGCGTCGCCGCGCGTGACCTGCACGACGAGCGGCGTCGAAGGCGTCAGGAGCGGGTCGAGGACGGAGACCCATTCGCCGGTCGGATCGGCGTCGAGCGTGGCGACGAGCGTGGCGGCGTCGGCAACGTCGAGCGACTCCTCGATCTGCACCTCGACGAGCGAGCGCAGGGCGTCGTCCGACAGCCGGTCGCCGTCGACCTCGACGAGCAGGCGCGAGTCAGGCACGCGGCAACCCGATCGTCTCGCCCGGCTCTTCGAGCCGGGTTGCGTCGGTCCACGGATTCGCATCCGCGAGCACCCACCAGCGCGTCGTGTCTCCGGTCGCCGCGCGGCCGAGCAGGTCGAGCCGGTCGCCCTCGCGCACGTCGTAGCTTCCGTTCAGCGGCGGCTCCGGTGCCACGCGCGGCGCACCCATCACCCGCGACGAGCCATCCGGCGCCTGCACCGTGATCTGCGGCAGGCCGAAGTACCGCGACGTCGGGTCGATCGCCATCAGGAGAGCTCCGGGATCTGGGCGAGCTGGAGCACGGCCTTCGCCTCGCGCGCGCCCTGGTAGTACTTGGCCGCGGCGCGCGCGACGGTGTCGTCGACGGAGAGGTCGTCGACCCGCAGGACGGTGAAGCTGAGGTCGGCTGTGGCCTGGATCGGGTTGAGCAGCTCGTCGAACTCGGTCTCGTGGATCGAGAGCGACTTCAACCCCACCGGCGTGATGCGACTCGGCCCCCAGACGAAGAGCGTCAGCGGCAGCCTGCCCGCAGGCACGGCTGCGCCGCCCCCGCCGAGCAGGCCCCCGGTGAGCGTGCCCGCGAGGCCGCTGAGCAACGAGGTTCCGACCGGTTGGACGAGCATCTCGAGTGCGGCGAGACGCGGCGAGATCCCGAGCGCGGTGGTGAGCGCGCCGTCGTGCTCGAGCCCATCGGTCGCGTCGAACTCGAGCTTCACCGAGTAGTCCTCGGACGCCGGTCGGACGGCGTTGCGCGCGGCGCCCGTCGGCTCGTCCGGGTTGGTCGCCGCGGAGCCGGTGACCTGGAAGACGCGAGTGATCTCGCTCGGGTTGTACTGAAAGAAGACGACCGTCGGCACGAGCCCGAGGAGCGGATCGGAGTACGACGCGAGGAAGCCCTTGATCAGCGCCACGAGCCTCGCTCCGCGTTCGACGCCTCGCGCACCACGCGGGCGACCGCCTGTGCGACGGCGTCTTCCGGGCCGGTCGGGAACGACCCTCCGGCCAGCCGCCGCTCGATCGCCGCGCGCAGCAGGCCCGGCGCCGGCGCAGCGGCCACATCGACCCGCACGTGGCGTGGGGTGCGCGGCGTCACGAGCCTGCCTCTGCAAACAGCCCTGCGAACGACCTGCCGAGCTTCTCGTGCTCGCGGCGGAGAGCATGGACGATGTGCGCGCGCGTCACCGTGCCGCCGTCGGCTGCGGCGAGATAGGCGGCGGCGAGGGCGGCGTTCTGGATGCTGCCGCCGGCGAGCTCCGGCTGGGCGAGCTCGTCCCAGTCCAGCTCGTCGAGCGACGTCTCGGGTGGGAACGAGCGCCGCCATAGGTCGGCGCGAAGCGCGCGGTCGGGGTGGTCGAAGCGGATCACGAACCGCAGCCGTCGGGCGAACGCCTCGTCGAGCGCGGAGTGGCGATTCGTCGCGAGCAGCACCAGGCCCGTGAACGTCTCGATTCGCTGCAGGAGGTAGTTGACTTCGAGGTTCGCGTAGCGGTCATGCGCGTCCTTCACCTCGGTGCGCTTGCCGAAGAGCGAGTCCGCCTCGTCGAAGAAGAGGACTGCGCTCGCACGCTCCGCCTCGTCGAAGGCTGCGGCGAGGTTCTTCTCGGTCTCGCCGATGTACTTCGACACGACCGCCGACAGGTCGACCCGGTAGAGATCCTGCTGCAGCGCGTGGGCGACCGCTTCGGCCGCGGTGGTCTTGCCGGTGCCGGGTGGCCCGGTGAAGAGCCCGATCACACCCTGCCCGCGTGGCATGCGACGCCGGAAGCCCCACGTGTCGAGCACGACGTGCTGAAGCTCGACGTGGGCGATGAGCTCACGAAGTTGTGCGAGCGGTTCGGGCGGGAGGACAAGGTCCGCGAGGGTGAAGGCCGGGGCGACGAGTGCGGCGAGCCGCTCGAGCGCATGCTCGGGCTGCCGCCGCGCGGCCGTCCAGACGTCACCCGCTTCGAGCGGCCGGTCGTGCCACAGGGCATCGGCGTGCGCGCGGGTGACCGTCTGCTCGATGTCCCGTTCGGTGAATGCGAAGCGTGTCGCGAGCGCGGGGGCGAGTCCTTCGTCGGGGATCCCGGTCGAGCCGAACGCGTGACGCCAGAGTCGCTCCCGCTCGTCGAACGCGGGGGGCGGCAGGTCGACGACGTAGCTGCCCGCCACGGACTCGCCTGGTGCCGCAATCGCGACCAAGGGGCCGTCGCTCGCGCGCCACCGCAGCTCGGGAGCGGTCGCGGCGTCGACGACGGGCAGGCCGACACCTGTGCGCGCGAGCAGCCGCAGCTCCGCCGCCGGCCGGTCGCCGCCGACGGGGACGCGGTCCGCTGCCGCGGCTGCGGTCGCGGCCATCGCGGCCCGTCCGATCCCGGTCGCGCCACGCAGCACAACGGTTCCACCCGCGCCCGAGCGGAGCCGGCGCACCAGGCCGGCCGTCTCCGGCTCGAGTCGTGCGGGCACGGTGTCGTCCACCTCGAGCGGCTGCGGCAGTCCGCCTGAGAGGAGGAGCCGCGCGGTCGGGGTCAGCTGCAGCGCTCCGGCGGCGCCTCCATTCGCCGCGAGCACGCCGCTGCGCACGAGAACAGAGTCGTCGTCGAGCACCGGCGGCGGCTCGAGCCCGTACGGCTCGAGGACGAGGCGCAGGAGCGCAGCCGAGGCGTGGCGCCTGCCGCGGTCGTCGTGCGCGCAGCCGAGCACCACCGCGAGCTGAGGGTCGGCCTCGCTCCACCAGGCGGCCGCGACGAGCGCCTCCTCGCCGGGCGAGAGGCCGAGAGCCGCCGCGATCCGAGCGAGCATGCCGTCGTGGGACCGCCCGAGCAGGGCCGAGACTTCGGCGATCTCGTCGGGGGATGGTGCGGGTCGGGCGCCGACGCCCGCGGTGATGCGCGTCACCCTCGTGTCGAGGTCGTCGTCGCCCGGCGCCGTCCAGAGCACGTGGAGCCCGCGCAGGTACGTCGCGAGCGCCGCCGTCAGGATCATGAGGTGGGCGTCCAGGCGCTCGTCGTTCATGCGACGGTCACGCTCCCGGTTGCGCCTGCGACCTTGCCGGCGCGGAGGAGGATCTCCGCCAGGCCCGAGGGAGTCGCGGGCGGGATCGTCACGTCGACTTGCATCGGTGAGACGAACGCCACCTGCGCGAGCGGCTGGCCGCGGAGGAACACCTCGACGTCAGCAGCCGCGTGCACCGTCTGCAGAGAAACGGGCACTCCCTTGGCGAGCGGCGTCGCAGGCCCGGTCACGGCGGGCACGACCGTGAGGCCGATGCTGTCGCGGCCAACCAGGAGCCCCGAGTCCGTGGCGGTCACGTCGAGCTGCCGCAGCCCCGGTGTGATCCGTCCGTCCGGCAGCTGCAGCCGCACGTGGCCGGGCGCCGCGCCGGGGACGACGGTCATCGCCCAGTCGGGCCCGGCCGGATCCTCGGGCTCGTGGACGAGCGTGAACACCGTGCCCGCCGTCAGCCCTTCGAGCTCGACGTCGATGTCATCGCCGACCGAGGCGCGCGCGGGGCTCACCGACACGAAGCGCGGCCCCAGCGAAGGTGCCACCGCAATCCGGCGCGTCTTGACCGGCGGACCCGCGACATGCGTCTTCGTCGGCTGGACGAGGACGACGCTCACCTCGTAACCGACCGAGAGGCGAATGGGCCGCGACGCGGACGTCCAGATCTTCGTGAGTGACTCCAGGTCGAGCGTCTCGAGCACGATCCGCAACGGCTCGATCAGCGGGTCGACAAGCGTGGCGAGCGCCGGCGTGAGCACGGGCGAGCTGTCACCGATGACCCCGTTCTCGTGCA
Source organism: Gaiellaceae bacterium (assembly GCA_036741295.1). Classification (GTDB taxonomy): domain Bacteria; phylum Actinomycetota; class Thermoleophilia; order Gaiellales; family Gaiellaceae; genus 3-1-20CM-4-69-9. The sequence continues at coordinate 4,186 of DAINSN010000062.1, forward strand.
CCGCGCGCATCACGGCGGCGAGGCCGAGATGTGCGAACTGCTCCTGGTCGCCGTCGAGCGTCGGCTTCGCCGGGAACGCGGAGAGGAGATAGGAGAGGCGCAGTGCGAGCGGCGGGCTGCCGCGCGCGGTCCGCCAGCCGGTGCGCGGCGGCTCCATGTTGCGGTAACTTGGGTCGGGGCTGACGCGGTAGAGGAACCAGTTGAGGCGCAAGCCGTCGTCGTCTCGATCGAGCGGACCGACGCTGATGTCGGGCTTTGGCACGAGTGCGGCGACCGCGTCGGTGGCGAGCTTCCGGAGGATGTCGTCGACTCCCTGGATCGCCGTCGTCGTCGACATCAGCGCGCACCTGCGTGGCGTGAGTGACGCGAGTGGCCCGCGCGTCGTGCTGCGACCGACGCGAGCGGGTCGGGAGCCGGTGGGCGGGCGGGCGGTGTGACGATCTCGATCCGATCGATCACGACGGGAGGCGGAGCCGGGGGCCTCGGCGTGGCGGCGGCCGGGGCGGCTGGCGTCGCGGTCGGGACGAGCGGCGTCGGCGCGACGGTCAGCGGAGCGACGGCTTCGCGCGATGCGGCAACCGAGAGCGCCGCCGTAGGGAGCGCGGCCGGCGACGAGCTGTGGCCGCGGGTGCGCGGTGCAGTTGGGCCGGGCGGCTGCACCGTCACGAGCGGAGGGACGAGCGGGTGGGGCTCCTGGCGTGCCGGCAGGTCGGTCGCGGTCGGCTCGACCGAGGCCGGCGCGAGTGCGGTTGGCGGCGTCGCGGTGCTTGCATCGGCAGCGCGTTCCAGTTGTGCCCGGCCCGAAGCGGTGGAGGGTATCGAGGTCCTTGCGACGGGCGGCGCCGGGCGCGCGCCGGGCGTCGCCGCCGGGGCGGGCTCGCCGGAGGGGGAGGCCTGCGCTCCGCTCGGAGGGAGCGACAGCTCGACGAGCCCGGGGGAGTGGCGACGGCCGATCGCGCGCCGTCCGGCGCGCCCGACGAGCCTCGCGGCGGTGCCTGACGGCGCGCTCATCGGCTCTCCGCAACCAGCCAGGCGAGCGCGCGCCGGCGCTCGTCGCCGAGCGCCTCGATCTCGTCGAGGCTCCAGTGGTAGGTGCTCGCAAGCAGATGCACTTCCTGGTCGATCTCGCGCGCGCGGCGCACCAGCCGTTCGAGGACGGCACGCTGCACGTCGACGTCGACCGCGATCGGTTCGCCGCAGGCCGTGCAGGCGATGGCAATCGGCCCGGTGAGTGAGTCGTCGACGAGCTCGAGGTCGGCCGGCTCCGGCGCGCGGGACGGAGACCCGACGACGCACCGCGTGAGCAACTGGCGCAGCGCTGCCTCAGGGTTGGCCGGAAGCGTGCGCAGGTCGCGATACGTCGGCTCGCGGAGGCCGCCTCCCTTTCCGAGAGGGACCATGCGCGAGGTCGCCTCCGGGACGGCTTCGGGCGAGACGACCGCCTCCGAGAGCTGGCCGCACGCGGGGCAGACGGCGACGATCTCGAGGTCGGCGCCCGTCACACTCCGGCAGAGCTCGAGCAGCAGCCGGTCGCCCTCGCCGAGTCCCAGCTCGTCCGAGTTCTCGATGCCGGCTGCCGCCAGCAGCGCAACCGCCTGCCCGACTTCGCTCTCGTCCTCGTCGAGCGCCGCAAGAAGGGCTGACACCCCCATCGCTTCCTTACTGCTCGGTCGGCTCGGTCACCGCGACGTCGCGTTCCCAGCCTTCGTTCTCGAGCTTCAGCGTCTGGATCGCGACTCCGGCCGTGGCGGCGTCGAGTGCCGGCAGCGCCTGGTACTCGGACGGCCAGCAGCGGAAGAGCTTGTACGAGATCGCAAGCTGTCCGGCCTCGTTGAAGACGTCCACCACGATGTCCTTGCGGAAATTCTTGAGAGAGAGCGGCGACTCGAGTGAGTGGACGAGGTTTGCCCAGTTCTCGAAGTCGGGATCGTGCGTGACGCCGCGCTCGAGTGTCACGGCGTCGTACTTCGTCCTGCCGGGGCTCTTGCGATCGTGCGAGGGATCACCACCTTCGCGGTGCACCACGGGCTCGGTCGTGAGCTTCAGCGCGCTCATCTTCGTCACACCGGCGACATAGCGCCCGTCCCATTTGAGCCGGAAGTTGCACCCGAGATACGGGTCGTAGCGTTGGGCGTTGACGGTGAACTCGGCCATCCTTATCCCTCCAGTTGGGAGATCTGCGTGATCGTGATGACGACGAACTCCGCGGGCTTCAACGGCGCGAACCCAACGACGACGTTGACCCGGCCGAGGTCGATCTCGGACTGCGGGTTGACGGTGGAGTCGCAGATGACGAAGAAGCTGTCCGACTCCGTGCGCTTCTCGCTCTGCTGAAACGCGCCCTGCCGGAACAGCCCGCGCATGAACGCGCCGACGGCGAGCCGGAGCTGGCCCCAGAGCGTCGGGTCGTTCGGTTCGAAGACGGCGAACTGCGTACCGAGGTAGAGCGAGCTCGCGAGATAGTCGGTGAGCCTCCGCACGGGGATGTACTTGAACTCGGAGGAGAGCGAGTCGTCGCCGCGCAGGGTCCGTGCGCCCCACACGACAGGCCCGGCCGCCGGGAAGCTGCGCAGGACGTTGATGCCGTGCGGATTGAGCTGCCCCGAGAGGTTGTCGTCGACCGGAGGCGCGCCGGTGGGGTTGGCGAGACCGGTGATGCCGACGATGCCCGCCTCGAGGCCGGCCGGCGCTTTCCAGATTCCGCGCGCGGTGTCTGTGCGTGCCATCACACCCGCGACGGCGCCGCTCGGCGGCAGGTTCAGCGACCGCGAACCGCCCGGGACGGCCTCGGTCACCTGGATCCGCGGGTAGTAGATCGCACCGTGCTCGCCGAGTGCGGGCAGCGAGCCGAGGTTTGGCGGGATCGCCGCGAACCCGCTCGCGGGGCTGTCCACGACGAGGAAGGCGCGCTCGTCGGCGCAGTAGGAGAGCGCGCGACCGATTTGCACCTGGTCGTCGGACGTCACGCCCGGGAGGCAGAGGATGTTGAAGCGCGGGAACAGCAACTCGTTGAGGGCGAACGCACCCCGCGATGCGCTGTTCGGGACGATGTCGTCGGCGGACATGCCGGTACCGTCGGTCCCCCCGGCCAAGGCGCCTGCGGGAGCACCGGACGCGATCACCGCAGGCCGGTGCACGGCCGAGCCAGAGACCTCGGCTCCGCCCCAGGCGAGGCCCAGCTTGAGTGCCTGCGAGAGATCTGCCGATGAGGCGGGGGTGACGGTGACCGAGGAGTTGAGCGTCGCATCGATCGAGGTGAGCGTGAACACCCCGCCCACTTGCGATGCGGTGACCTTGCCCGCAAGACCGGCCGTGTCGAGCGCGGTCGTCAACTCGGTCAGGATGTCCCCCGGCACCGTCGCGACGTCCGTGGTGGCGTCCGGGACGAGCGTCACATCGACCGACGGGCCGAAGTCGACGCTGACGCGAAGCGCGCGGGCGGACGGGCCGACGTTGGCGTTGACGCCGATCGAGGACTCGCTCTTGGACGTCCCGGGGGGGCCGGGGGCGAGAGCGCCGGGCAGCGATGCGACGACGAGCTGTGATGTTGCGAGCGCGTTGAGAACGTAGCGCGGATGCGAGGGGGACATCGAGAGGTTGATGAAGCTCTCCTCGGCGCCCTTGGCCGGCTGATTCGTCCGAGGGTCGACGATCCAGTACGTGATCACCATCCGGAAGAGGTCGTCAGGGTTCGAGATGTTGTCGTAGGCGACCTGGACCTCGATCCCGATTCCGCCCGTGCGGTTGGCCCAGGCGCCACGGCCGTCCGCGGTCAGCGTCAGCACGTCGCCGGGGGTTTCGTCCTTGAGCACGACAGACGCGAACTGTGCGTTGGTGGGTGCGGCGCGAACGACGACCGCCTCGGACCCGCCGTTGGCGAAGAAGTGGGAGACGGCGTGCCCCATCGGGCTCGCCTCGTCGATCGTCGGCCCGAACGTGCGCTGGTAGTCGGCGAAGCTGAAGATGCGGACAGCCTTGTCAACAGGCCCACGGCCGGCAGCTCCGACGAACGCTGTCACCGACGTCGAGACACCGACGATCGTATGCACCCCGGAGGGAGCCTCCTGGATGTAGACGCCGGGATAGGTGGTTTCGACCGGCACGCTGCAACCTCCTCGCTGCCCGACCACGCGGGCCTCGTTCGCTCTGCCGAAGAGTGTCGCCGCGGCCCGTCATCCTCTCGCCACGGTGACGTTGCGCATGTGTCGCGGCCGTGTGACGATCGCGTTGCGACGACGTGACGGCAGCGTCACCGCCGCGTCACCGTCCTCGCCTGGTCGGCCGCAGCACGCCGAGAGTAGGCGCCGCCTCACGGAGGCGCCGCTTCGTGGGGCGCCGTTCGCGCGGCTTGCCATCGGAGAAAGATGACCTCACATCGGGAGTCGAACCCTTCGAGCAACCGAAACTTCACATAGAAAGCACGACACGAGAATAGACCCGCGGGAGCCCTCTACATCCACCTCAGTCTGATCACGCCCGGCGCAACCACACGCTGATGTAGGTCGATACCGACGCTAAGCATTTGCACCGGCGCTGTCAAGCAAGACTCCTTGACGCCTGTCGCGCGAACGTTGATCATGGTCTCAAGCAATCGAAGGACGTGCGATAGCCAACGGTCCGACGACCCTCGTTGCTGCGGCATCTGACGTCCATCCCGTGGAGGGATTGGCTGCGGCCGGTGCATCGCCGCCGGACGATGCCGAGGCGCGCGTCGTCGTGCGCTTGCTCGACGGGTTCGATCTCTCGTGTGACGGTGAGAGCGTCTGGATGCCGCCCGCCTCCCAGCGGCTCGTGGCATTTCTCGCTCTGCACGACCGGCCACTTCTTCGGATTTTCGTTGCCGGGTCACTCTGGCTCGACGCGAACGAGGAGCGTTCGTGCGCGAACCTTCGCTCGACCCTCTGGCGGCTGCGGCAGCCCGGCCACGCGGTCGTGGAGGCGACCGCGACCCACGTTCGGCTCGCGCGGACGGTCGTCGTCGACGTCCACGAGCTCGTCCTGGCGGCGCGGCGTGTCCTCGATGGTTCCGACGATGTCGACGAGGCGCGCATTGATGAGCAGAAGCTCGAGGGTGACCTCTTGCCGGACTGGTACGACGAGTGGCTCGAGCTCGAGCGGGAGCGGCTGCGTCAGTTGCGCCTCCACGCGGTCGAGGCGGCCGCCGAGCGGGCTCTCTCCGAGAATCGGCCTGCCCACGCCGTCGACCTCGCGCTCGCCGCACTCTGCCGGGAGCCGCTCCGCGAGCGGTTGCACGAGCTCGTGATCCGCGGGCATCTCGCGCGCGGCAACCGCAACGATGCGATTCGTCACCATCGCGACCACGTCGGCCGCATGGCGAGCGAGCTCGGGTTGACTCCGAGCCCGGACATCGTCCGGCTGCTCGAGGATGCGGACGCGATTCCCGGGCGTTGATCGTTTCACGATGGCTCGCCAGCGTTCAAATGGGCGCCGGTTCCGCTGTTGCTCGCCACCGCACCGCGCTCGTGTATGACCGTGCCGGCAAGCTCGCCGTGGAAGAGATGGTCGCCCGCGAAGTAGATGCCGTCGTTCGTGATGGCAGGAAACAAGGGCTCGCCCTCGGGGACGCGCTGCTTCTTCACGATCCGCTCGTCGGCGTGCTGGATCGAGTGGCGCATCGCGCGCACTCCCTCGTGCACGGTCTTGAGGGTCTCCAGTTGATCGGGCGTAGCCATCGCTGCGAATGTGGATGTGCGGAGGAAGCCCTCGGCGCGCGCTACGGCGTCGACGCAGTTTTCAACGTGGTCGATGGCTCGGAGCAGGAAGGTATGGCCCTCGATGGACTCCACTCCTGGCGTCTCAACGAACGCCGACAGGTACTCGCTCGCAGCGCGGTACTCACGCACAGCCTTGTCCGCGAGCCGAGCGAGGCTCACGGCGAGTGAATGCAACTCGCCTTCGTGCGATTCCGAAACCCCGATGTACTGCGCCAACAGCGTGTCCGGATAGTCGTCAACGCTAAGAACCGGCATGCCGTTGGTCGTCGGGGGCCAACTGGACACTCGTACGACGTCCTCGAAGATCGTGCCGAGTGGCAGGGGTGCGATCTGGCTCGTGAGCCGTCTCATAGCGGCGGCCAGTGTAGCCCCCGCCGGGTCGGTCTTCACTCATCCGGATTGTCGAGGCCCGCGTGCCATTGCCCGCAGCCGTTCGTGAGCTGCTCGACCAGAGAGCATCGTGGCCCGCGCGAGAACGTGGTGTTTCACGTCCGATCACGGTCGCCCCGCCTCCGAACCAAAAGGTCAGAAAAGGTCGCTTGACTACCTCAACGCGACGCCGATGTACCCGTTCCGTACCCGCACGGCTCTACCCGTTGACCGCCTAGACGACGGAAGCCCTCCGTTTGCAGGGTTTTCCGAAGAGCCCTCTGACGGACTCGAACCGTCGACCCCCTCCTTACCATGGAGGTGCTCTACCAACTGAGCTAAGAGGGCGCAGCCGCCATTCTAGGCGGTTGTTGGCCCATCTACGGTAGCTCGTTCGGGCCGATGGTGAGAGGAAATGGTGAGCACAGCGGGATGAAAGGCCCGGCTGCGCCTTGGCCCGCTCCCAGCGCCAGCGCCCAAGCGGCGGAATCGGGCGAGCGAGCCGCGAGCATCCGCGTCCGGCCCGCACGGCGCGAACGGCGCGCCGGTTTAGCGGCCTCCTACCACTTCCACCACGGAGCCGCATCGTCTGCTTACGGCGCGATTCACGCGGTGCGCGATTCCCAGGGCGGCCAGCTACCTTGATCGTGTGGACAACGAAGAGGTGCGGAAGCTGCTGTCGTTTACCAACGAGTTCGACAACGAGTTCGCTGTCGGGCCTGATGAGAGGGACAGGGCATGCTTCGGCCTCAACGTGCTCCGGGGCCTCATCGAGGGGATCGAGGAGTACGTGCGGGATCTTCGCTGGCGCAGCTCGCGGTCGCTAGGGCCAGTGCTGCTTGGATCTTCGATGTGGATCGATGACGATGAGTTGATCGACAAGCTCGGATCTCTCACGGCCTGCATCGTGGTCACCAAGCAGGATCGCAAGCCCTGGACGCTGAAGAAGCTCCAGCGGCTGCGCGAGTTGAACGAGCGGACTCCCGGGATCCCTATCCGAGCATTCCCATCCCTGGGCGGACTGGCTACGAAGGTGGATGGCGAGCCCGAGGTTGTCGGGCCTTACTCGCAGTTCGATGACGCCGTGCTGCCCACGATCCGCACGCTCGGTTATCGCAGCAAGGAGCGACGCCAGGTTCCGATCGTCCACGCCAAGCTGGCACTCCTCGGCCATATGTGGTGGCACGACGAGGGGGCGCTCGGCCACGTCGAAGACGTCATTGGCTTCGGGCCGAGCCGACTCTGGATCTCCTCCGCGAACTTCACCGGCGCGTCTCGACGCAGTCTCGAGTTCGGCTACTGGACGGAGCAACCCGAACTACTAGAGGGCGCCGAACGGTTCCTGGTCAAGCTCATGGGGTCTTCAGAGGATCTCGACCCTGACGCCGACGTTCCCGATCCCGAACTCGCTCCGGTCGAGTTCGACGACGAGGCGATGGCTGAAGCCGTAGCCGAGGCACGCTGGGACGACGCGGACGACGCGGACGACGCGGACGACGCGGACGACGCGGACTAGAGGCTTGATGGTGAAACTCCGGGTGTTGCGGCCTCTACCAGCTACTCAGAGGATCAACCTGATCAGCCACACGAGAAGGCCAAGCCCGATCGACAGCACACCCAGCAAAGCGACCATTGATCCACTCACGAACATCGCCTCGCCGCCCTGAATCCCGCCGCGCGAGGACGCGTCGCGAGCTACCGCGCGAGCTAGCCAACCCAGCAAGGCTCCGATTACAGCGCCGACGACTAGCCCGACGACAAGAGCTGTCGTAACGGCAACGTCAAGCGCAAGCCCCCACACGATGCCAGCGACGCCGCCAATGGCTGCCGTATAGAGCGCCGCCCAGAAAAGCTGCCCTTTCATTGACGCGTCCAGCGTAGCCGCGGCCTCGGACTGATTCGGCTCGCCGTTCTGGCCCTCTGGTCTCTGCTACTGAGTCTGGAAGGCCCTTGTAGAGCACCCACTCATCCCCGACCAGGCCCGACAGATCGCGGAGCTTCGTCGGGCCGAGCGCCGCCTGGTTGATCGGCATGGTCTCGCAACCTGGCCGTCCCCGGACGGGGAGCTGGTTTCTTTCGGCGCCGCCGCCTAT
>DAINSN010000063.1:0-12337 GCA_036741295.1 Gaiellaceae bacterium
TGAGCAGCGCCGTGCCCGACGATCCGGAAGCCGCACGTGCGGTTGTCATGGCCCCAGGCGAGCGTCGTCGGCGCCCACGACCCCGCCGCGTAGCGCTTGTACGAGTTGATCGTCGGCGCGAGAAAGATCGCCAACTCCTTCGCACCCGCAATCCAGCCGGCAAGGAACTGCTTGAACACGTCAGGGCCCCCGTCGAAGGCGTTCTCGCCGTCGCGCCACAGGCTCGCGTGGATGTGGCACGAGCTGCCGATCCACGAGTGGTCGGGCTTCGCCATGAACGTGATCGAGCACTCGTTCAGGTGCGCGATCTCCTTGGCGCCGTTCTTGTAGACCGAGTGGTTGTCCGCCATTGTCACCGCGTCCGCAAACTTGAAGTTGACCTCCTGCTGCCCGGGCCACGCCTCGCCCTTCGAGCTCTCCACGGTGATGCCCGCGCCGTGCATGCCGTTCCGGATCTGACGCATGAACGGCTCGTCGTAGGTCGTCGCGAGCACGTGGTAGTCGAGGATGTACGGCACCGACGGCGTGAGGTTGCGGTAGTGCTTCGCGTGTGCCTCCTCGAAGCTTTCCTTGAGCAAGTAGAACTCGAGCTCGGAGCCGATCATCGGCTCATATCCCAGCGATTGCGCCCGCTCGACCTGCGCCTTGAGCACCTGCCGCGGCGAAGGCCTGACGGGCGAACCGTCACCCCACGCGATATCGCAGAGCACGAGCGCCGTTCCCTCGAGCCACGGAATGCCACGCAACGTGTCGAGATCCGGCCGCATCGCGAAGTCGCCGTACCCCTGTTCCCAGCTCGCGATCGAGTAGCCGGGGACCGGATCCATCTCCATGTCGAGCGCGAGGAGGTAGTTACAGCCCTCGACGCCGTGGTCGGCGACGTTCTCGTCGACGAAGTACTGCGCGTGGACCCGCTTGCCCATCAGCCGGCCCTGCATGTCGGTGAACGCGACGACGACGGTGTCGATCGACCCGCTCTCGACGTCGCGTTTCAACTCATTGAGCGTCAGCATCGGCGAAAGACGGAGGGAGCCGGCTGAATCCGGCCCCCTCCGGTAGTAATCGATCCTATGCCGCGGGTGTGGTTACGGGGGGACCGGTCCGCTCCCCGTACCGTTCTTCAATCCGCGCAAGCTCCTCTTCGGATCCCTGCGCGACGGGGCCCTTGAACCACTTGTGCGCCGACACGAACCACCAGCCTCCAACAAGCAGCATTGTGCCGACGACGGCAATCGGTGCGTAGTTGAAGCTCAGCCACGTGAACCCGGATTTGAACGGGATCCCGGTCGGCGTGATCGGCAGGATGAACAACACCGAGATGAACCCCACCCAGATCACAGCGATCCACCCGATCGGCTTGTACCAGCGACCGAGGTTCCACTCGCCGGGCTCCCATGCGTCTCCCAGCCGCAGCCGCAGGAAGATCGGGAGCGCGTAAGCGATGTAGAGCCCGATCGTCGCAATCGACGTGACGGCCGCGTAGGCGATGTAGCCAGCGCCGACGCCGATGTTCTTCGAGAAGTACGCCGGGAAGGCACTGAGGAACGCGAGCACCGCGATCGCGAGCACTGCCATGTACGGCACGCGTGCCGCGTTCAACCGTCGCCAGATCCGGTGGCCGGGCGTGGCACCGTCACGGGAGAACGCGTACAGCATTCGCGAAGCGGACGTGATCGACGACATCCCGCAGTAGAGCTGCGCACCGACCGTTATGAACAGCACGAACTCCGCGGCCTTGCGCCCGAGCGCGTCGAGGAAGACCTGCTTCACGGCAAAGATGCCCGCCCCCGTCGTGGCGTCGAAGCTCTGGATCGCGAACGTCACGCCAAGCGCGAGGATGTAGCCGAAGACGGCCGAGACGACGATCGACATGACGACGCCTCTTGCCGCCGACCTCCCCGCATCCTGCGTCTCCTCGCTCATGTGAGCGGACGCGTCGTACCCCGTGAAGGTGTACTGCGCCTGCAGGAGCCCGAGTAAGAGCACGAACCACAACCACTGATGGGAGAACCCGCTGTTGTTGATGGTCTTCGAGAAGACCGTCCGAACCGACTCGTGATGGTCCGGCTTGAACGCCAGGAAGCCCACGATGATCAGCACGCCGAAGACGTGCCACCACACCGAGATGTCGTTCAGCAGGGCAACCAGCCTGACGCTGAAGATGTTCATCAGTGCGTGCAGCCCGAGGATGCAGGCGTACACGTAGATGATCTCGTGCGGCGAGGCGTGGAACGTCCCGGGCCAGAGAAGATTCAACAGCGCGTCGGTGAAGATCGCCGCGCCGTAGTCGATTCCGGCGGTGATCGCGATCTGCCCGATTAGGTTGAACCAACCCGTGAACCAGCCCCAGGCAGGCCCTCCCATCTTCGAGGCCCAGTAATAGAGACCGCCTGCGGTCGGATACTTCGACGCGATCTCGGCCATGCCGAGCGCGACGATGATCACGAACATCGAGACGATCGGCCAGCCGTACGCTTCTTCGACCGGCCCGCCGTAGTTGATGCCTGTCGCGTACAGCGTGAGCGTCCCGGACAGGATCGAGATGATCGTGAACGAGATCGCGAAGTTCGAGAAGCCGCTCATTCCGCGCCGTAGCTCCTGGGCGTAGCCAAGAGCGTGGAGCATGCGTCGGTCCTTCTCGTGCGCCGAGTGATCGGCCACAGTCCCGCCTCCTAGTTAGGGTGCCGCGGATTCTCTCGCGCCGGCCGCCCAGGATCAATAGGGCTAGCACCTTTCCCGCTCGGCGAGACGGCTCAGGCCCTAATGGTTGCGGAAGTCGACGATCAGCCGCGGAGGCGACGTCGCCGTTCGGACGAGAAAATCGACCTTGTCGGAGAGACCGATCGCCCAGCTCAGCACCGCTTCGAAATCGCCGGTCCGGACGAGCTCCTGCACGACCGATGTGCCCGCGCCCGAGCCGTCGATCCGCCTTGGCCCCTTGTAGGTCATCACGCCCTCGCCCGTGTTCAGGTCGAAGCCGGATGCCGGCTCCATGCGCACGACGACGACGGCTGCGCCCTTCACGTCGACCGGCTTGCCGGACCCGTCTTCCTTCAGAGGCTCGTTCGCGTACGTGACCTTGTAACCCGGCAGGACATTCTTGAACTCGAAGACGACCCGGTCGTAGCCTTCGTGCCGGCCGACGGCGATGCGGTCAAGGAGAGCGATCTCGCTGCCGTTCGCGGCACGCTCGACAGGCGTCGTCGCGGCACCCTCGAGCGGATCGATCCCACCCGTGCTGGTTGTCGTCGTCGGTGTCGGCGACGGCAGGGAGTAGCCGCCCGATGGGGTCGAGGACTTGTCGGATCCGCCGCACCCAGAGGAAACCGCCAGCAGAACGGCGGCGACGACGCCGATGGGGACGAGCCGACGAATGAGCCGAGCGTACTTCTGCATTGTTAAGAAGGTCGAGGCTTCTGCCTGCGGCCTAAAACACCTGAATCGTGCAGCTCGTCTGCGAGCCCGAATGGGTCGCGTCGCCGTTCCAGCTGGCGCTGACCGTCCAGGTCCCGGCTGCGTTCGGAGCCACCCCGCTGTCCGAGTAATTCCCGCCGCCGTCCGTGCTCACCGATCTCGACGTATTGACGTTCTGAGGGGACCGGTACGCGAGCGAGACCGTGGCGTTCGCGTTCGGCGGATTGATGGAGCCGCTGATCGAGAAGGGTTGGTTCTGCTGCCACGAGGTCGGGCAGTTGATCGCGATGGAGGACGGGTCCTTCTGCACGGGCGGTGGAGGCGGCGGGGGTTGCTGGTCGCCGCCCGGCGGCGGGGGCGCGTTCGGCGGGGCCAGAGGGAAGTTCGGTGCGGGGCCAGTGACGGTGAATGCGCACGGCCCTGCGCTCGACGCTTCGTGATCGGCATCCCCGGACCATTCCGCACTCGCAGTCCAGGAGCCCGTCTCGTTGGGAACGACAGAGAGCTCGTACCGCCCCGCGGAGCTCGTCTTCGCCTTGCGGAGCGCCGGAGTACCGGTGGGCGGAATAAGAATGACGCGAATCGTCGTCCCCGGATGCGCAGGCGCAAGGAACCCGGAGACCGTCGCCGCGGTCCCCACCACTCCCGCCGACGGGCACGTGACGCTCAACGCCGATCGCGACTTGAGCGTGTCCTTCTGCTTCACGGTCTTGCCGCCGACGACGACGGTCACGATCACCGGCAATCGCTTCTTGCGCTTGATCGCGTCCCTGTCCTTGCTGTCGGTGGGAAGGGTTACCTTCACCGCAGTTCCACCCGGGATGTCGAAACCGCGGCGACCGAGCTTGAACGGGCAATTCGGACACGGCGTCGAGGGCGTCACGGTCACTGTGCCCTTGCAGTGCCCGGCCGGGCAGCCGATCGTGACCACCACTCCCTTCGCTTCGACTCGCGTGTCGCCGATCTTGATGATCGGCGGCGGCGGCCGCTCGCCGCAGGGAATCGGAGCCGCACCGGAGTTCAGGTACTTGACCACGACGTTGTCCGCACGGGAGAGGGCGTAATAGTTTCCCCGGCAGTCGAAAGCAACGGCATCGAGGTCGGGGATGACCGGCGACGGATACCTCGGTCCCTGCATGCGGTTCCCGAAGATGTTCTGCAGGCTCGGGGGGATGCGTCGGGTTTCTTGGAAGCCGGGCCTCGCGACGTAGATCCAGCCGTCGCTGGGATTCACCCCTACGCCATCGAGGTACTCATCGTGGTAAGTGGCCGCCATTAATTCGATACATCGGGGCCCGGGGTTCGAGTCGGCTGAGTCGTGAGCCAGCTCCGAACCTGCGCCCGTGAACTTGTAGATCGCCGTGGTGTGCTCGGGAGGTGCCGGCCAGCCGTCATGGCACGGGGCCCAGTGCACGGTCCGGTTGTCGCCGACATAGACGTTCCCGCTCGAGTCCGTCGCAATCGACTGGGCCGCATGGTCGACGAAGCCCGTCGACAGCGGGAACGCCTGCCACGAGCCCTCGCTGACGCCCGACGTCGACCGCTTTGAAACGAGGTTAAGGAAGGACGAAAGCGCGTACACGTGCCCGGCGTTGTCCGCTGCGACGCCGATCACACCCGGGACCGACCACTGCAGCACGAACGCGCCCTTTTCGCTGAACTTCTGGACGAGCCCGTTGCCGTTGTCGGCCACGTACACGAAGCCGGCGGAGTCGGTCGTGATCGCGACGGGCCTGTCGAAATCGCCGGACCCCTTGCCGAAGTGGCCCCACTTGTAGAGGTAGATGCCTTCCGGCGTGAACGCCTCGATGCGATTGTTCCCGGTGTCGGCGACATAGACCAGGTCGCCGTAGGGACCGACCGCGATGCCGCGGGCACCATAGAAGTGACCCGGATCGACACCGCCGGTGCCCCAGATCACGTAGTTCGTGGCCGTGATCGACGCCGAGGACGGCGCCGCCGCCCCGGCAGTCAGAAGGAGCAAGAGCGCGCCGGCGAACATGCCGACCAGGAGCCTGCCGAGAAGCCGCGTCACGCGTCGATTCTCTGCCCCTCGGTCACTGTCCGCAAGACAGACCAGGTTACTGCTCGCGCAGGATCTCGCCGAGCGGTAGGCGCCGGAGGTGTAGACCGGCGGCAACCGTCGTCAGCAGCGCTCCGAGGACGGCCGCCCCGGCGAGGCCCACGAGGAAGAGCCACGGCGCGGCCAGATGATCGGGCGGCGGGTCGAACACGTGTTGCAGCATGGCGACGAGCATCTCCGCCAAGAGCCAGCCGAGCAGCGCGGCCAGCGCGAGTCCTCCCGCGAGCACGATCGCGACCTCGCTCCAGAGAAACGCGCTGATTTCACGCACGGAACTTCCGATCGACGCCATGGTCGCGAACTCGTGCTTGCGCTCGGCGAGCCCGAGCACGACGAAGAGCGCCATCGCCGCGGCAGCGAGGATGACCGCGAACGCTTCCTCGATCTTCGCGATCCCGCTCATGTCGACCGTCGTGATGGAGCTCACCGTCTGAGCGGTTTGCGTGGTGATGTCCTTGACGCTTGCACCGGCAGGCCGCGCGACCTCAGCGACACGTCTCGCGACTGCGGCCGCGTCCCCGTGCGTCTTCGCGAAGACGACATTCGCGCCGGGATCGTGCGTCGAGGCGAGCAGGTAGTCGAGATTGGTGACCATGAATGAGTCTCGCGGCGCCGATGGGAACTCCTGCACGATGCCGACGACGTGGAACGGCGTGACGCGAAGCTGCCCGGTCGCATGGTCGAGCACACGTAGCTTGAGCAGGTCGCCGATGTTCAGGGAGTAGTCCGTGACGGTCTCCTTCGAGACGAGGATGCCGTCGCGATGCGCTCGAAGCTCGGCGAGCAAGTGCTGTGCAGTCCCGCCGATGAAGTACGAATCGCGCAAAGTCGTACCGCTCGTCAGAGTCGCGACGTCGACGCCGAAAGTGTCCTGCAGGTCCGGCCCCACGTATGCATAGGAGTGATCGAGCGCAGTGGTTCCGGCAACTCCCGGGACCTGCGCGATCCTCTGCTCCAACCGATGCGCCCGCAAAGCCCCCGCAGGAGCGCTCGCGACGACGTCGGCGCCGAGCGTCAACTGCGCATCGACACGGGCTTGCTGGTCGTACGTCGCGGCGAAGACCCCGAGATTCACGCCGAAGGCGAGCAGCAGTCCCACGAGGAGCAAGCCGCGGTTGATCGCAGCGCTGCGCCGTCCGGCGCTCGCGAGCAGCAGTCCCGACAGAGTTCGCGCCCGTCCGCCGGTGACCCGGCGCGCCGCCGTCTCGAGCAGAGCGCCCCGCAATCGAACGAGTAGCAGCGCAGCACCCAGCCACAGGCACGCGGGCGCGAGAAACATGTAGATCGAGAGCGAGAGCGTCGGGTTCGAGTCGGGATTGACGACAGCCGAGAAGCCGGTCCGCGCAGTGAGCCAGTAGACGAGGCCGCTGACGGCCAACGCAGCGATGTCGACGTACAGCTTCTGCCAGAGCGGCTTGCGGGACCTTTGCGGACGCCGTCCTGCAGCAACCTCGCCGCGAAGCGCCGCCGCGCCTGCGCCGAGCCGTGCTGCCGCGGCGCCGAGCACGGCGAGCCCGATGCAACCACCGACGGTCGCAACGACGTGCCACGGTGTCAAAGGCCCACGTCCGACGTGAACGAGACGTAACGCGAGCAGAGCGATTCCGCTACCGAGCACGCCCGCGACGATCCCGACCGCAAGGCTCTCGATCCCGGCGAGCGCCACGAGCCCGCGCCGTGAGGCACCGCGAGCGCGGAGCAGCGACAGCTCGCGCCGGTCGCGCTCGACGGTTCCGAGCGCAGCAAGGTAGGCGAGCCCGAGTGCGATGAGTGCGCCCGGGAGTGCGAGCATGATGTAGAGCGTCTCCGCGTAGAGCGCATCGCCGGTCGCGACGTTGAGGCTCTCGGACAGGTTGTCGACGAAGCTCACCTGCCCGGGCAGTGAGCTCTGGATCCGATTGCGAAGTCCCGTGGCCTGACGAAGGGCCTGCGCAGGCCCGCCGGTGAGTTGCGCCGGGTCGACCTGCGCCTGCACCTGCCACTGCGTGCCCGAAACCGAGCCCGGGATCCCAGGAAGCCCGCCCGACGAGGCGACCGTTGGTAGCTGCGGCGCCAGCTTCTGAGCGAACGTCCCGACCGTCATGACCGCGATCTCCACGGGCGGCTGCGCAGGCGCGGGGCCGAGCAGCGGGTTGAGCGGTTGAAAGAGGATGTCGCCCGCGGTCACGACTGAGATCCCGCTCACGCGCAGCCGCACGGGAGCCCGGCCCGGCTTCGCCGTGAAGGTCACGAAGTCGCCGGGGGCAGCTTGCAACGTGGCCGCAAGCTGCTGGTCGAGCACGACCTGGCCCGGACGGAGGGAGCCGCGGAGGAAGCGAAGCGTGTGGATGTGCTGCGTGTAGCCCTGCGGCACCGCGAGGATCGACCCGGACGCCGAGCGGAAGATCCCCGCGCCGGGCTTCACGTGCGTCGCTCCTGCGAACGGCGCGCTCGCCGCCGGAACCGCGTCGAGCACGCCCTGTTGCTTGGCTACCGCACGTGCGGCTTGCTCCGCAGCCCGTCGCGAAGCGACAGGCGCCTGCCAGTCGAGCGGGACACTGCGCACCGAGCTCGAGGTCATCGTGCGCAGCGAGTGTCCGATGAAGAGGATCATCGCGCCGACGAGCGCAACCGCAGCTGCCAGCACCACGACGCGCACGATCGTGCGGCCCGGTGTGCGCACCAGGTTGGCAAAGGCGAGCGACGCGTACATCACGCGCTCTCCCCCACGACGCAGCCTTCTTCCAGCTCGAGCACGCGGTCGTGCCGGGCTGCGACCTGCTCGTCATGCGTCGCCGTCACCAACGCAAACCCGAACTCACGCTGAAGCGCATCGATGAGGTCGAGGATCCGCGCGCCCGTGTCGGAATCGAGCTGGCCGGTCGGCTCGTCGCAGAGCAGAAGCGCCGGGTGCTGGCCGAGCGCGCGCGCCAGGGCGACGCGCTGTCGTTCTCCACCCGACATCTCGCCCGGGAGATGCTCCGCCTTGTCGGCCAGTCCGACGAGTCGCAGCAACATCAGCGGGTCGGCCGGCGCGTCGGGATTCGAGGTCGTCCGGATCGCGAAGGCCACGTTCTCGAAGCCCGTGAAGGTCGGCAGCAGATTCGCTCCTTGAAAGACGTAGGCGATGCTCGAGGCCCGGAGCCGGCGTCGCGCCTCCTCGTCGAGCGTCGCCAGCGGCCGCCCGTCGAGCTCGACCTCACCGGCGGTCGGCTCCACGAGACCGCCGAGCGCATGCAACAGCGTCGTCTTCCCAGAGCCGGAGCGGCCACGCAGCGCGAGTCGCTCGCCCGGGCCGACCGCGAGCGACACGCCGTCCAGAGCACGGACGCGTCCCTCGCCTTGACCGTAGTCGACGACGAGATCGCGGCAGGCCGAAACGGCCGTCACGCGGCTCTGCCGTCGCGTATCTCGATCACGCGGTCGGCAGTCGAGGCAAGCCTCGGTGAGTGCGTGACGGTGACGACCGTGCTACCCAGCTCGTCACGCAGACGACGCAACTCACGGAGGATGCGCTGCTCGTTCTGCAGGTCCAACTCGCCGGTCGGCTCGTCCGCCAGCACGAGCGACGCATCACGCGCCAGTGCTGCGGCAACCGCGACGCGCTGCTGCTCACCACCGGACAGCTGCCCAGGACGGTGCGCCACCCGCGGCGCGAGGTCCACCTTCTCGAGTGCCGAGGTTGCGAGCACCCGCGCGTTCGATCTGCCACCGAGCCGCAAGGCCGTCGCAACGTTCTCGCGCGCGGTCAACAGTGGCAAGAGGTTGTCGCTCTGGAAGATGATCGCGATGCGGCGCGCCCTAAAGGCCGCGAGGCCGGCCTCGTCGAGCCGGTTGAGCGGCTGCCCGAAGACGCGCACTTCGCCGGCCGAGGGCTGCTCGAGCCCGGCGGCGAGAGACAGGAACGTGCTCTTCCCCGAGCCGGATGGGCCGAGGATTGCGACGAACTCGCCGGCCTCGATCCGCAGATCCAGTCCGCGCAGTGCAACCGTCTCTGCCGGGCCGGAGCGATAGATCCTGAAGACGTCGTGGAACTCGACTGCAGCGGTCGCTCGTTCTTGCTCGCGCGGCGGCTCTCGATAGAGACTCGCTACCTCCATCGGAAGCTTTGCACCATGAGCCGGTAGCCGTCGACGTTGTCGACACCTACGGGCGTGCCGAGGTCGATGATCGCGCGCTTGCCTCCCTGCGCGAGGTAGTACCGGTCGACGGTGAGCTCGACGCGCTTGTTCGTCACGGGATTGGGAGCGCTCTCGGTGATGTACACGACTTTGATCGCAGGCCGGCCGCTGATCCGAACGCGCTGCGGCGGCTGAAAGCGGAGGGACGGTGTCGTCGCCTTGAGAGCCCGTAGTTCCGCCGACACCTCCGCCAGGGTTGGCTCGCCTCCCGGCTGGACGACGGTGCGCACCAGGTTGTTCTTGTCGTAGATCGTGACACGGTTGCCGGAGCCGCTCTGGGCCCAGCCCTCCGGGTACTTGATCGAGTACCCGGCTCGCGTGTTGCTGAAGACCACATAGACCTGGTTGTCCGGAATATCTCCGGTCGCCGCGGCCTGCGCCTCGCCCTGCAGGGCGTTCGGAGGTTGTGCCGTCGTGGTCGCGGTCGACGCCGGCGTTGTCGGTGCCGCCGCCGATGTGGTCGGGGCGGCGGTCTTCGAGCCACCACAGGCCGCGAACAGCAGGCAAAGCGCAAGCAGAATCAAAGGGCGTTTCACGATTTCAACGTAGCCCTGGCGTCTGAGAGTGAGATGAGAGCTTCCGCGAGTCCTCTCATCTGGTTCTCATCGACGGCAGGCAAGCTTTCGCAAATGCGTATCTTGATCGTCGAAGACGAACTGAAGATGGCCAGCCTCCTCCGCCGGGGCCTGGTCGAGGAGGGGCACGCGGCTGACGTCGCCGCCACGGGCGAGGACGCCGTGTGGATGGCGCAATCACATCCGTACGAGGCGATCGTGCTGGACGTCATGCTCCCGGGGCTGAGTGGCTTCGAGACCTGCCGACAGCTTCGGAATGCGGGCGTGTGGGCGCCCGTCCTCATGCTGACGGCGCGCGACGGTGTCGACGACCGCGTCGCCGGGCTCGACGTCGGGGCCGACGACTATCTGACGAAGCCGTTCTCGTTCGCCGAGCTGCTGGCGCGACTGCGTGCCCTCGTCAGGCGCGGTGGCGGGGAGCGGCCGACCGAGCTGATCGTCGGGACGCTCCGACTCGATCCCGCAGCGCGCCGCGCCTGGCGAGGTCGGACGGAGATCAGTCTCTCCCCCAAGGAGTTCGCCTTGCTCGAGGCGTTCATGCGCCGCCCCGGGCAGGTTCTCTCACGTCTGCAATTGCTGGAGCACGCCTGGGACTTCGCGTACGAGAACCGTTCGAACGTCATCGACGTCTACGTGCGCTACATCCGTGAGAAGGTGGACCGACCTTTCGGGACCAAGTCAATCGAGACGGTGCGCGGGGTCGGCTACCGGCTGCGGGAGGATGACAAGGAGTGAACCGCCTGCCGATCAGGCTGCGGCTGACGCTCGTCTTCGCGCTCGCGATGGCCGTCGTGCTCCTGCTTGCGGGCTGGCTCGTCTACGCGCGTCTGTCACACAACCTCGACAACGCTCTCGACGAGCAACTGCGCGCGCGCGGGCAAGACGTCTCCGCGCTCGTGCGCCGTGAGGGCTCGCTGAAGTCCACGCATGGCGGACTCGTCGAGCGCGGTGAGACGTTTGCACAACTGCTGAATGTGAGGGGCTCCGTTGTCGACGCGACGAACCCCGTCGGTCGCAAGCCGCTGCTTCCTCCTACCGAGCTTGCGCGCGCCCTGCGAGGCCCGGTCTTCGTCGATCTGAGCTCTGTCCCAGGGGTCGACGAGCCGGCACGCATGCTGGCGCTCCCCGTCCAGCGCGGACAGAGCCGGCTGGTGCTCGTCGTCGGCGCGTCGCGAGGAAACAAGGCGGAGACGCTCCGCAGTCTGCGCAACGCGTTCCTCATCGGCGGCCCACTCGCGCTGCTACTTGCCTCACTCGCGGGCTACGGCCTCGCCGGCGCGGCATTGCGCCCGATCGAGGCGATGCGCCGGCGTGCGGCGGACATCTCGGCGTCGTCGCTCGACGACCGTCTCCCGGTTCCACCGAGCAGAGACGAGGTGTCGCGGCTCGGAGAGACACTGAACGAGATGCTGACGCGCATCGGGGACGGGCTGGCCCGCGAGCGGCGTTTCGTTGCGGATGCGAGTCACCAGCTGAGAACGCCGCTCGCGTTGCTCAAGACGGAGCTCGAGCTGGCGCTCAGGCGGTCACGTTCGACCGAAGAGCTCGAGGAGGCCATTCGCGGCGCGGCCAAGGACACGGAGCGTCTCTCCCGGATCGCGGACGATCTGCTGCTGCTCGCCAGGGCGGAGCAAGGACGCGTGCCGCTACGTCGCGAGCCCGTCGACGTCGCGGACGTCCTCGAGACCGTCGCGGGGCGCTTTCAGTCTCGCGCGGACTCGGAGCGGCGGGACCTGTCGGTGAGCGCGGACGATCCTCTTGTCGTCTCGGCCGACCGGCTGCTCCTCGAGCAGGCGCTCGGGAACATGGTCGACAACGCGTTCACTCACGGCGCGGGCCGCATCACGCTCAAAGCCGAGCAGCGCAACGGTTCTGCGGAGCTGCACGTGCTGGACGAGGGCGCGGGCTTTCCGGCCGGCTTCCTCCACCATGCATTCGAGCGCTTCAGCCGGGGGCAGAAACTCCAGGCGGATGGGACCGGCCTCGGCCTCGCGATCGTGGACACGATCGCCGACGCCCACGAAGGCAATGCAACAGCGGCGAACGCGAACGGCGGCGGAGCCGACGTGTGGATCGCGCTCTCGCTGGATTAGCCTCCACGAAAG
>DAINSN010000064.1:0-12270 GCA_036741295.1 Gaiellaceae bacterium
GGTCGTCGAACTCGAGCTCGCTCATCCAGCTCGCCTCACCCGACCACCTGCGCGGCCGGCTGATCGGGATCTACTTCTTCGCCTTCGCCGGCACGGGAACTTTGGGCGGGATCATGTCCGGCTGGCTCACAGCCCTGGGCGGAACAGAGCTCTCGTTCACCGTTGCAGGGGCTGCCGGCCTCTCGGTCTCGCTCTATGTGTGGCTACGCGCGAGGACCGTGCCCCTTGTAGAGAAGCGTCCCGCCGAACAGCAGCTCGCCGCTTAACAAAATCTTTTCGCGGCCCCTACGTCGACGGACGCCGCGTCGTGACCGACTACCGCTCGCCGTTCCGCGCGAACCTGCACTTCAAGAAGCGGGCCGTCGTACGCGCCCGGGTCGTCCTGGCGTACGACCGGCTCGTAACGCTCGACCGGGTCGTGCGCGCCTGCCACTAGGCCGGCCGCACGACCTGGAGCTCGTGCCAGAGGAGGCCGCCGGTGGCCGTCGCGTCCACCCGGGGCCACTGTCCCTTCCGGCCACCGTCGTACGTAGCGACCGGCTCGAACGGAGACGCCCCGATCGCGTCGGCCCAGGTGGCCGGGGTCCACGCGGTCATCTCGTGCAACTCCTCGACGACCTCGCCGGCACGAGGCCCTGACAGCACCTCGATCCGAGATCGCTGCCTCGACGTGCCAGTGACCAGGTCGAGCTCTTCGTCGACCCAGTCAACCCGCAGGCTGGTCTCCCCGCGGCTCGCTTCCCAATGCGAGCCGGCAAACGGCTCTTGATCGGCTTCGACGAGCCCGACCTGGACGAGGTAACGCGCACGGCGCTCGAGATGGTGCGCCATCCGGTGGAAGTGCCGCCCGAGCTCCGCGGGACTGAGGTGGAGCAGCGTGTTGATCGGGCACACCGCGCCGTCGAAGGTCCGCCCCAGATCAAAGTGAGTCATGTCCGCTTCGAACACCTCGCCCCTGGTCCCGAGCCGGTGGCGCGACAACTCGACCATTTGCGCCGAAGTGTCGATGCCCACCACCTGACAGCCCCGATCCGCCAACGCCTCCAGCATCCGCCCGCCGCCGCAGCCGGGCTCGAGGACCGTGGTTGCCTCCAACCTCTCGACGAGCCAATCCGCCTCGTCGGAGATGTCCCAGTCGAACGCGATGTCGTAGAGCTCCGCGTCGTCTTCGTAGAGCCTCGTCACTCCGGCGATCCTAAGCCGCGTCGGTAGTCTGAGGAGGCCCAGTGGAAGTCGAGCGCCAGCACCACAACGTGACGCTCGCGATCCTCACGCTCGCCGGGATCGCGTTCGCACTGCAGCAGACAATGGTCATCCCGGCCCTGCCGACCCTGCAGCGGGACCTGCATACGACCACGACCTGGGTGACCTGGGTTCTGACGGTCTTCCTCCTCGTAGCCTCCGTCGCGACGCCGATCCTCGGCAAACTCGGCGACCAGTACGGAAAAGAGCGGCTGCTCGTGATCTCGCTCGCGCTCTTCTTCATCGGCTCCATCGGCGCAGCCGCCGCCTGGAACATCTGGTCGCTAATCGGCTGGCGCGCGGTTCAGGGCGCCGGCGCGGCGGTGTTCCCCCTCAGCTACGGGATCATCCGCGACGAGTTTCCGCGCGAGAAGGTCGGAGTCGCCATCGGGCTGGTGTCGGCGGTGTTCGGAATCGGCGGCGGTTTTGGGATCGTGCTCTCCGGCGTGATCGTCGATCACGTCTCGTGGCGCTTTCTGTTCATCGTGGGAGCCGTCGGGATCGGCGCGGCGCTCGTCCTCGTGCACCGCTTCATCCCAGAGTCCCCGATCAAGACGCCGTCGCGCGTCGACTACCTCGGTGCGACGCTCATGTCCGGAGGTCTGATCGCGATGCTCGTCGCGCTCACGGAGGGCGAACAGTGGGGCTGGACGTCCGGGCGCACCCTCGGGCTCGCCGCCGCGGCGGTCGTGTTGCTGGTCGCGTGGGGCATCGCCGAGCTGCGCGTCGACGAACCCATGGTCGACATGCGCATGCTGGCCAGGCGCGAGATCCTCTTCACGAACATCACCGCGCTCATCTCCGGGTTCGCGATGTTCGGCACCTTCGTGCTCGTGCCGAACTTCGTCGAGATGCCGCACGGCCTCTCCGCATCGGTGCAGCACGCGGTGGACTACGGCTTCGACGCGAGCGCGACGAAGGCGGGGCTCTACCTGCTGCCGAGCTCGGTTGCGCTGCTCTTCGCCGGCCCACTCGCCGGACTCATCGGGCGACGGATCGGCTTCAAGTGGCCGCTCGCCGCCGGCATGCTGCTCGTGTCGATCTCGGCCGCCACGCTGACCGAATGGCACGACAAGCCGTGGCAGATCCTCGCCGCGATGCCAGTCCTCGGCGTCGGCGTCGGCTTCGCCTTCGCCGCCATGGCAACGCTCATCACCGAGGCCGTGCGCCCGACGGAGACGGGCGTCGCCACCGGGATGAACACCGTCATGCGCACGGTCGGAGGCGTCGTCGGCGGCCAGGTCGGCGCGGCGCTGCTGGCCTCCCACACGATTCCCGGGACGAATGCTCCAGCGGTCGACGGTTTCAAGATCGCTTTCGGGATCGCGGCCGTCGTCGCGTTGATCGGAGCAGCCGTTGCGGTGTTCATCACGCCGCCGCGGGTCCGCCGCCGCCGAGAGAGGCTCGTCATCGCAACCACGGAGGCCACGGACTAGAGTCGTCACATGGACGAGGGCCTGCGGCTGCACCTCGCGCTCTGCACTGTCGCCGAGCGCTTGGCCGGGGTGATGGAGGGGGCGCGCTTCGAGCGGCGCGACGGTTACGTGCTCATGACGTTTCCGACGCTCCCGATCCCGTCGTTCAACGGCGTCTGGCCCGAAGCGGACTCGGCTGCAGGCGCACTCGGCGACGCGCTCGCGGAGGTCGAGGCCGAGGGTCTCGCAGCGGGTGTCCTCGCTCGGCGCGGAGAGACGCCTGCTGTCGACGAGGCGGCGCGCGGCCTCGGGCTCACCGCGGCGGAGCGCATTCCCGGAATGGTGGCGAACGCCGGCGACCTCGACGGACCCGCGGCGTCGGAGCTCGAGGTCGTCCGGGTCGAAACCGCGGACGGGTTCGCTCAGGCACTGGCCCTCGCGGCAGAGGGATTCGGCCTGCCGGCGGATTTTCTGGCACCGCTGTACATGCTCGAGGTCACAAGCCTCGACGGGTTCGAGGTGTACCTCGGCCGGGTGGAGGGTCGCGATGTGACCACGGCTGCGAGTTACGTCGTCGACGGAGACGTCGGGATCTTCAACGTCGCGACACCTGCCGAGTACCGTGGTCGCGGGTACGGCGCAGCCATCACGGGCCACGCAGTACGCGAAGGCTTCGCGGCCGGAGCCGAGCTCGCATACCTGCAGTCGAGCGCGATCGGCGAATCGGTGTATCGCCGTCTCGGGTTCCGCGAGGTCCTGACCTACGTGCTCCTCACGCGCCCGGCAGAAGTCTCACTGACTTCTTAGGCGCGTCTTGGGCTGCTCTTAGGCGGGCGCGGTTCCATTGGTGGGAACGCACCTCGAACCGAAAGGAGGTTCTACGTGTTCCGACCCAAGCACACCGCCCTGCTCGCCGGCGTCGTAACGACCCTGGCGCTCGGCGGAACGGGAGTCGCGATCGCCGCCAGCGGCGGCAGCTCGAGCTCCAACTCGTCGGGCGCGGCCACTACAGCCACGACGACAACCACACAGTCGAGCTCATCGCACTGCGATCACGACAATAACAGCACCTGACGGCAACAGGACCGCCGGCGCCCAAGTTGGACGCCGGCGGTCGTCAAACCTCGTGCGCTACGCCATCATCTGGACGGCGACCTCGTAGAACTCGACGCCGGAACGCGAGCCGCCCCCGGACGGCGACATGGCGTTCAGCGCCTCGTCACCGGCCTTCATCGCGTCTTCGCTGTCGAAGAGCGTGATCCCGAGTGACTTCCCGCTCGAGCGGTCGATGAGCATCATCATGCCCTTCGCGTCCTCCAGACCGGGTGGGCGATTGCCACTCTCGACGTCACTACGGACCTGGTCAATCGTCTGGTCGGCGCCTTCGCCGAGATTGAAGCTTGCAACGCGTGCGTACATGGACTTCCTCCTTTAGGTCGTTGCGGCCGCGGCCTGCATCTCCTCGGGAGAAACGTCGCGGACGTGAGTCGCAAAGTACCACTCGTGGCCTTCGGGATCCGCGACGCCGTAGCTGCGGTCGCCGTAGAACTTATCCTCGGGCTCACTCACGATCTTCGCGCCGGCTTCCTTCACACGCTGGTAGTGCGCGTCTACGTCGTCGACGTAGACGTAGATGCTCTGCGTCTTGCCGCCGAGCTTCGATGGGTTCTTGTAGTCGCCGGGCGGCGTACCCAGCATGACGACGGCGTCAGCGATTTCCACCTCGGCGTGATTGACGTGACCTTCGTCATCCTTCATCCGGACCTTCTCTGTGAAGCCGAACACGGTCACGAGGAACTCGAGCGCGGCACCCGAGTCCTCGTAAAGCAGATACGGCATCACGCTCGGATAACCCTCTGGCGGATTCTGCGGCATCTTGCCCCCTTTCCTCTCGCTCCCCAAATTATCCTAGGAGCGCGCCGAAAGGGTCAACTCAGAGGTACGGCTGAACCGGAAACCGAGCGGCAACCTCGTCGCGATACGATCGCCGTACGGTGGAGGTCGTCCTTGCAACTCACTCCCTGGGCGTGGGGGGCAGTGAGTCGTATCTCCTGACTATCGGCGAGCACCTCCAGCGCCTGGGTCACGACGTGACGCTATCGGTCGTGGAGACCGGGGAGTTTGCGGACCTGGCCGCGGACCGCGGCCTCCGCGTCGTCGATAACGATCGTGACCTGCCGGATTCCTGCGAGGCGCTGCTCGCGCAGGACGGCATCGTCAGCCTTGCGCTCGCCGACAGGTATCCAACCACGCCGCAGGTCTTCCGGGCTTCCAGCGACGTCTTCGACTTCCAGTTGCCACCGCAGCTGCCCGGAATCGTCTCGGCAATCGTCTGCGTGAGCGAGCGCGTCGCGCGGCGCGTGCGCGCTCTTGCGCTCGAGTGCCCGGTGGTCCGCCTGAGGCATCCGATCGACACCGTGCGGTTCTCTTCATTGCGAGAGCTGCCCGAGCGGCCTCGGCGCGTGGTCGCCCTCAGTAACTACTTGAGCGGCCGCCGGCTCAACATCGCGCGAGAGGCGTGCGACCGAGTCGGACTCGACCTCCAGATCGTGGGCGGCGCGAGCAAGACGCTCGCCACACCGGCTGCGCTCGCCGAAGCCGACATAGTGGTCGCCAAAGGTCGAGCGGCGCTCGAGGCGATGGCGTGCGGCCGGGCGACATACGTCTTCGACGTTTTCGGACACGACGGCTGGGTCACGCCGGATAGTTACGCGGCTCTCGAAGCCGACGGCTTCGCAGGGCTTGCGCACGGCGCGGTCGTCGAGACAGACCGAATGGAGCGAGACCTACGGGCCTACGACCCGCGCATGGGACCGGTGAACCGCGACCTCATCCTGCTCCACCACCGAGCCCAGGATCATGTGCAGGAGCTCGTCTCCCTCTTTCGTAGTCTCTCGCCTCGCGTCCCGCTCCCCTCCGGTCAGCTGCGCGAGCTCGCGCACATGGCGCGCGTGAGTCGCCAGTTCCAGATGCAAGCCTGGGAGCTGCAGGGGATGTACGGCGCACTGTCGCGGCGCATGGCGGCACTCGAGACGCATCAGCGGTCGCGGCGGTACCGCTGGGCCGACCGACTCGCGGGTCCGATCGACATCGTGCGAAGGCGGAAGCGATGACGCTCTCCGCCTCCCCACGCGCGCACGGCCTGCTGGTTGGAGACCGGGTCGAGATCGCGGAAGACGCAGAGATCGGCGCGTATGTCGTGATCTACGACGACGTCATCGTCGCCGGCGGGGCGGTGGTCGAGGACAACGTCGTTCTGGGCAAGACCGACGTGGGCGGACGCGGATCCGCCGAGCGGCATCTGCGGGTCGGCTCGGGTGCGAGGGTCTGCACGGGCGCCATCGTCTTTGCGGGAGTGACGATCGGCGACGGCGCGGTGCTCGGGGACCAGACGTATGTGCGCCAGGGCGCGCAGATCGGCGCCAAGACGGTCCTCGGCCGCGGCGCGGGCGTCGGACCCGATGCGGTGATTGGCGAGCGCGTGCGTCTCCAGAACAACGCCATGATCGTGGCTGGCTCGGTGGTCGAAGACGACGTTTTTGTCGGCCCGAACTTCTTCTCGATGGACGACAACACGATCGGCCGTAGACCCGCGGGCGTCGAGAGGCAGCCCTGCCGCCTCGGCCGTGGTTGCCGGATCGGCGGCTCGGTGACACTGCTTCCCGGCGTGACGGTGGGCGAAGAGGCGTTCATCGCGGCCGGCGCCCTCGTTACTCGCGATGTCCCCGCACGTGCACGCGTAATGGGCTCGCCCGCCCGAGTTGTCGAACCGGTGCCCGGCGACGATTTCTTCGAGGGCTGACTCCGACCTTCCGAGGCGCTAGGCTCGGCACGTGCGTGAGCGCATGCCATTGCTAGGCGGATTGGCTCTCATTGCGGTCGCCTTCGTGATCGGCTCGATCGCCATCGGCCACGGCATCCGCGACCGCAACCAGAACAACGTGATTGTGGTGACGGGCTCGGCCAAGAAGCGGATCACCTCGGACTACGTCATCTGGACCCTCTCCGTGACGAGCACGCAGCCGTCGGCGACGGACGCGGCAACGGAGCTGAGCGGCTGGACGACGAAGATCCGGTCGTTCCTGACCGCCCAAGGCGTCCAGCCCGCCGAGCTCTCGGTTCAGCCGATCTCGACCGAAGCCATCTCGAAAGGCGGTCAGGTGCGCGCCTACCGGCTGACGCGGAGCTTCGAAATCCGTTCGGCCCGAGTACGCGACGTCACGGGAGTCGCAGATCACAGCGCCACGCTGCTCGCTGCCGGCATCCCGCTCTCCGCGGACTCGCCGCAGTACGTCTATACGAAGCTCTCCTCGCTACGCCCGCGGCTGCTCGCCGAAGCAACCAAGGACGCCCAGAACCGCGCGAAGGTGATCGTCAAGGCGACCGGCGGCAGCCTCGGCAAGCTACGCGGCGTCGACGTCGGTGTCTTCCAGGTCACCTCGCCGAACTCGACCGAGGTCGAGGACTACGGCGTCTACGACACGTCGACGCAGGACAAAGACGTGACCGCCGTCGTGAACGTGACCTTCGGCGTCGGTTAGGCGAGCCGAAGCGTCGTCAGGACAAACACGCCGTGCTGCGGCACGGTGATCGTGACCACTCCAGCCGCGTCCGTGGCAACGACCTTGGACAGCCCGACAACCCCGTCACCGGCTTCGTTCCACACAGCGAGATGGAAACTCGCGTCGGGCGGAAGCCCGCCGATCGTGTACGGCACCGGCGTTTCCGAGACCGCGTTGAGCTGCGCGCCGGCTGTGTCGAGGCCGACGACCGTATGCTCACCCTTCTTGCCGACGTAGGCCGAGAGCAGCCGTGACGTGTCGGGTACGGAGTCGACGTTGATCGTCCGCCACTCGCTCTTCACTGTCGACGTCAGCAGGCGGACAAAATTGTAGAGCGGGTAGAGCGGCCAGCCGTTCGCGGGACTCCCGATCATGTAGTACGCCTGCGTGCCGTTGTCGTACTTGCCGAAATACGAATCCCACTTGCTCGTGCCCATGTAGCCCAGTCGCGCGGCGAGCACGTCGAACCACGCGTGCTGGAAGGCGCTGACGTTCGTCTGGGAGATCGGAGTTCCGTCCTCCCACACTCCCGGGTCGCCCGCCGGGAGACCGTTGAACTTCCGCAGCCCGCGCACGCCGTACTCCGCGACGTAGAGGGGCTTGCGCGCGTTCTCCGGCAGCGCGTCGACGATGGTCCGCACCTCGGTGAGCCGGTCAACGAGCTTCTTCGGGTCCCAGTAGTCCCAGAAGACGTGGATCGAGTAGGCCTCGAGGATGTCCGACATGTTCGTGGCCATGTACTGGAACCACGCCGTCTGATCCGGCGGACCGACGTCGGGGCCACGCACGAGGTCGCCGCCCATGTAGCGCACCTGGCCGCGGATGCTCTGGATGTACGGATCGAGCGCGCGGTACTGCGCCTCATAGGCCGGCATCGTGATCTTCGTCCGGTTCGGCTCGTTCTGTAGCGTCAGCCAGTGCAGGTTCGTGATCCCGCGATTGCGGACGAGATCGATCAGCACGCTCGCGAACTTCGGAATCGTGCCGTTGGCGACGTTCAGAGTGCCGCCCTGCCAAGTGATGTTGATCGTCGTGCCCGTGCTCTGGGCGAGCTGAACCGCGCGCACGAAGGATTGCATCCGGTCGGGATCGTTGAACGCCGTGGAGTTGAAGAAGATCCGCGAGAATTCGGGATGGAGCACGCGCATCTTCTGCTCCATGTCCGCGACGTTGTCGTCGGTCACGCCCACCGATCGACTGATCGCGGCGTAGACGTGGTGGTTGAACTGGCCGCCGTACCCGGCGAAGCTCTGGACGAGCGTCGCCGACTCCTGCACCTTGAACTCCGTCGTCTCCACCACCAGGCGCCGCACGTTGTTCTTGAGCGTCGTCTCGATCGGTAACGTCGGCGTGATCGTGACGGTGAGTGGGATTCGGCCCAGTTCGGTCAGGGTCGTCGGGACCTGAACGACGACGCGACGTTTCGCCCCGACGGCAACCTCCTGCGTGGCGAGGACGATGTCGCGGGAGGAGACGGTGACGACAGCGGTGAGACCGACGTCGGGTGTGCGCTCGCGCACGATCGCAACGACGTAGAAGGGGCGTCCGAGCAAGACGGAGCGGGCGCCGTAGGCACGCGTCAGCACGAGGTCCGGCTTGAGCAGTGTCTTCGCCTGGCCGGAGAGGACGATCTGCGGGCCGAAGGTAACCGTCGCCTGAACTCTGCGCAGCCGGGGAACACGTCCGATGTTCACGGTCGCGGCGCCCGCCGGTGCAGGGACCTCGTTCAGGACGAGCTTGCGAGCAGGAGAGCCCTTGAACGGAAGCAGCGCCACCTCAACGGACGTCAGCGTCTCCGGGAGCTCGCACTCCGGAACCGTGGCCGTGATGCGAACGGTGAGATCGGCCCGCGGGGGCCCGGTTAGGGATTGGATCGCCAGCTTGTAGGCGGACGCGTCACAGGTGGGCGCCACCTGGGCGTCTGCCGGCGGCGTCTGCCACCCAAGCACGGAGACCGCAGCGGCGACCGCGCAGGCTCCGGCCCAGAAGTTGTCTCTCCGCCTCATGATCCCATCTTCCCGAGGGTGGCTAATCCCTCTCTAATCCGGCAGATTCGCCGTAACCGCCGGATGTGTCAAGGTCGATCGAGCTGATGGGAATTCGGCTCGAGCAGACGCCGCAGGCTGACACCCCCGCGCGCTGGCTTCAACCGCCGCGCCTGAGAACGCTCGCGGAAGTTGGTGAGCGGCACGCGAGCTGGCTCGAGCTCTTCTTCGACCTCGTCTTCGTCGTCGCGATCACGGAGCTCTCGCACTACCTCGTCACCGATCACTCCGCCGGCGGCTTCCTGCGCTTCGCGGCGCTCTTCATTCCCGTGTACGTCGCGTGGCAGGGATACACGGCGTACGCCAGCCGCTTCGATACCGATGACTTGGCGCTCCGGCTCGCGTACTTCGGCGCGATGCTCGCCATTCTGGCGATGGCGGTGTTGATCGGGGATGTCGCGCACGGCAGCCACAGCGGCGCGTTCGCGGTCTCGTACGTCGTGCTGCGGTTGATCATGCTCGCGCTCTATGCACGGGCCTGGCGAGCCGTGCCGGAGGCGAGAGCGTTGATCCGCTTCTACGGCCTCGGCTACAGCGCGGGCGCCGCGCTCTGGCTCGTGTCGCTGGCGTTCGACACGCCGTGGCGCTACGTCGTCTGGGCGATTGCTCAGGTACTGGAGCTGAGCCTGCCGCCGCTGTCCACGCAGCTGCATCGGCGAATACCGGTCAGCGCCAGCCATCTTCCGGAACGCTGGGCGTTGTTCACGCTGATCGTCCTCGGCGAGTCAGTGGTCGCCGTCGCGATCGCGATTTCGGGCGCGAGCTGGCATTTCAGCTCCGCCGCGGCCGCCGTGCTCGGCTTCGCCGCGGTCGCCGCAGTCTGGTGGCTGTACTTCGACCGCCAGGCGAGCGTCGTCCTACGTGGGTCGACCATGTCATTCGTCGTCTACTCGTACGCCCACATCCCGCTGCTCATGGGCCTCGCAGCGATGAGCGCGGGCGTGCGCCTGCTGATCGAGCGGGCCGGCGCGGACCATCTCGGCACCGGGCCGAGCGTCGCGCTGCTGGGAGGTGTGCTGCTGTACCTGGCGGGTCTCATCGGGACCCGGACCGTCGTCGTGCACGGTCAGCACCGGCTCGGCATCTCACTCAAGCTTGCCGCCGGCGCGATCATCCTCGGCTTGCTTGCGGCCGAGACCGCGCTTCCGCCGCTGGGGGTCGCGGCGGGCCTCGTCGTCGTCCTCACGGCCTTCGTCTATGTCGAGCGGAGACTCATCGGACAGGCGGAGCCGACCACTCTTTAGATTTGGAGTGTCGTGGCTGAGACGAACAGGTTCCTGAGCCGGGCCGCGGAGGCCAAGCGCAGCTCGAAGCGGGTCGAGCTGGACGAGGGCTTCGATCCGCAGAGCCCCGGCGTCTGGCTCGAGCTCGTCCGAGACGTCGCGGCAATGGCGAACTCCGGCGGCGGAGTCGTCGTCCTGAACGGCGAAGTCGAGGAAGAGCAGCTCCACGAGGAGCTCGCGAGCCACGCGGAGCCCGAGTTCGAAGCCTTCGAGCTGCACGACATCCGGCGGGGCGGCCGCCCGGCGACGGCGATCGTCGTCGAAGGCGTAGCGAACACGCCGCTGGTGTTCACGCGGACGGGCCGCTACCGCAGCGCCGACGGGGACGAGCACGTCGCCTTTGCCCGTGGTGGCCTGTACTTCCGGCACGGCGCTAGGAGCGAGCCGGCGACGGGAGCGGACGTGCGCGACTTCATCAAGCGGCAACTGGATGCGACGCGTTCGCAGTGGCTCGCGAACATCCGCCAAGTGATGCACGCACCCGACGGCGCGGAGGTCGCGGTGATCGAGACCGCCGAGCGAGACGACGAAGGCCGGCCGACGCTGATCCGTCTCACGACCGATCCTCATGCGCCGCTGTACGGCCAGGTCGATCCGGACCGCTCACATCCGTACCGCCAGAAGGAAGTGATCCGGGAGGTGAACGTGCGACTTGTCGGCGTAAGCGTGAACGCGTTCGACGTCCTGAGCGTCCGCCGCGTGCACGCGGTCAGCGAGGAGACGCGACCCGAGTTCGTACACGTGCCGAAGTTCGGCTCACCGCAGTACAGCGATGCGTTCGTGGACTGGCTCGTCGGCGAGCACGAGCGGGATCCGGAGTTCTTCGCGAAAGCAAAGACGAGCTATCTGGCGACGCGCAAGCGGCGCTAGATCGTCCAGGTATCCCCGGCTTGGAGGAGCGCCGCGATGTCGCCCTCCTGCTTCTCACGTGCCGTCGCAAGTTGCTCCGACATCAGGTCGTCGTATACGGGTCGGTCGACGTCTCTGAAGATCCCGATCGGAGTGGCGTTCGAAGTGGACTGAGTCAGACGACTGAGCGCGAACGCCGCGCTCGGCTCGGCGTGATGCGTGTCGTGTACAAGGAGCTCCGCCTCATCGGTCACGTCGACGATCTCGACGCTGCCGTCCGCACGTTGCCGGACGCCCTTCTCATTTTCCTCACCGAAGCGAATCGGCTGCCCGTGCTCGAGGTAGATCCGGTTCGTCTTGTCCTCGCGGACGAAGTCGAAGGCACCGTCGTTGTAGATGTTGCAGTTCTGGAAGATCTCGACGAACGCGCTCCCGCGGTGCGCGGCCGCTGCTCGCAGTACGTCCGTCAGATGACCTCGGTCCGTGTCGATCGCGCGCGCAACAAAGGCCGCTTCTGCGCCGATGGCCAGGGACAACGGATTGAACGGCCAGTCCAGCGAGCCCATCGGCGTCGACTTCGTCCGGGTACCGAGCGGGCTCGTCGGCGAGTACTGACCCTTGGTCAGCCCGTAGATCTCGTTGTTGAACATCAGGATCTTGATGTTCACGTTCCGCCGCAGCGCGTGGATCAGGTGGTTGCCGCCGATCGACAGCGAGTCCCCGTCACCGGTGACGACCCAAACGCTCAGATCCGGCCGGGACGTGGCCAGCCCGGTCGCGATCGCCGGCGCGCGGCCGTGGATCGAGTGCATCCCGTACGTCTGCATGTAGTACGGGAAGCGCGCGGCGCAGCCGATGCCGGAGATGAAGACGA
>DAINSN010000065.1:0-12226 GCA_036741295.1 Gaiellaceae bacterium
TTACACCCAGCCACAACCACCGCGAGTACGCAGATCAGAAGCGGTCGCAGCAGCGCCTCGGCCACGACAGTCAGCCCTCCACGGCCGTCGCGTCCGCGGCTCGGGCGGCGATCTCGGCGGCAGCACCGAAGCGGAGGATCCGCCCGCCAAAGGCGATTGCGCACAATGCGAACCAGGCCCAGCCGAGCGCAAGACCCGCGATCACGTCCGTCAGCCAATGCACGTCGAGCAGCACGCGGCTCGCGGCGACCGCGACGGCGATCCCCGCCGCGAGACCCGTGAGCACCGCTCGTGCCGGGCGACCGCGCCGCCGACCGAGTAGAAGCGCCGCAGTGGCGTAGAAGGCGGCAGCTGTCGCCGAGTGGCCGCTGGGAAACGCGGGGCCGAGCGTCGCCGCGGCGGGATTGAAGGTGGGGCGCACGCGGCCGGCGAGCTGCTTGACCGTTGCGATCAGAATCTCCTCACCGCCCATGACGGTGACGATGAACGCCGTGATCCACACGCTCCGTTCCCTGACCGTCTCTGCGGTCGCGAGGACGACGCAGAGCACGATGATCGCGTAGATGCCTCCGAGTTGTGTGATGTCGTTGAGGACGTGCATCGACATCGCCGAGGCGTGAGCGTTTCCCCATTTCGCCACGCTGTTGTCGACGCCGGTCAAATACGAGTTTGTACGCACCAGGTACGCGAGCACTCCGAGCAGCACGCCTCCACCGATCACGAAGGCCAGGGCGAGCGTCAGCGCAAGACCCGTCGCGACCTGCGGGTTCAGCCGCGCGTCCAGGACGGCGCGCAGGCTCGGATGTCTCCCGGCGGTCTCCCCGACCTTGCGGGCGGTGGCGAGTGTCGGCCTGGGAGGGGTCCTAGGAATCTGCGGATAACGCCAGGCGGCGAGTCCGACTCCAAAGCCGACTATCAGGGCGAGCACGAATAGGAGGAGTAACGGCATGTGGTTTGTCTCTCTATCGAGCCTCTGGCCAATGAGGGGCGGCGACGTTTCCCGGACCGGAAACGGTTGGAAACTTCAGGAGTGGGAAATATGCCCCATCGTCAAGGTGAAAACACATCGGGAAACATCGGGCTCTCCGACATCGGTGGGTCGTAGCGGGCGGTGGACCGTCCCGGTATTACAGGCGCGCGAAGGGGGACCGGCAGAACGGTTGGCCGGCTGGTTTGGAGGCCTTCACCCGGCGGTCGTCTTCATTGTCGCGATGCTCGTCGGTCTGGCGGCGATCGCGGTGCTTTCGATCGGCTTGGGGTATCTCGTCACCCGGGTGGTGGAGCCCGCGTGGGGCATTGGTGCGGCTGACGAGCGCGTCAACGTTTGGCTCGTCGCGCACCGGACATCGTCTCGGACGGATGCCTCATTGCTTGGCTCGATGGTCGCCGGGGGAGTGGTGCTGCCGATCGTCGTCGGATTGATCGCGCTCGTTTGTGCCGTGTTGCGGAAGTGGCGGATCGCGGCGTTCGTCGTGTTCGCTCTGGCCGTCGAGTCGGCGACGTACCGCGCCACGACACTCGTCGTCCACTCTCATCGGCCTCGCGTCGTTCGTCTCGAGCACCTGGCGGTCAACGCCAGCTACCCGTCCGGTCACACGGCGGCATCGATCGCGGTCTACGGCGGCCTCGTCCTCCTGCTCACGTCCACGTTCACGGGCGGCGTTTTTCGGGCATTCGCCTGGACGTTCGCTCTAGCGATGGTGACGTTCGTAGCCGCGGCGCGCATGTATCGCGGAATGCACCACCCGCTGGACGTCGCAGGTGGCGTTGTCGTGGGCATTGCTGCCGTGATCGTCCTCGTATTCGCGTGCCGGACGGCCGGTGCCGCGGCCGAGTCCCGAAACCCCTCACGAGCAAACGTCGGAGGCCGAGGGTGAAGGTCGCAGTCATTGCGCACTCTGGCAAGACGCTCGGGGGCGGGCTACCCGAGCTTCGTCGCGTCCTCCAAGCCGAGGGAGTCGACGAGCCGTTCTGGTGCGAGGTGCCGAAAAGTAGCAAGGCGCCGGCTCAGGTTCGGCGGGCACTGGACGAAGGCGCGGAGCTCATCTTCGCCTGGGGTGGGGACGGGATGGTTCAGCGGTGCGTCGATGTGCTCGCCGGCTCGACCGTGAGCCTTGCGATTATTCCGGCGGGCACGGCGAACCTGTTCGCCACCAACCTGGGGATTCCGAAGGACATCGAAGAGGCCGTCGCGGTCGGACTTCGCGGCGAGCGCCGCAGCCTCGACGTCGGCCGCTTCAACGGTGAGCGCTTCGCGGTCATGGCCGGCGCGGGCTTCGATGCCGCGATGATTCGAGATGCGGCGGACGGCGGTCTCAAGGAGCGGTTTGGGCGCGTCGCCTACGTGTGGACAGGGTCGGAGAACCTGCGTTCGAAGCCCTTTCGCGCCGAGATCAAGGTGGACGGCGTCGACTGGTACAAGGGCAAGGCGAGCTGCATCTTGCTCGGCAATGTGGGCAAGCTCTTCGGCGGGGTCGAGGCGTTCGAAGACGCGCGTCCCGACGACGGGAAGCTCGAGCTGGGTGTCGTGACAGCCGAAGGGCTCCTCGAATGGGGTCGCATGATCGCGCGCACGGCCGTCGGGACGGCGAGCAAGTCTCCCTTCACCCAGATCACGAAGGCCGGCTCGGTGAAGGTCAAGCTGAATCGGAAGGTCCTGTACGAGCTCGACGGAGGGGATCGAACGAAGGTGAAGGCGTTCAAGGTCAAGGTCGAGCCCGGCGCCATCACTGTGTGCGTTCCGGTTCCGGGCAGCGACTCGTGAGTCTTCGCCCGCCGACGTTTCTCGGCGAGTTCTTTCGGAGAAGACATTTGGGCGCTCCATCATGATCCGAACCCTCCCGCGCTTTCGACGCGGCATCTGAGAGGAACCAATCCATGCACGAGCCATCAAGAGTCCACTCCGCCGAAGCCGCCGGCGAGAGCTTCGTCCAGTCATCGGCATTCGAGTTGCTTGCACGGGCGGGGTTCGTCGCCCGCGCGCTCATCTACGCAATCATCGGGATTCTCGCCCTCAAGCTTGCGTTCGGTCACGGCGGCAAGCTGACGGACCAACAGGGTGCGCTGCACACGGTTGCGCGCCAACCGTTCGGCAAGCTCCTCCTCACGCTCGTGGCGATCGGTCTCGGCGGCTACTCGCTCTGGCGGTTGGTTCGCGCCGGGATCGGGCACGGCCGCGAGGGTTCCGACAGTGGCTTCCAGCGCGTCGCGGCGCTTGCGAGCGGGCTTGTTTACGGGGCGATGTGCGCCGTGGCGATCCAAATTCTGGTGGGCTCGGGCGGAGGGACCGCAGGCAGCCCCAAGAAAGCCACCGGAGGGGTCTTCGGCTGGCCTGCCGGCACTTGGATCGTTGGCATCGTCGGAGGCGTGATGATCGGAGTCGCTCTCTACCAGGGCTACCGGGGTATCACGAAGAAGTTTCTCGAGGACTCGAAGGTTGAGGAAATGTCGCCCCGGGTGAAGGAGTGGATTAGCCGGCTCGGCATGATCGGGCACCTGGCGCGGATGGTCGTCTTCGGGCTCATCGGGATCTTCCTGATCAAGGCTGCGATTGACTACAAACCGAGCAAGGCAGTCGGCCTCGACGGTGCGCTTGCAAAAATCGTCCACAACTCCTACGGGCCCCTCCTGCTCGGAATCGTCGCCACCGGACTGATCGCGTTCGCGGTCTACTCGCTCAGCGACGCCCGTTACCGCCGAATTTGAGCGGAGCCTCAGGCAACCGTCGCTCACGTTTGTTTGCCCTCGCACCCGGCCCTTCCGGCGGCCCACGCGAAAATGGTTGAGGCGCGACGTTCCCGCCTCGATCGGTTCCGAGCGGCGCCGGCGCGGGTGCTGCACGGAACCGAGTGTTGGTTCGGAGACCAGCTCACCCAGCTGATCTGCGCCCATCATCGGCGTCGGCTGCGGCGGATCGGACGCGAAGGCGCACTCGACCCTCCCCCCGGCGGTTGGGCGGCCGGAGACCCCCCGGCGCGACCGGGCAACGCGGTCGACATTCTGATCGACGGCGCGCAGGCTCTGCCAGTCATCGCGGAGGAGCTGCAGCGAGCCCGCTCGCATGTCCATCTGACAGGCTGGTACTTCTCACCGGACTTCGCACTCGTACGCGACGGTGAGCAGGTCGTGCTTCGCAACCTCCTCGCCCAACTCGCTGAGCGCCTGGACGTGCGCGTACTCGCCTGGGCCGGAGCGCCATTGCCGCTCTTTCGCCCATCACGAGGCGGCGTACGAAAGATGCGCGACCAACTCACCCGAGACACAAGAATCCAGTGCGCCCTGGACTCGAAGGAACGACCGCTGCACTGCCACCACGAAAAGACGATCGTGATCGACGATCGCGTCGCCTTCGTCGGCGGGATCGACCTCACTTCAGAATCCGGCGACCGCTACGACACCAACGAACATCCAGCGCGCGCAGAGGTGAGCATCGGCTGGCACGACGCTTGCGCGAAGATCAAGGGTCCGGCAGTCAGCGATGTCGCCGAGCACTTCCGCATGCGCTGGCACGAAGTCACCGGCGAAACGCTTCCCCCGGTCACACCTACCGAACCCGCGGGTGCGATCGAACTACAGATCGTGCGCACCGTGCCCGAGCGCATCTACACCGCAGCGCCACGCGGCGACTTCCGCATCCTCGAGTCCTACCTCCGTGCCCTCCAAGCCGCACAACAGTTCATCTACCTCGAAAATCAGTTCCTCTGGTCACCCGAAATCACCGCCGTACTCCACGCCAAGCTCGTCAACCCGCCCAGCCCCGACTTCCGACTATTGCTCCTACTCCCAGCCAAGCCGAGCAGCGGCGGCGATGACACGCGCGGCGTCCTCGGCGAACTGGTCGAAGCAGACGACGACGACGCGCGAATGCTCGCCTGCACGCTCTACGCCCGCTCCGGCTCGCGGGCAGACCCGGTCTACGTCCACGCAAAAATCGCGATCATCGACGACGCCTGGCTTACCCTCGGCTCCGCGAACCTGAACGAACACTCGCTCTTCAACGACACCGAAATGAACCTCGTCGTCCACGACCCCGACCTCGCCAGCCACACACGCCGTCGGCTCTGGGCAGAACACCTCGAGCTTCCGATCGAAGAAATCCCACGCGACCCGACCAAAGCGATCGACGAGCTTTGGAAACCGATCAGCAAGGAACAGCTCCAACGCCGCAACGAAGGCCAACCGCTCACCCACCGGCTCGTCCGACTACCCCACGTCTCCCGCCGCTCCAGCCGCGCCTTCGGACCATTCAGCGGCATCCTCGTTGACGGCTAACCATCGGCCCTGGTCGCTGAAATCGCGGGAGATCGGACGGTTCCCGAAGATGATTTTGCGTACCATCGCCGCGTGGCGACCCGCGGCACGCTCGAGCGCGAGCTGAAACTCGAGGCCGAGCCCGGCTTCGTGCTCCCCGAGCTGCCGGGCGAGCTGCGTCCGGAGCGGACGTTCGAGTCGCTCTACTTCGACACGACCGATGCGCGGCTTCGCCGCGCCGGAATGACGCTGCGTCGCAGGCTCGAGCAGGGCAAGGGCGTCTGGCAGCTGAAGCTGCCGCGCCAGGGCGCCCGGCTCGAGCTCGAGGTCGGCGGCGGCGAGAAGCCGCCGCGGAAGATCGTGCGCGCGCTCGGCTCGGTGCTTCGCGGTGGGACGCTCGAACAGGTCGCCTCGCTGCGGACGCGGCGCACACCGTTCAGCGTCACGACGAACGGCACCGAGCTGGCCGAGGTCGCGATCGACGAGGTCGAGATTCTTGTCGGTAGCGAGACCCAGGGCTTCTACTCCGAGCTCGAGGTCGAGCTCAGGGAGGGCGCCGAGAAGGACCTCGAGAAGATCGCGAAGCGGCTGCGGAGGGCGGGCGCGCGTGACGCCTCGCACGCGACGAAACTCGATCGCGCGTTGGGCGCGCCGGCCGAGCCCGCGACCGAGCTCGGCCGCGCGATTGCCGCACAGGTACGCTCGCTGCTCGCGCACGAGGTCGGTCTGCGGCTCGCACCGGAGCATGAGGACGTCCACCAGCTCCGCGTCGCGATGCGGCGCCTACGCGCCTACCTGCGCGCCGCCCGGCCCGTGCTCGACGAGTCCTGGTCCGAGCCGCTTCGCGACGAACTGCAGGAGCTCGGCCGCACCCTTGGCGAGGCCCGCGACCTCGACGTCCTAATCGAGCACTTCGACGCGGAGCTCGAGCGGCTCGACGAGCCCGGCTGCGCCACGCTCGTCGCCCGGCTGCGCACCGACCGAGAGGCGCTCCAGCCCGCGCTGCTCGAGTCGCTCGGCGGCAAACGTTGGCGCGGCCTGCTCGACCGGCTCGAGCAGGAGCCGCCCCTCCGCGAGGGTCCCGGCCTGGGCTCGCTGGCCAAGGCCGAGCGGAAGCGCCTGCGAAAACGGGAGGTCGCGGCCGACGGGACGGACGACGATCTTCACGACCTGCGCAAGCGCGTGAAGCGGGCGCGCTACGCCTCCGAGCTCGCAGGCGAGGACACTGTCGTAGACCGGGCGAAGGATGTGCAGGACGTCCTCGGCGAGCATCACGACGCCGTCGTCGCCGAGGAGAAGCTCCGCGCGCTCGCGGACGGCGAGTCAGGGCTCGCGGCAGGACGCCTCGTCGAGCGGGAGCGCGAGCGCCGGCGCCGCGCACGGGATGAGTACCCGCGAGCGTGGAAGCGGCTGCGGGACGTGCTCTGAGCGACGAGCCGGAGGTCCGGGCGGCGGGCGGCATCGTCGTGCGCGACGGCGTCGAGATCGTGCTCGTGCACCGGCCGAAATACGACGACTGGTCGCTGCCGAAGGGCAAGGCGAAGCCGGGCGAGACGGACGAGGACTGTGCGCTGCGCGAGGTGCGCGAGGAGACAGGCCTTCACTGCAAGCTCCGCTTCGAGCTGCCCTCGACGCGCTACCGGGACAGCCTCGGTCGCGACAAGCGTGTCCGCTACTGGGCGATGCAACCGGTCGGCGGCGCGTTCGAACCGCACGACGAGGTGGACGAACTTGTCTGGCTGCCGCCACGCGAGGCTCGGAGGCGGTTGAGCTGGGAGCGCGACGACTCCGTCGTGCGGGCGTTCGGCCACGACGGCTCGCGGCCCGTGCTGCTGGTGCGGCACGCAAGCGCGGGGAACAGAGAGTCGTGGGCGAGCGACGACCGCCTGCGTCCGCTCGACGAGCGGGGCCGGCAGCAGGCAAAGCGACTTGTCGAGGTGCTCGCAGGGCACCCAATCGAACGCGTGTGCTCGAGCCCGTACCTGCGCTGCGTGCAGACGGTCGAGCCGCTGGGACCAGCGGTCGACCTGCGCGAGGAGCTCGCCGAGGGCGCAGGGCTTGCCGCGGTCGCGTCCGTCGCGGCAGAGGGCCCGGGGGTGCTCTGTGTCCACGGCGACGTCCTCGAAGAGCTGCTCGGTGAGACGCCCGCAAAGGGCTCGACGACGCTCGTCGACGAGGGACTTCGCCCGATCGCCACGATTCCGCCCCCCGGTTAGGCGGCTTCGGCTTCGGCGAACAGGGCGAGGGCGGCGCCCTCGCGGACACCACCGCGCACGACCTCGAGCGGCCGCAGCAGGCGCTGCTGCAGCGCGCGCACGATCAGCACCCCGCCGGGCAGTGCCTCGGCCCGCCAGCGGGCGATCCGGTACGTCGTCGCGATCTTCTTCGCCGGGTTCGACGCGAGCACCTCGAGCGCCTCCGCGAGCTGGCCAGGGCCGAGAGTCGGCCCGACGATCTTCTTCAGCGCGCGCGCAGTGCCTCCGACGGCGAGAGCGGTCTGCGGGAGTGGCGGCGCCATGCCGTCGAGTGCCTGCTCGACCGCGTGGGCGGCGGCGAGGAGCTGCTCGGGCATGGGCGGATCTCCGGCGAGGAGGCGCCGGCTGAGCCGGAGGGAGCCGAGGTCGATTGAACAGAGCCACGCTGGCTCGCCGTCCGGCGCGCCGATCGCGAGCTGGGCCGAGCCGCCGCCGACGTCACAGACGGCGACCGGGCCGGACCCGGTCATCGAGGAGGCGAGCGCGCCTGCGTAGCCGAGCCGGGCCTCGTCCTCGGCAGAGAGCAGCCGCGGCTCGTGGCCGCAGCCGTGGCGAATCGCCGCCGCGAGCTCGGCGCCGTTCGCACTCTGGCGCCCCGGCGACGTGACGAGCACCTCGATCCGAGCCGCGCCGGCCGAGCGTGCCGTCGCGACCATCCGTCTGGCAGCGCGCTCCACCTCGGCGAGGGTCTGCTTGGAGAGATCGCCGGACGCCTCGATCTCGGCGCCGAGGCCGAGCATCGCGCGGTCCTCGGCGACTCGCTCGAGCGCGCGCTCAAAGACCACGAGGTGTGCCGTGTTCGCGCCGATGTCCAGGACTCCGACCCTCATGCGTTCATCCTGACGAAGGGTGACGACGGAGCCCGGCCGATCCGGGATCCAGCTCGTGAACGCGCGGTGACTAGGCGGAGGGGCGCGCGAGCCGGCGCGCCCGCGAGCGCGCCCTGCTCATCAGCTGGCTCTGCGCGCTCTGGCGCCGCTTCCCCTTGGGCGACCGGATACGCAGCCAGGAACCGTCCGACCTGAGCTCCCATGCCTGCGCGTTGTCCGCGAGAAGTGCGTCGAAAACCGCGTCGAGTTCCGCCTGGAGCGGACGAGCCTCGATCGGCGCGACGACCTCGATCCGGTGATCGAGGTTGCGCGGCAGGAGATCGGCGCTGCCAAGGAGGTAGCGGCTGTGGTCACCGTGCTGGAAGACGAAGAAGCGGCTGTGTTCGAGGAAGGGGCCGAGCACGCTGCGGACGCGCACGTTCTCGCTCATGCCCTTCACGCCGGGACGGAGCCCGCAGATTCGGCGGGTGACGATGTCGATCTGCGCGCCCGCCCGGGAGGCGCGATAGAGCTCCTCGATCATCTGCTCGTCGTGCAGCGCGTTCACCTTGATACGGATCGACGCCGGGGTGCCCGCCTTCGCGGCGGCGGCGGCCGCGCGGATCTCATCGACGAGGCCTTCGCGCAGGTTGAACGGGGCGACGAGCAGCTTGCGGAAATTCTGCGGCTTCCCGAACCCCGTCAGATAATTGAAGAGGTCGGCGACGTCCGCGGTGATCTCCTCGTCCGCCGTGAACAGGCCGAAGTCCTCGTACAAGCGAGCAGTGACCGCGTGGTAGTTGCCGGTACCGATGTGCGCGTAGCGGCGCAGGCCGTCGGGATCGCGCCGGACCACGAGCGTCGTCTTCGCGTGAATCTTGAGCCGCGGGAAGCCGTGGACGACATGCACGCCGGCCTTTTCGAGGCGGTGCGACCACTGGATGTTCCGCTGCTCGTCGAAGCGAGCCTTCAGCTCGACCAGGCACACCGCCTGCTTGCCGTTCTCCGCCGCTGTGATCAGCGCCGGCGCGAGTGCCGACTCGTCGCTCGTCCGGTACACCGTCGTCTTGAGCGCGCTGACCTGCGGATCGCGCGCCGCCTCTCCGACGAACGCCTCGACGCTTGAAGCGAACGAGTCGTACGGGATTTGCACGAGCGCGTCGGTCCTCCGCAGCGAGAGGAACAACGTGCGCGCGTCGGGCGCGGTGAATGGCCGTCGCGTCACACCGACCCAGGGATCGAACTTGAGCTCCGGCCGGTCGAGGTCGGCGATCTCCGAGAGCTCAGACATGTCGATCAGGCCGCGCACGGGATAGACCTGGTCGTCGCCGATCCGAAGCCCTTCCTTCAGTTGCGCGAGCATCGCGTCGGACATCGACTCCGACACCTCAAGCCGGACGACGTCGCCGAAGGGCCGTCTGCGCAACTCGGTCTGCAGCGCCTCGAGCAGGTCGTCGGCCTCGTCCGAGACCTCGAAGTCGGCGTCGCGCGTAACGCGGAAGAAACCGCGCTCCTCGATCTCCATCCCGGGAAAGAGCCAGGGCAGGAAGTGCGCGATCACGCGCTCGAGCGGCAGCAGCGAGCCAACGCCGTTCGAGCGCAGGAAGCGAGGAAGGCCCTCTGGGACCTTGAGTCTGGCGAAGCGCTCCTCCTCAGTGTTCGGGTCGCGCACGAACACGCCGAGGCTGAGCGAGAGCGGCGAGATGAACGGGAACGGCTGGCCGCCCCCGACACCGAGCGGGGTGAGCACAGGGAACACCTCGCGCTCGAATCTCCGCTCGAGCGCATGGAGATGGCGCTTCGACAGATCCTCGACGGAGCCGATCACGATGCCCTCCTCGGCAAGCGCCGGCCGCAGCTCACCTGCCCACAGCTTCGACTGCGCCCGGCTCAGAGCGAGCACTCGCTCGCGGATCTCGTCGAGCACCTCCTGCGGCAGCCGCCCATCCGTCGAGCGCACGGCGAGCCCGGACGCCGCTTGGTCGAGGAGGCCAGCGACCCGGATCATGAAGAACTCGTCGAGCACGCTCGAGACGATCGAGCAATACCGGACGCGCTCGAGCAACGGCTGCTCTGGATCGGAGGCGAGGTCGAGAACGCGCTGGTTCAGCGCAAGCGCCGAGAGCTCCCGGTTCAGGATGCGCGCGCCCGCCGAGCGCTTCGGCACGCGCGCAGGCTTCGGCATAGACTTGGCCACGCCAAGATTATCCCCTTGCCACACAACGATAATCCAAGAACGGCGCTCAGCTGGGCGAAGAAATGGCTCTACGGGGCGTGCGGGCGATCAAGACGAGCAGGGGGAGCAATGGTCGACGAACGGGCTGTTCTCGTGGTCGATGTAGGCGGGTCGCACATCAAGGTTCTCGTGAGCGGAGAGGCGGAGAGTCGCCGGGCGCCCTCCGGCCCGACGTTGACGCCGACCGAGATGGTCGTGGCTGCCCTCGGGGCAGCGGACGGGTGGCGCTGGGACGTCGTCTCGGTCGGAGTGCCGGCGCCGGTCCACGGCGGCCGCGTCATCTCGGAGCCGTTCAATCTCGGCAAGGGATGGGTGGGATTCGACTTCGAGGCAGCGTTCGGAGCGCCGACCAGAGTTCTGAACGATGCCGCCCTGCAGGCACTCGGAAGCTACGAGGGCGGGACGATGCTCTTCCTCGGTCTCGGCACGGGGCTCGGCTCCGCGCTGATCGCCGACGGGATCGTCGAGCCGATGGAGATCGGCCATCTCCCGTTCAAGAAACGTACCTTCGAGGACTACCTCGGCGAGCGGGGCCGCAAGAAGCTCGGCAGAAAGCGCTGGCAGAAGCTCGTCGCGGAAGCGGTCGAGCGCCTGAGCGCTGCACTCGAGCCGGACGACATCGTGCTTGGCGGAGGCAACGCCGCCAAGCTCGACCAGCTCCCGCCGAAGGCGCGGCTCGGAAGCAACAGCAACGCGTTCACGGGTGGCTTCCGCATCTGGCAACCTGACGAACGGAGCGTTGCTTGAGCAAAGCACGCCCGGGCTGTGACTGATCAGCACGGCTAACCGGTGCTAACACCAGCGGCGGAGAAGTGCCGGAACACGCGCCAAACGCATCGTGTCCGGAATGACAAAACCGCTCCAACCCAGCAGAAGCGTGCAGCGTTGGTGAAAGCGCGTGAGCCCATGCGGGCTCGACAGGCTGGGGGTCACTGGTTCGAGCCCAGTACCGCCCATTCGACATCCGGTACGGCCCGCTTTTGGTTCTTGTAAAGGGCTGCGGGAAGTGACGGCGGAGGAGCTGCGGCCCCTCCTCGAGGCTTTCGAGAATCGACTGAGGGAGTACGGCGCGCCGATCGTCGAGGCGTTCGACCGGGTGCGCCGCCCGATCGAGTGCGAGCGGAGCTGGAGGCGGAGGGGCTGCGTGCGCACGACGACCTCGTGGCGTGGTGGGGCTGGCACGACGGCGCGATCGGCCGAGACGTCGAGCCCGACTACACAGGGCCCGGGATCTACTTCCGCCCCCAGACGACGCTGATCGGGCCGTGGCACGCGATCTCGCTCGCCGACGCACTCCGCATCCGCCGCTGGTACCGCGGCGAGGGGCTGATGGAGACGTGGGTGCCGGTGGCGCAGTTCGAGGGCCAGCCCGTGCTGTGCGCGGAGCCGGCGGCCCCGTCCGACGCGGCGCCGCTTTACATCGTGGACGAGGGCGTGCTTCCGGGCACGCCGCCCC
Organism: Gaiellaceae bacterium; assembly: GCA_036741295.1. Taxonomy (GTDB): domain Bacteria; phylum Actinomycetota; class Thermoleophilia; order Gaiellales; family Gaiellaceae; genus 3-1-20CM-4-69-9. Next base: position 12,007 of record DAINSN010000065.1, read on the forward strand.
AGTTCGAGTCGCTCGCCGATTTAGTCAGGACGGTGCTCCGACTGTTCGACGAGGGCCTGATCGTCCCGCATCCCGAGCACCCGCGCGTCCCGTGGTTCGAAGATGTTGTCGACGCCGACCTGCGGCGCCTCTGTTTCTGGTAGTTGCCCCTACGGGCGCCAGAGCTCGCGCAAGAGCCGGTTGAACGCCTCCGGCTCCTCGATCTGCGGGGCATGCATCG
>DAINSN010000066.1:0-11872 GCA_036741295.1 Gaiellaceae bacterium
TAGCGCCGCTACGCACCGCGAACGACCGCACTGCCCGACTTGGTCTGGAGCGCCCTCCGACGACGGCCGAATTTCGCATCAGACCTCTAGCTGAAGCTCCAGCCCTCGCCCGACGCGAACGCCTTCAGGATGCGCCGGCTCACGACCATCCGATGGACCTCGTCGGGCCCGTCGTAGATGTGGGCGCCGCGCGCGAGCGAGTACATGTGCGAGAGCGGCGACCGGTCGGTCAGTCCGAGCGCGCCGTGGACCTGGACGGCTCGGTCGATCACGCGGGAGAGGGCGTCCGCCGCATAGAACTTGATCAGCGAGATCTCGACCCGCGCATCCCGTTCTTCGTCGATCTTGTGCGCGGCGTCGAGTGTCAGCAGGCGGCACGCCTGGATCTCCGCCGCAGAGTCCGCGATCCAGTTCTGCACGGTCTGCTTCTCTGCGAGTGGTCCGCCGAACGCTTCGCGCTCGAGCGCGCGCGTGCACATCAACTCGAAGGCGCGCTGCATCTGTCCGAGCCACCGCATCACGTGGTGGATCCGTCCCGGGCCGAGCCGTTTCTGCGCGATGAGGAAACCGGTACCGCGCTCGCCGAGGAGATTCTCGGCGGGTACGCGGACGTCGGTGTAGGTCACTTCGCAGTGCGTCGTCCACCCGCGGCCGCGGTGCCCGAGCGTCGGCACCGACTCGATCTGGATACCCGGCGCGTCGGCGGGGACGATGATCTGGCTCATGCGCCGTCGCGGGTCGGCGTCGGGCTCGGTGACGGCCATCACGATCCCGAACGCTGCGCCCTCCGCGCCGGAGGAGAACCACTTGCGGCCGTTGATCACCCATTCGTCGCCGTCGAGCACCGCCGTTGTCCGCAGGTCGGTGGGGTCGGAGCCGGAGACGTCCGGTTCGGTCATCGAGAAGAACGACCGGATGTCACCCGCGACGAGCGGCTTCAGCCAGCGCTCCTTCTGCTCCTCGGTGCCGAACAGGTGGAGGATCTCCCCGTTGCCGGCATCGGGCGCCTGGCAGTTGAAGACGTACTGCGCCCACAGCACGCGGCCGATCTCCTCGTTCAGGTGCGCGTAGGCGAGGAAACCCTGGCCGGTGCCACCGGCTTCGGGCGGGAGGTGCGGCGCCCAGAGCCCTGCTGCCTTCGCGCGTGCGCGTAGCTCCACGATCAGCTCCTGCGCTGCGTCGTCCTCGCGTCCGAGCGCTACCTCGTTCGGATAGACGTGCTCCTCCATGAAGGCGCGGTAGTCGGCGCGCAGTTCCGCGAAGTCGGTGGAAGTTGTGGGGTCGGCAATCACAGCCGCTCGATGACCATGGCCATCCCCTGGCCGCCGCCGACGCACATCGTCTCGACACCGATCGTCCTGTCGAGCGTCTGCAGGTCGTTGAGCAGCGTGTTCATGATCCGCGCGCCGGTCATTCCGTACGGGTGGCCCAGGGCGATCGCACCGCCGTGCGGGTTCAGCTTGTCGCTGAACGGGTCGACGCCGATCTCGCTGCAGACGGGAATCACCTGCGCCGCGAACGCCTCGTTCAACTCGACCACGTCGACCTCGTCGATCGTCATCCCGGCCTGCTTCAGCGCCTTGCGCACCGCTTCGATCGGGCCGACGCCCATGATCTCCGGCGCGACGCCCGACACGGAGGACGCGATGATTCGCGCGAGTGGCGTGATCCCGAGCTCGCGGGCGCGCGTGTCACTCATGACGACGACTGCCGCAGCGCCGTCGTTCAAGGGGCAGGAGTTGCCCGCCGTCACCTTGCCGCCCGGCTTGAACGCCGGCTCGAGCTCCGACAGCCTCTCGAGCGTCGAGTCTGCTCGTGGCCCGTCGTCTTTCGCGACGCCGTCCCACGGCGTGATCTCCCGCCCGAAGAACCCGGATTCCTGCGCGGCGACGGCGCGCTCCTGCGACTGCTGGGCGAAGCGGTCCATGTCCTCGCGGGAAACGTTCCACTGCTCGGCGACGTTCTCCGCCGTGAGGCCCATCGGGATGTAGACGTTCGCGATCGGCGCGTCGTCGCCGAACAGCTTCGGGTGCAGCTCCTCGGCGTCCTTCGGGTAGCCGTCCACCTGCGTGATCGACTCGACGCCCGCGGCGACGTACGCATCGCCCTCGCCGGCGCGAATCGCGTGGAACGCCATGCGGATCGTCTGCAGGCTCGACGCGCAAAACCGGTTGACAGTCGTGCCGGGCACGGTGTCCGGAAGCTCGGCGAGCAGGGCTACGCGCCGCGCCAGGTTCATCCCTTGTTTGTCCTGCGGAAAGCCGCAGCCGACCATCACGTCGACGATCTCGGAGCGGTCGAGCTCGGGAACCTGCTTCAACGCGGAGTCGATCGCGAACGCGGCGAGGTCGTCGGGACGGGCGTCGACGAGCGAGCCCTTGCGCGCGCGACCGATCGGTGTCCTGGTCGCAGCGACGATCACCGCTTCACGCATCTGGTGCTCCCGCCGCCATGTAGACGACCTCGCCGACGAGCGCAGGCTTTTCCTTGCCCTCGACCTCGATCTGAATGCCGACGTACCAGACGACGCTCGGCCCGCGCCGCTCGGTGCGAAGGAGCTTCCCGTGCAAGCGCACGCGCGAGCCCGACGGCACCGGGCTCGTGAAGCGAACCTTCTCGGTGCCGTAGTTGACGCCCATGACGGCGTCGCTGACCGACACCACCTCGCTGAGCAGCATCGGCAGCATCGACAGGGTGAGGTACCCGTGCGCGACGGTGGTGCCGAACGGGCCGTTCGCTGCAGCTTCGGGATCGACGTGGATCCACTGGTGGTCGCCGGTTGCCTCGGCGAAGAGGTTGATCTGTTCCTGCGTGATCTCGTGCCAGTCGCTCGTTCCGAGCTCGCGCTCGCCCGACTGCTCGAGCTCCTCGATCGTCAGCGTGGTCGTCATGTCGTCGTTCCTCCTTGCACGGTGAGCAACTCGCGCAAAGCCTTGCGGTCGGCCTTGCCGACAGGGGTCAAAGGCAGCGCGTCCACGACGTGGATCTCACGGGGATACTTGTACCCGCCCAGGCGCTCTCGACCGAAGGCGACGAGCTCTTCGGCCGCGATCTCCTCGCTCAGCGTCACGAAGGCCGCGATTTCCTCCCCGTGCACGTCGTCCGGTCGTCCGACCACGCAAGCGGTCGCGATCGCGGGGTGCTCCAGCAGCGCCTCCTCGACGTCGCGTGGAAAGACGTTGAAACCGCCGCGGATGATCAGGTCCTTCTTACGGTCGACGATCGTCAGGTAGCCGTCGCCGTCGAGGCGGCCCATGTCACCCGTGTACAGCCAGCCGTCGCGAATGGTCTCGCGGGTGAGATCTGGCTCGTTCCAGTAGCCCGCCATGACGAGATCGGAGCGTACGCAGATCTCGCCATCGACGATCTGCACTTCCGTCTGCGGCACGGGCGGCCCGACAGTCCCGTACCTCGGGCGCCCCGGGGGATTCGTCGACACCAACGCCGATGTCTCCGTCAGGCCGTATCCCTCGCGGATCTCGACCCCGGGAACACGGCGCAGAAACTCCTCGATCGCGCCGAGCGCGAGCGGCGCCGCCCCGCAGGCCACATAGAGAAGCTCGGAAAGGTCGTAGTCCTCGAGCGGCTGGGCGAGGAGCAGGTAGAGCATCGACGGCACAACGGGCGCGATCTGGCTGCGGTGCTCCTGCGCAAGCTCGAGCCAGGCCTGCGGCTCGAACCAGCGCATGAGAACGCTCTGCGGCCGGCCCGGATGGTGCATGCCCACGTTGAGGACGAGCAACCCGTAGGAATGGGCGAGCGGCAGGCAGCTGAGGGAGAGGTCGAGTCCGGGAACGTGTCCCGCTTCGTGGCCGTGGCGGCCCGCCTCCCAGAGGTTCGCGTGTGTCAGCATGACGCCCTTCGCGCGACCCGTCGTGCCACCCGTATAGACGAGCGCCGCGAGGTCGTCGTCGTCGCGAGGGACGATCGGCAGATGTTCCGCGCGTTCCAGTGTCCCGAGGTCGGAGATGACGCGAACACCTTTCGCGGCCTCGTCCACAACCCCGCGGAACGTCGGCGTCGTGAGCACGAGAGCGGGGCTTGCGTCGGCGATCAGTCGCCCGAGCTCCTGCGCCGTCAGCAAGAAGATCGCCGGGGTGACGACGCCGCCTGCTCGCCAAATTGCTTGGTAGGCGACGGGAACATCGGGGGAGTTCTCCATCATCACGACCACGCGGTCGCCGGCTACGACTCCTTGCTCGGCCAGGCCCGCCGCGATGCGCTCGCTGCGCGCGAACTGCTCACCCGACGTCTGCCAGACCTGCTCGAACCACAACGCCGGGTAGTCGCCGCGTCGCTCGAACGTCTCATCGGCGAGACGCGCGAGATTCCGCGGGCCGACGGCGCTCATCGCTCGCGCATCGACTGACCGCCCGCCTGGTGCATCGAGGCGAGCATGCCGGGCGGTGCCGCCCCGTCCGGCAGGCGGTCGCGGAGCTCCTGCAGCAAGGCATCCGGGTCCCAACGCTCGTCGCTCGCGAACAGCTCGCCGGCTTCCCAGCCGCTGAGCATGTTGACGACGCCGCCGTAGACGAAGAACACCTGCCCGGTGATGCCCTGGGCCTCGTCCGCGCAGAGCGCAACGACGATCGGAGAGTTGTTCGCCGGGTCCGCGGCGTCGAAACCGCCTTCGGGTGGCGGGATCTCTCCGAACGCGGCCTCGGTCATGCGCGTTCGTGCATTCGGCGCGATCGCGTTCACGGTCACTCCGTAGCGCTGGAGCTCCTGGGCGGCGATCAACGTAAACCCGACGATCCCTGCTTTCGCGGCGCCGTAGTTCAGCTGGCCGACGTTGCCGAAGACGCCGGACGGGCTCGATGTGTTGATCACGCGCGCGGCCACCTGGTCGCCCGCCTTCGAGCGCTCGCGCCAATGGGCCGCAGCATGCCGCGTCGGCGCGAAATGGCCCTTCAGGTGCACCTCGATCACCGCGTCCCATTCGTGCTCCTCCATGTTGACGAGCATGCGATCACGGAGGATCCCGGCGTTGTTGACGAGGATGTCCAGGCGTCCGAATGCGGCGACGGCGCCGTCGATCAGTCGCTTCGCGCCGGCGAAGTCGGCGACGTTCTCTCCGTCCGCAACCGCCTCGCCGCCGAGCGCTTCGATCTCCCGCACGACGTCGTGCGCCGGCCCTGTGTCGGCGCCTTCGCCGGCAAGCGAGCCGCCGAGATCGTTGACGACGATCTTTGCGCCTGCCCGTGTGAGCGCGAGGGCGTGTTCGCGGCCGATCCCGCGACCCGCGCCGGTGACGACCGCGACTTTTCCATCGAGCTTCGGCACTCCTGCCTCCTAGGTGAAGGCGCTCTCGCCTGTGAGCGCCCGTCCGATGATGAGCTTCTGGATCTGACTCGTCCCTTCGTACAGCGTCGTCACGCGCGCGTCACGAAGATACTTGCCGACCGGATATTCGTCCACGTAGCCGTAGCCACCGTGCACCTGAACGGCCGCGTTCGCGGCGCGCACCGAGACTTCGCTCGCGTAGTACTTCGCGACGGAGGACTCGAGTGTGTGACGTTCGCCCGAGTCGGCGAGGAGCGCGGCGCGCCAGGTCAGGAGTCGCGCTGCTTCGAGCTCGACAGCCATGTCCGCCAGCAGTTCCTGCACGAGCTGGAAGGACGAGATCGTCTTGCCGAACTGGCGCCGCTCTCCTGCGTATTTGACGCACGCATCGAGGCAGCCCTGTGCGATTCCGACGCAGCCTGCAGCAAGTGAGATGCGGCCGTTGTCGAGGGCCGACATCGCGACCTTGAAGCCGTCGCCTTCCGCACCGAGGCGGCTCGAGTCCGGGACACGGACGCCGTCGAGAAACACTTCGGCGGTGTCTTGGGCCCGCAGCCCCAGCTTGCCTTTGATCGGAGTCGCGGAAAATCCGGCGGTGCCCGTCGGCACCAGAAAGCACGTCAGACCGCGAGCGCCTTCCCCGCCGCTGCGGGCGAACACGAGTGCGAGGCCGGCCCAGCTGCCGAGGGTGATGAAAATCTTCGAGCCCGAGAGCACCCAGTCGTCGCCCTCGCGCTCGGCGCGAGTCACGAGGCTCGCGGGGTCGGATCCTGAACCCGGCTCGGTGAGCGCGTAGCAGCCGAGCCCGTTCCCTGACGCGAGCTGCGGCAGCCACCCGCGCTTCTGCTCGTCGGTTCCCCACTTTGCGATCGTCTTCCCGACGAGGCCGAGGTTCACGGACACGATCCCGCGCACCGAGGAATCGGCGCGGCCGAGCTCTTCCATCAGCAGGCAGTACGAGACCGTGTCGAGTCCCATGCCGCCGTGCTCCTCCGCAATCGTGGCGCCCAGGTAACCGGCGGCGGCGAGCTTGGGAACGAGCCCGCGGTCGAGCTCTTCCGCCCGATCCCAGTCGCGGGAGTGGGGGACGATCTCCCGTTCGCAGAACTCACGGGCGGAGGCCCGGATCAGCTCCTGCTCGGGGGTGAGAGAGAAGTCCATCGAGGAGCGTGGGGCCGGCGTGGATTCGCCGGCCCCACAGTGCGATCGTTCAGCGTCCCTTGATCAGGGGCCCGAACTCGCTGAACGTCCCGTTCCCGTAGCGAAGGAGCTTCAACTGCGAGATCGGGAAGCGATCCGATTTGCCGGTCTTGATCTTGATTCCCTTAATCGTGTACGGGTTCACCCAGTTCATCCGCTGCGTCGCCGCCATCAGCGAGGCCCGGGTGGGGTTCTTGCCCGCGTTGTAGAGCACCTTCACGATGTCGTACGCCTTGGCAAACCCGTAGAAGTAGAACGCGTTCTTCGGGTCGGCGCCGCTCGGCCCGTACTGCGCCAACAGTGCCGCGTACCGCGTGACAATCGGGTCGTTCGCGTACTTCGGGTTGTTGTTGTTCTTCAGGTAACCCGAGGTGATCGCGCCGTTGACGTACTCGGGGCCCGCCCGTGCCGCGACGGCCGCCATCACCGAATCGATCGCCGACACCGAGTTGATCACGATCGTGTCCGGCTTCCAGTTCAGCGCCTTTGCCGTGGCGAGCGCACGCACGGTCGGCGTCGGAATCGAGAGCAGGACCCACGTGTCCGCTCCGGATGCCTTCTGCCGTGCCAGCTGCGATGCGTAGCTCGTGTCCGTCGCTTCGTAGCTCTGCTCCGACACGATCAGGCTCTTCTTCGCACCAAGGCCGATCTTCAGGCCGCGAAGGTAGTCCTTCCCATAGTCGTCGTTCTGATAGAAGACCGCGATCTTCGCGGTCGGCGCGTTCTTTGTGATCCACAGTCCGTACGAGCGCCCTTCGGCGATGTAGTCCGGCTGCCAGCCGATCGTCCACGGGAACTGCTTGTACTGGAGACCCCAATAGCTCGCACCCGTAGCGACGAAGATCTGCGGGATCTTCCGATCGTTCAGGAGCGGTCGAATCGCCTGGTTGTGCTCCGTTCCCAACGAGCCGACGTCCGCGAAGACCTTGTCCTCGAGGATCAGCTTGTTCGTCAGCTGCACGGTCTGCGCGGGGTTGTACCCGTCGTCGTAGTACTTCCAGACGATCTTGCGTCCCCTGATGCCCTTCTTTCCGTCCGGTCCCTTGCGCGTGTTGATCCAGTTGAAGTAGGCCTCCATGCCGCGTGGGATCGGCGCGTAGAGCGACGCCGGCCCGCTCAGCGGGAAGGTCCCGCCGATCGTGATCGACGACGACGTGACGCCCGGCGTCGCCGTCGGCGCCGTGGCTTCCAGCGTGCGTCCGAATGCGCCGGGGATGCTCACGGCCAGTGCTGCGAGAACTGCCGCAAGCGCAAATAGCGCTCTGTTCACGAGTTTCCCTCCTCCTCCGAATTCAGCTTCTCGGTACTCGTATGCGACGACCGCTCGAGTGGTTTGCTGATTGTCGCACCTCCTGGCACCGAGCATTGTCGGCTGACGACGAGCAAGGCTGTCAAGGTCACGCTCTCCGGGCAAGGGCTGCCGTCAGCGGGCGTGTGATCCGCCGGAGGAGGCTGGCCATGCCGCCGGGGACCAGGAGCACGATCAGCATCAAGACGACCCCGAAGACCACCGGGCCGGCCTCCTTCGCGAAATTCAGGTGCACGACGGGAGGCGCCTGGGCGTAGATGGGGAGGAACTCCAGCACGAGAGCACCGACGATCACGCCGGACAGCGAGGAGAGGCCGCCGATGACGACGCTCGCCAGGAGAAGGATGGAGAGCGTCACCGGGAAGGTGTCCGGATTGATGTACGAGACCTGGATCGCGAAGAGGGCGCCGGCGACGCCGGCATACGCCGCCGAGATGCCGAAGGCGAGCGTCTTGTAGACGGCCGGGCTGACGCCTGACGAGACCGCGGCGATCTCGCCGTCGCGGATCGCGCGCCAGGCACGTCCGACCCTTCCCCGCACGAGCAGCCAGGCCACGACGAACAGGATTGCCGCCGTCACCCAGGCTTCGTAGTAGAGCCAGTGCGGTGTTGCGATGTCCCAGCCGAACGGCGCATGCGGTAGCGGGAGGGACAACCCGCCCCCGCCGCCCGTCAGATGCTCGAACCGCTTCGCCAGCGCCGGAAACGAGACGGCGACCGCAAGCGTGGCCAGCGCGAGCGAGACAGCCGCCAGGCGCAGGGCGGGAAGCCCGAACAGGTAGCCGATCACGCCGGTGACGAGGCCGGCGATCGGGATCGTGAAGAGCGCGCGCATCCCGTGCTCGGGGAGGACATGTGAGGGATGCTGGCCGACGAGCTCGAACCCCTTCTGGCCGAGGATGAGGACCGCAGCCGTGTAGCCCCCGATCGCCATGAATGCGGCGTGGCCGAGCGAGATCTGGCCGTTGTAGCCCGTGAGGATGTTGAGACCGAGCAGCGCGATGAAGTAGATCCCGACGTACGTGAACTGCCCGAGGCGGAACTCGCTCGTGAACCGCGGCAGCAGCACGATCAGCACCACCGCACCGGCAAGCACGAGGCCCTGCAACGCCGGCGTTGTCCAGCGTCGCATCAAACTCTCCGCACCACCACGCGACCGAAGAGACCCGTCGGCCGGATCACGAGCACGAGCAGCAGTACAGCCAAGGCTGTCGGCAATCTGAGCTCCTGGCCGACGAAGTTGACGTAGCTTCCGAGCAGGTTGATGACGACGCCGAGAAGGAGGCCGCCGACGACTGCGCCGACCGGACTGTCGATTCCGCCGAGCACGGCCGCGGCGAACGCGTAGATCAAGATGACAAGCATCATGTCGGGGTCGAGGAAGACCGTCGGCGCGGCCATCATCCCCGCGACCGCCCCCAGCGCAGCCGCGAAGCCCCAGCCGAGCGCGAGCATCCAGCCGACGCGAACCCCCATCAGCCGGCTCGCGTCTGGGTTGAAGGCCACCGAGCGCATCGCGAGCCCGAGCGTCGTGAACCTGAAGAAAAGCCAGAGCACGACGACGGTGCCGAGGCAGATGCAAAACGTGCCGATGTCCTGGATCGAGATCGACACGTTGCCGACGATCACAGAGCGGTTGGGGAACGGGCTGTCGAACGCCTTCACCTCAGGTCCCCAGATCCAGCCGGTGAGCCCGTTGATCGCGATCAACATCCCGATCGTCAAGATCACGATCACGATCTCTGGACGGTGCTCGACCGGACGGATGAGCACGCGCTCGACCGTGACGCCGCCGCCGAATGCGATCAAGAGCGTCAGGACGAAGGCCGGCCAGTACGCGACGCCGTGGTGCATGATCGTCCAGGCGATGTAGGTCGTGAAGGTCGCCATCTCCCCCTGTGCGAAGTTGACGACGTTCGTGGTCTGATAGATCAGAACGAGTGCGAGCGCGAGACTCGCGTAGATCGCGCCGGCGGCGAGGCCGCTCGTCACCTGTTGCGCGAACTGGGACCAGACGAGTGCGAGCGGGAGCGCCATCAATATCCGAGGTAGGACTTGCGGACGCCTTCGTGGCGGCGAAGCTCAGCGCTCTCGCCCTCGATCGCCACGTGACCCACCTCGAGCACGTATGCGCGCGCCGCAGCATCGAGCGCGACGTTCGCATTCTGCTCGACGACCAGCACGGTGAGCCCGTCGTCGGCGTTGAGCTCCTTGACGATGCGGAAGATCTCCTGGACGATCGTCGGTGCGAGCCCGAGCGACGGCTCGTCGAGCATCAACAGCCGCGGCCGGCCGACCAGTGCACGGGCGAGCGCGAGCATCTGCTGCTCGCCGCCGCTCAGCGTGCCCGCCTGCTGGTTGCGGCGGCGCTCCAGCCAGGGAAAATATTTGAAGACGCGCGGCGCTTCCTGGCGCAGCGTACGTCGCTCGCCGCGTACGTACGCGCCCATGCGGAGGTTCTCCCAGACGCTTAGCTCCGCGAAGAGGCCACGACCCTCAGGAACGTGTGCAATGCCGGCGCGAGCGACAGCGTCCGGCTTGCTGCGCACGATCTGCTTGCCCTCGAAGACGATCTCGCCGCTGTGCCGCACGGTGCCCGACACCGCGCGCAGCGTTGTCGTCTTGCCGGCCCCGTTGGCTCCGAGCAGGGCGACGATCTCGCCTTCCGCGACCGTCAGCGAGACACCGTGGAGGGCCTTGATCGGCCCGTACCGCGCCTCGACCCCGCGCAGCTCAAGCAGCGTCGACACTTTCGGCTCCCAGGTACGCCTCGATCACGTCCGGATTTGCCTGCACCTCGCCGGGCGTTCCCTCGGCGATCTTGCGGCCGAAGTTGAGCACGTGCACGCGGTCGCAGACCGACATCACCAGCTGCATGTGGTGTTCGACGAGAAGAATCGTCAGGTCGAAATCGCGGCGGAGACGGCGGATCACGTCGGCAAGCGCACCGACCTCCTCGTGGTTGAGCCCACCGGCGGGCTCGTCGAGCAGAAGCAGTGTCGGCTTGGCGACGAGCGCGCGGGCAAGCTCGACGCGCTTGAGCGTCCCAAAGGGGAGCCCACCCGGAAGCCGGTCGCCGAGCTCGCCGAGGTGGAGGTACTCGAGCATCTCTACGGCCTGCTTGCGGCCGCTCCGCTCCGAAAAGGGACGAAGTTGCGAGTGGGCGCCGACGAGTAGGTTTTCGAGCACCGTCATGTTGTGGAAGAGCACGACGTTCTGGAACGTGCGGGCGATCCCGAGTCGCACGATCCGGTACGCAGGTGTTCGGGTCAGATCCTTGCCGTCGAACAGGATGCGGCCGCTGTTCGGGCGATAGAGCCGTGTGATCAGATTGAAGAGCGTCGTCTTGCCGGCGCCGTTCGGCCCGATCAGCCCGACGATCTCTCCTTTCTCCAACGCAAGCGAGACATCGGCGAGAGCCACGATCCCGCCGAAACGACGCGTGACGTCCTCGACCGCAAGAAGCGCCATAGGAGGCGGGATGATATGACCGTCCGGACGGCGAATGCATTTCGACGGTAGCCAGTTCCAAAACGAGATCTACGTCACAGGCGAGTCCCCTTGGCCCGTCGGTGCGGACGAGTGGGAGGCGCTGGCCGCCGAGAAGCTCGAGTCGGGCCCCTTCGGCTATATCGCGGGCGGCGCGGGAAACGAGTCGACGCTGCGCGCCAATCGGCAGGCGTTCGAGCGGCACCGGCTGCGGCCGCGCATGCTGGCGGGCAACAGCGTGCGCGACCTTTCGGTCGAGGTGTTGGGAACGCCGTCGCCGTTCCCATTCTTCCTCGCGCCGGTCGGCGTCCTCAGCATCGCCCATCCCGACGGCGAGCTCGCTCCGGCGCGCGCCGCGGCGGCGTTGCGGGTCCCATTCATCCTTTCCAGCGCCGCGTCGCACTCGATCGAGGAAGTCGCGGCTGCGATGGGCGACGCGCCGCGGTGGTTCCAGCTCTACTGGGTCAGCGACCGCGAGGTGGTCGAGAGCCTCGTGCACAGGGCCGAGGCGTCGGGCTACTCCGCGATCGTGGTCACGCTCGACACCCTGACTCTCGGTTGGCGTCCACGCGACCTGCGCAATGCCTACCT
>DAINSN010000067.1:0-3613 GCA_036741295.1 Gaiellaceae bacterium
GGATCATCCCGGCCTTCACTTCCTGGCCGGAGAAGATCTTCACGCCGAGCATCTTGGGGTTCGAGTCGCGCCCGTTGCGCGACGAGCCGAGTCCCTTTTTGTGAGCCATCTAGTTCTTCTCCTGCTTCGCGGCGAGAGCGGACTCGAGTGCCGCGATCGCGCCTTTTCGATTTGCGTTCTTCTTCTCGAACTTCAACACCGCTTCGAGCTGCTCGATCTTCCACCGCTTGGACTTCTCGGCGATGTCCGCGACCGTGAAATCTTCGTAGCCGCGAGGCGGCTGGGCGGGGGCGGGTGCCGCAGTGGTGGGGGCGGCCTTGGGCTCTGCTTTCGCCTTCGGCGCCGGCGCTTCCTGCTCGGCGGGCGGAGCCGAGGCCGTCGTCGTCCGTTTTGCGACGCCGCCGATCGACTGGATCTCGATCTGCGACAGATGCGCCCGGAAGCCGGTCTGCTTCCTGTAGCCGGACTTCGGGCGGCGCTTCCCGATCCGGATCTTGTCGCCGAGAACGTGTCCGACCACCTTCGCCGTCACCTGGGTCCGGGGCGAGAGCGTCCCGTCGCCGTCCCCGCCGAGGAAGAGGACGACTGGGTTGAACGTCTTCCCCTCGTCGGTCTTCAGCCGGTCGACGAGCAGCCGCTCGCCCTCGCGGACGCGGTACTGCTTCCCACCGAGCGAGATGATCGCGTATGAGGTCTTGGTGGCAGCCATGGCGTGAAAATGCGGGCCTTCAAGCCCGCGAGCGCGGCGAAGTGTAGCGGAGCCTAGGCCCTCGGAAGATCGTCGTCCCACTTGGACATCGGCACGTATTCCCAGTCCGAAGGCTTCTCCTCCTCGGTGTCCGAGGGCTTCTCCTCTTCGAGATCTAAGGGCTTTTCCTCCTCGAGCTCAGCGGGCTTCTCCTCAACCACGGGCGGGCCTGCGGAATCGCCGCTGCCGTCCGTCGCCGTGACGACGGCGGCTGCCGTCTTCTTCTTCCGACCCCGCCCGCCCCTCGTCCCCCTGCGGGTCTTCTTCTTCGGCCTGGGAGGCTCCGTGCCGTCGCCTGCGGGCTCGTCCGGGGAATCGTCGGGCTCGCCCAGGTCCAGGTCCGGCACGTGGATCCTCGCGGCTGCGGGCGGCGCAACGGCCTCCGGCTCGCCGGTGCCATTCCCGGCGGCAGCAGGTGCCGCGGCCGTCTTCTTCTTGCGGCCGCGGCCGCCGCGTGAGCCTCGGCGCGTCTTCCTCTTCGGCGCGACCGCAGGCTCACCGTCTGCCGTGGCAACGGCCTCCGCCTCGGGCTCGTCGGCCTCTAGGTCGTCGGCCTCGTCGGCCTCTAGCTCGTCGGCCTCGGGCTCGTCTGCTTCCTCATCCTCTTCGTCGAGCTCGGGATCGTCGAGCTCCGCCGTCTTGGCCGTGCTCGCCGTCGTCGCGGTGCGACGCGTGGGCTTTTCCGCCTCGCTCTCGGCGGTGATCGGCTCGTCGGCCGCCACCGCCTGGCTCACCAGCGTGGCGTACGCAGCGTCGTCGAGCACGCGCTCGATCTGCACGTCGACCTTTTTGCCGACCTGCTTCGCTGCATTCGCGACGCAGACTTCGAGTCCGTCCAGCTTCCCGACACCCGCATTGGCATCGTGCAGTCCGAGCTCGACGAGCTTCAGCTCGATCTTGGCGCCTTCCGCGACCGGGGCCGCCGGTGCAAGCTCCTCGCGCTTCCCTTCGGCGAGCACGAGGAAGTGATCGAGATGCGTGTCCTCCTTCGGCTGGAGGTAGAAGCGACGCCGCGTCTGCTTCTCCAGCTCCTGCAGGCGTGCGGCTCCCGGACCGATGAGGATGGAAGCGACCTTGGCGGCGACCTCCACTCGGTAGGCCTGGTGGCGTGACGTGCCGGTGAGTGCGCGCAGGCGGCGCTCGATCTCGACCGCGGCGGACGTCTCCGACAGGACGATACCGTCACCGCCGCAGGTCGGGCACTTCTTGGTCATGATCTCGCGTGGTCCGTCGGTGACGTTCTGGCGGGTCATCTCGACGAGGCCGAGCGGCGAGATCTCCACCACATAGGTCTTCGTCCGGTCGCGCTCGAGCTCCGTGCGCAGCGCGCCTTCGACGGTGGCGCGGTTCTTCGGGTTCGCCATGTCGATGAAGTCGATGACGATGATGCCGCCGATGTCGCGCAGGCGCAGTTGGCGGACGACTTCCTTCACCGCCTCGAGGTTGTTCTTCGTGATCGTGTCCTCGAGCCGCGCCCCCGACGATTTGGAGCGGGAACCGACGAACCGACCGGTGTTGACGTCGATGACGGTGAACGCCTCGGCGTAGTCGAAGATGAGGTAGCCGCCCGACGGCAGATCCACCCGGCGACTCAGGGTGGACTTGATCTCCGCGTCGACCCCGTAGGCCTCCATCAGCGGCGGTGAGTCCTTGTAGCGCACGACGCGCTCGACCATGTGTGGCGACGTCTTCTTGAGGTAGCCGACGATGCGCTTGTACGCCCGGTCCTCGTCCACCAGCGCGCGTTCGAAGTTCTCGGTGAAGAGGTCGCGCGTGACGCGAAGCGGCAGCTCCGCCTCCTGGTAGAGGAGCGTCGGCGGCTTCGACTTCTTGGCGCGCGCGTCGATCGACTTCCATAGCTTCTGCAGGAAGAGAAGGTCGCGCTCGATGTCCTCGGCGGACGCACCTTCTGCAGCGGTGCGAACGATCACGCCGCCGCCTTTGAGGTCGAGAGCCTTGAGCACGTCCTTCAGGCGCGAGCGTTCCTCGTCGTCGAGACGCCGCGAGACGCCGAACCCGTCGCCGTTCGGCTGGTAGACGACGAAGCGGCCGGGCAGCGAGATCTCCGTCGTGAGCCGCGCGCCCTTCGTCTTCATCGGGTCCTTGACAGCCTGCACCATGATCGTCTGGCCGCGGCTGATCAGGTCCTGGATCTTCTTGCCGTGCCTCGCCTTGCCTTCGAGCTCGGGCGTGACGATCTCGTCGACATAGAGAAAGCCGTTCTTCTCGAGGCCGATCTCGATGAACGCGGCCTCCATCCCCGGGAGGACGTTGTCCACAGTCCCGAGATAGATGTCGCCCGCGATCGACCGGCGTTCGGGACGCTCGAGGTACACCTCTGCGACCCGGTCGTCCTCCAAAACAGCAACTCGTTGCTCGCCGACGTCGACGGACACGAGTAGCTCGCGCTTCGCCTGCGGGAGTGGTGCCCGGCGCGGCGGTTCGCGGCGGCGGCGCTGTTGCGGGCGCTCGCGCTCACGCCGTGGGCCGGCAGTCTTGCGTTCGGTCTTCGGCGCTCTCGTCGCCGTCTTGGTCTTCGCCTCTGGAGCCTCGGTCTTCGCCTCGGCCGTCGCAGTCTTCCGTGGGCGGCCGCTGCCGCCGCGGCTACCGCGACGACGTCTCGGCCTGGTGCTACTCGATTGTCCCGCTTCGCCGGCGGGCTCGGTGCTTACAGGTTTAGGTGCTTCTGTTGGAGCGGCTGCCTCGCTGGGCGCCTTCTCCTCGAACTTTCTGGATCGAAACCAGCGCAAGAAAAATCTCCTTCGTGCGCGCGCGCTGCTGCAACGCCGGCTGGGACGGCGGCGCGGAGCGTGCGCGGCAGGTTGTGGGCGATGGAAAACATCTGCCCACAGGGTACCAACCGCC
>DAINSN010000067.1:3713-11435 GCA_036741295.1 Gaiellaceae bacterium
AACCTCGAGTGACCGGACAACGCGAAGCGCACGAACTGCTCCTGATCGAGGAAGCGGATGCTTGGTTCGAGTACCTGGAGGCGACTCGAGGCCAGTCCGTCCTGCGCTACAAGGAGGTCGAGCCCTGGGCCTGGGCCCGGCTCTCCCAGCGGCTGCGCGCGATCAAGACCCGTCGGGCCAAGCTGAGGCCTGCCGCCGAGGCGGCCTAGCCCTAGCGCCGCCCGCGCGAACGCACCGAGATCGAGAGCAGGATCCCGATCGCGATCAGGTTCGCGATCATCGACGAACCGCCCACGCTCACGAACGGGAGCGGGATGCCCGTGATGGGAGCGATGCCCATCGTCATGCCGACGTTCACGAAGACCTGGAACAGCAACGCGAACACGAGCCCGCCCGCGACGATCGCCGAAAACGGCTCGCGCGCAAGGGTCACGATGCGTAAGCCGCGCCAGACCACGAGCAGGTAGAGCATTAGGAGCAAGGAGGCGCCGACGAAGCCTCGCTCCTCCGCGAGCGATGCGAAGACGAAGTCGGTGTGGTGCTCGGGCAAGAAGTTCAGCGTGGTCTGCGTCGCGTTGTCGACGCCGCGGCCGCGCAGCTGTCCGGCGCCGATGGCGTTCTTCGACTGCGTGATGTTGTACGTCGTCCCGCCCGGATCCTGGTCGGGATTGAGGAAGCTCGTGAGTCGTTTCTGCTGGTAGTCCTTCAATACCGGGAGACCGGCGGCGGGGAGGGCGCCGAGCACGAGGACCGCGAGCGCCACAGCTCCCGCCGCGATTGCGGCGATGTGCGTCCAGGGAGTTCCGGCAACGAAGAGCACCGCCCCGACGGCTGCGCAGTAGACGAGTGCCGAGCCGAAGTCGGGCTGCAGGAAGACGAGGAAGATGGGGATCGACGCAAGCCCGAGCGCGGTGAGAGTGGTGCGAACCTCGTGCAGGCGCCTCGACCGCTCGGCGAGAAAGCCTGCGAGCGCGAGCACGAACATGACCTTGCCGAACTCGGAAGGCTGAAAGCGGAAAAACCCCAGATCGAGCCAGCGCTTCGAGCCGCGAATCGGGCCCGCGAGGAGCACGATCGCGATCACGAAGGTCGTGCCGCCGAAGATCACACGCCACCGCGTCCGGTAGTGGTCTGCATCGATGAGCGTCGCTACGAGCAGCCCGAGCGTCCCGATCACGACGAAGACCACCTGCCGCGTCAGGTAGTAGCGCTGGTCGCCGGCGACGTCGTGATGCGTGATGCCGGCGATCGCCCAGAGGCCGTACCCGACGAGCGCCCCGACGCTGCCGATCAGGATCCAGTCGAGGCGCCGGACGAAGGAGGCGACCTCGACCGCCTCACGCCGGCGGGCGCGGCCTGCTGCACGTGAGTTGGAGACGTAGTCGACCACTAGTGGCCCTGCCAGTGGCACTGCTGGATGCCGAGGTCGCGAGCACCAAGCGATGCAATGGCGCTCGCGCCTGCGGCGCTCACGAGAGTGCCCGGGCTGGACTGCCCGGTCGCGACCGAGGACGCGGGAGCGCGCCGCGTGATCGCGGGCCGGGCGCCGGTGAGTGTCGCTGGTAGGGCCACCTAGTCGCTGTGGATCGGCCCGGTCTGGGTCGCCTGCTTGCCGAAGAAAGACTCGAAAACCTTGAGCGCAGCCGGTGCCGCAGCGTCGCCGCCGTGGCCACCGTTCTCGATCAGCGCGCAGACAACGAGGTCGGGTGAGTCCGACGGCCCGTAACCGCACCACCAGGACTGGTTGAAGATCCGGGCAATGCCGTCGCCGGGATCGATCGATTTCTCCGCCGTGCCGGTCTTGCCGGAGATCGAGACCGGAAAGCTCCCGAAGATCGAAGCGGACGTGCCGAGGGTGGCGTGCGTCGCCTGGAACAGACCGTCACGGACGACCGCGAGGGCCTGAGCATCGACGTTCGTCGGCTCGGGTGCCGGCGCCGGCGGCGTCGGCACGGCTCGACCGGGATTGTGGTTCGACGAAGGCTGCTCGACATCGAGCAGCAGGTGCGGGGTGACGAGCTTGCCGCCGTTCGCGATCATCGCGTAGAACCGCGCCATCTGCATCGGCGTGACGAGCAGGTCCTTCTGCCCGATCGCGAGCTGGATCGAGTCGCCCGGCTTCCAGAGGTTGTCGACCTGCCAGTGACCAGGGTCGGTCTTCTTCGTGTACGTCTTCTTGCGCCAGTCGGGTGTCGGCAGCAGACCGCTCCGTTCGGCGCCCAGATCGATCCCGGTCTTCTGGCCGAAGCCGAACCGGCTCGCCCACGCCTGCAGGCGAGGCCCTCGGTCGGACGGCATCCCATAGAAGCGATAGCCGACTTGGTAGAAGTAGGTGTCGCACGATCTCGCGAGCGCCGTCGACAAGGTCATCGCCTCGTTGACGAACGGATCCCAGTTCTTGAAGGTCGTGCCGTTCTTCTCGTACGACCCGGTGCAGGCCAGAGGCTCGAAGGGCTGCAGGATGTGCTCCTGCATCGCAGCAATCGCCGTGACGGGCTTGAACGTCGAGCCCGGCGGATACGCGGCATTGATCCCACGGTCGAGCGCGGGGTAGTTGGCCCCTTTCGCTGTGCGCGGGGTCAGGCCGGCGACGTCGAGCGCCTTCTGCCGCACACGACCGACGAAGAGAGACGGCCGATACGTCGGGGCCGACGCGAGCGCGCGAATCGAGCCGTCGTGCGGGTCGAGCGCGACGATCGCGCCGCCGTTCGAGAACCAGCAGCCGTAACACTGCGAGTTGCGAGCGCGGTCGATGCCGTAGCGAAGCGCCTCCTCCGCGGCCTTCTGCAACTTCACGTCGAGCGTCAGGCGGACCGCGTTGCCGGGATGCGCCGGGACCTTCGGCACGACCAGGCTGATCGGCCTGCCGAGCGAGTCGACCCGCAGCTGCGACAGACCGGCTGTTCCACGCAGATACCTGTCGTAGTACGACTCGATTCCCGTTTGGCCGATCGTGTCGCCGCCTCTGTACCCCTGGCCGCGCAGAGCCGCCACCTGCTCCTTCGAGATCTCGCTCACGTAGCCGAGCACGTGCGCGGCAAGCTCCCGGTTCGGGTAATAGCGCAGGTAGGCCGGCACGATCTGGACACCCCGAAAGTCCTCGGCCCTCTCTTCCAGGTAAAAGACCTGGGCCCGGCTCGCGCTGTCCTTGATCCTGATCGGCGTGAGCGGGTCGTGGCGATGGCGTCTGATCGCCGCGCCGATCTGGTTGGCCGGAAGATCGAGGACTCGGGCGAGCGCACGGATCTCGCGCAACCGCACGCCGCGCCGCTTCGGCAGGTCGGACGACCAGATCTGGACGGCACGGCCGGGGACATTCGTCACGAGCACTTCCCCGTTGCGATCCAGGATCGGGCCGCGTGGAGCTTGCACACGGATGTCTCGGCGCTGATTGTTCTGCGACGCGCGCAGAAGCTGCTCGCCGTTCAGGACTTGCAGCGACCACAGGCGAAGAAAGAGCGTTGCGAAGACCGCGAGCGCGAGCATGCCGAGGAGCCCGACTCGCAGGGCGAGCTTCGGCGTCAGCCGGTACGGCTCCGCGACGTGAGGGTCAGGCGGCAGGAAGCGCCGAGAAAGGTTCCGCTTAGCCAAGGAGGCGCACTTCTCGTGTCACCCATTCACGGGGGCGCAAGAGCCGCCGCGTGAGCGCGTAGACGGGGACGGTCAGGATCAGATTGAGCAGCACGGTCGGGCCGAGCGCAGCGAAGATGTGGTGCGCAGGCGCAGGCTCGCCGAGCATGTAGCGCAGCACGAGCGCCGAGATCTGGTAGAGGACGGTGATGACCGCAATCGACAACACCGGCGCGTGTGCGCGGTCACGTCCCGTCGTTTCGCCGTAGCGGCCCGTCCAGTAGCCGGCGACCGTCAGCAGCAGAGCGGTGAAGCCAAGGGTGCCGAACACGCCGGTGTCCGCGAGCAGGCCGGCACAGAAACCCGCGACCGCTCCGAAGACCGCGCCGCGTAGGAGCGAGACGGAGACGAGCGTGACGAGCAAGAGGTTCGGATGGCCCCCGAGGATGTCGACGTTCGCCATCACCGACAGTTGGATCACGACGACCGCGAACAGCAATCCTGCCGCTTTCGCTGCGTCGGCCGGCATCAAGGCGCCTTTGGGGTTTGCTTGTGTGTGATCAGCGCAGTCACCGCATCGAGTGCGGAGAAGTCGACGTAGGGGTCGATCTGAATCTGCTTGTAGAGCGCTGTGTCGCTCTGGCCGACGCTCGTGACCACCCCGATCAGGATCCCGGCCGGGAAGAGCGACGGGTATTGGGCCGAACGCGTGCCTGACGTGACGATTACATCGCCCACTTGCACGTTCGCTTCTTTGCGCACGAAGTCGAGCAGGAGCGAACCCTCGGCCTGACCGTGACGCAAGAGCCCGATCGCGTCGGTCTTCTGGTCGCGCACCGGAACGGCGCTGTTCTCGTCCGTCAGCAGCGTCACCTGCGCCGCACTACCGGTGACCTCGGTCACGCGGCCCACCAGGCCGTCGCGCGTCACGATCGGGGTGTCCTGCCTGATACCGCGATCGGAGCCGGCCGCGATCACGACCTGCTGTTCGAACTCGCTCGCCCACGAGATGATCCGTGTGTTCACCGGCGAGTAGTCAGCCGGGAAGAGCGGGCTGTCGACGAATTTCAGCTGGTTGCGGAGCGCGCGGTTCTGCTCTTGCGCCGACTGGCCCTGCAGCGCCTGCTGGCGCAACTCGTTCACCTGTTGCTTCAGACGCGAGTTCTCCCGCTTCACGTGCACCAGACCCGCGAAGTAGCCGTAGACATCCCTAAATGGGCGCGCAACGCGCTCGGCAGCCACTTCGAAGGGACGGAGCACCGTCGCCCCGGCTCCCTCGACCCGGTTGACCGCCCCGCCCGACCCCGAGCGGAAGGAGATCGTGATCAGCACGAGCGAGAGCAGCACGAGGACTCCCACCACGACCCGTCGCCTGAGAGTCGAGCGGCTGCGGGAGGGAAACGGCTGGGGTCTCGGTCTCGGTACGGACGAGCCCAGGACCGCGCTGACGCGGTTGCGAGGCACGAGAGCGACGTAGGTTAGCTGGAGTAGCGCCGGTGGTTGTTCCGACGGGCCTTGGCGCTCCTGTGGATCGCCTCGAACTCCTCGAGACTGCGCCCTGAGCCCACAGCCACGCAGGTGAGCGGGCTCTCGGCCAGGTGGACGGGCATCTGGGTCTCGTGGCGGAGCCGCTCGTCGAAGTTCGTCAGCAGGGCCCCACCCCCGGCCAGGACGATGCCCCGGTCCATGATGTCCGCAGCCAGCTCCGGCGGGGTCTTGTCCAGGGTGGACTTGATCGCCTCGATGATCTGCTGCACCGGCTCGTCGAGGGCCCGCCGGACCTCCTCCGAGCTCAGGACGACGGTCTTCGGCAGGCCGGTGAGCATGTCGCGCCCGCGGACCTCCGCCTGCAGCTCTTCACGCATGTCGTAGGCGGAGCCGATCTCGAGCTTGATCTCTTCGGCCGTCTGCTGGCCGATCAGCAGCTTGTACTCGCGCTTGATGTGATTGATGATCGCCTCGTCCATCTCGTCGCCGCCGACGCGCAACGACTGCGAGACGACGATGCCGCCGAGCGAGATGACGGCGACCTCGGTCGTGCCGCCGCCGATGTCGACGATCATGTTGCCGGTCGGTTCCGCAACGGGCAGCCCCGCGCCGATCGCAGCGGCCATCGGCTCCTCGATCAGGTACGCCTGGCGTGCGCCTGCGCTCAGCGTTGCTTCTTCGACGGCTCGCTTCTCGACACCGGTGACGCCGGAAGGAACACACACGACGACACGCGGATGCGCAAAGCGATTCTGATGCACCTTCTGGATGAAGTGCCGCAGCATCTGTTCGGTGACGTCGAAGTCGGCGATCACGCCGTCTTTGAGTGGGCGAATCGCGGAAATCGTTCCCGGCGTGCGCCCGAGCATCCGCTTCGCCTCGACGCCGACGGCGTGCACCTCGCCGGTTCGCTGGTCGATGGCGACGACGGAGGGCTCGGAGAGCACGATCCCACGGCCGCGGACGTACACGAGCGTGTTGGCCGTGCCAAGGTCCACAGCCATATCGCGGCCGCCGAAGCCGCCCAGCCTGTCAAAGAGCCCCATAGGACGTTCGAGTCTAGATCAACCGAACCCGTAAACCCCAGAAAAGCGCTCCGCGAGCAGGCGAATGAGTAGCGCAACAGGAAGCCCGACGACGTTCAGGTAGTCGCCCTCGATGAAGCGGACGAGCGAGGCGCCACGACCCTGGATCGCGTAGGCGCCCGCCCGGCCCTCCCATTCACGGCTTGCAACGTAGGTGCCGAGCTCGCGCGGCGTGAGCTCCCGGAACGCCACCTGGGTCGCTTCGTGCTCGAGCTCTTCCCAGCCGGGGGTGAGCAGGCAGAGCCCGGAGACGACGACGTGCGTCTTGCCGCTCAGCTCCTCGAGCATCTGCTCGGCCTCGGCGGCGTTCTCAGGTTTGCCGTAGATCCGGCCATTGAGCACGACGGCGGTGTCGACGCCGACGACCGGACGTTCCTCGGCGATGTCGGCGACGGACCGCGCCTTCCCGCGTGCGTGGTCCCGCACGACCTGCAACGGATCGGCGTCGGGCGGCGTCTCTTCTTCATAGTCCGGTGCGACGACGTCGAACGGAATGTGCAGCTGTTCGAGAATCGCCTTGCGTTGCGGCGACGTCGACGCGAGCAGCAGCGGTGGCGACGGCGGTGCGTCAGCCACGCTTGCGTGCGACCCAAATCTCGTCTGCGGGCCACTTACGCGCCCAGTCCGCCGTGACGTACTTGTAGTACGTGTGCGTGTCGGCATCCGGCTGCGCGTACAGCTCGACGAGCCGTTCGACCTCGAACCCGTTCGCGCGCAGGAGGTCGATCCAGTCGCCGTGGGCGAGGTGGAACTCGACCTCGTGTGTGTCCGACCACTCGAACTTGCCTAACTCGAATTGGGCCCGGACGAGCTGCTCACCCACACCGTCCATGGTCATGCAGAGAGTGCAGACGGTCGAATTGGACAAGAAGATCAAGCGCCCGCCGGGTCGCAGCAGACGAGCCGCTTCTGGAATCCAGCGGTAGGGGTCGGCCCAGAGCGAGGCTCCGTACTCGGACAGGACGAGATCGAATGACGAATCGGGCAGGGGCACGTCCTCGCCGATCGCCTCGATCAGGGGAAACTCGATGCCGGTCTCGCGCTGCAGTCTTCTCGCCGTCTCGAGCTGGGCGGGTGTGGGGTCTACGCCGACGACGTTGGCGCCGCGGCGCGCCAGCCACGCGGAGAAGTACGCGGTCCCGCAGCCGAGCTCGACGACGTCGAGACCGTTCACGTCGCCGAGGATGTTCAGCTGTGACTCGGGCGTCCCGAACACGCCCCAGTTGATCTCCTCCTGCGCCCAGGCGCGGGCTGCAGAGGCATCGGTGTACTCCGTGTTCGCACGAGTCCAGTTCGCGACGTTCTGCTGAACGTACTCGGGTCGGTCAGACGAGCTCATCGTCCGAGAACCAGAGCGCGACCTCGCGCTCAGCAGACTCCGGCGAGTCGGAGCCGTGCACGAGGTTGTCGGGCATCGAGCTCGCCAGGTCGCCGCGAATCGAGCCTGGCTCCGCATCGGCGGGGTTCGTCGCGCCGATCGTCTTGCGCAGCGTCGCGATGGCGCCTTCGCCCTCGACGACGAGAGCCAGCGTCGGCCCGGAGGTGATGAACTCGACGAGCTCGCCGAAGAACGGCTTCT
>DAINSN010000068.1:0-11374 GCA_036741295.1 Gaiellaceae bacterium
GGCTGGATCGTCAGCATCCTCGGCTCGGGAACGTTGATCGTGGCCAGTTGCTTGAGCGGCGTCTGCTGGCCGTAGTAGTCGATCTGCACGCGGTCGAGGAGGGCCGCGGAGGCGCGCCCGGTGCGGACGGTGTGGAACTCCGTCCGCGTGTGCTCGACGCTCGCGTCCATGCGGTTCTGGGCGTCCTGAATGAACTCGTCGACGGTGGCCATCAGCGCTCCTCCTTCGCCGGCGTCGAGATGATCGTGCCGATGCGCTCGCCGGCGATCACGCGGCGAATGTTTCCGTCGGCAAGGGCGAAGACGTAGATCGGCAGATTGTTGTCCATGCAGAGAGACAGCGCCGTGGTGTCCATCACCTTGAGGCCGCGCTCGATCGCTTCCCGGTGCGTGAGCTCGGGCAGGAACTCCGCGTCGGGGTCGAGACGCGGATCGTTTCCGTACACGCCGGCGGTGCCGTGCTTCGCCATCAGGATCGCGTCCGCGTTGATCTCCAGCGCTCGCAGAGCGGCAGCCGTGTCGGTCGTGAAGAACGGGTTGCCGGTGCCGGCTGCGAAGATCACGACGCGGCCCTTCTCGAGATGGCGAATCGCTCGGCGCCGGATGTACGGCTCGGCGACCTCCTTCACCTCGAGCGCGGAGAGCACCCGCGTGTCGGCGCCTCGGTCCTCGAGCGCGTCCTGGAGCGCCAGTGAGTTCAGCACCGTCGCGAGCATCCCGGAGTAGTCGGCCGTCGCGCGGTCCATGCCTTCGGCCGCAGCCGACATCCCGCGGTAGATGTTGCCGGCGCCGACCACGATCCCCGTCTCGACTCCGGAAGCCTGCACCTCGACGATCTCCTCGGCGATGGCGTCGATCGTCGCGCGGTCCATGCCGTACTCCTGCGCACCCATGAGCGACTCCCCCGAGAGCTTGAGCAGGATGCGGCGAAAAACGGGACTGCCTGCCTCGGGGGCCTCCGCGATCGCTTCCTCCGACTGGACGGTCATCCCGTCAGGGCGAACCGCTCGAACTCCAGCACCTCGGCGCTTTCCTCGGAGAGTGCCTGACCCACGGTCTTCCCGGTGTCGTGGATCCAAGGTTGTTCTGTCAGCACCCGATCGGCGAAGAAGCGCTTGTTGAGCATTCCTTCGACGATCTTCTCGCGCGCCTGCTCGGGCTTCGACAGGACCTCATCCGAGTTCGAGAAGATCTCGCGCTCCGACGTCACGACCTCCTCAGGGACGTCCTCCCGGCCGACCCACTGCGGTGACGAGGCTGCGATGTGCATCGCGATCTTGCGGGCGATGTCGCCTGACCCGCCGCGAACCTGCACGAGCACCCCGAGCTTGTTCGCCGGCGGATGGGCGTAGCCCTCGATCAGCCCGCCGTCGACCGCCTCGAACCGCGCCGTGCCTGCGACCACGATGTTCTCGCCGAGCTTGCCCGAAAGCGCCTTCCGCTCCTCGTCGAGCCGCTCGGCCGCGTCCGGGCCGTCCGCCTCGACGGCCTCGAGCACCTTCTTCGCGAACGCGAGGAACTCGTCGTTGTTCGACACGGGCTCGGTCTCACAGCCGACGGCGACCATCGTCCCGCGCTTGGCCTCCTCGCCGATGCGGTAACCGACCTTGCCTTCGGTCGTGGCCCGGCCGGCGCGCTTCTCGGCGCTCGCCATGCCGCGCTCGCGCAGCAGGCGCTTGGCGGCTTCGATGTCACCGTTGGTGTCCACCAGCGCGCGCTTGCAGTCCATCATGGGCGCGCCGGTCTGGTCGCGAAGCTCCTTGACGAGTGCTGCGCTGATGCCGCTCATTCGGCGGGGACCTCTTCCGGCTTTGCCTCCGCTGCGGGCGCAGCCTCGGCGACAGGCGCAGCCTCGGCGACAGGCTCTTCCATCGGAGACACCTGCTTGTCATCACCTTCCGGGACGGTCGCCTGCTCCTCCGGGGGCGCTCCGTTCTTTGCCGGCGTGAAGTCGGCGGGAGTTGCCTTCTGCTGGCCTGCGGCGATGCCGTCGGCGATCACGCGTACGACCAGGTCGCAGGACCGGATCGCGTCGTCGTTGCCCGGCACGACGTAGTCGGCCTCGTCCGGGTCGCAGTTGGTGTCGACGAGCGCAACGACCGGCAGGCCGAGCCGCCGAGCCTCACGCACGGCGAGCTGCTCCTTCTTCAGGTCGACGATGAACACGGCGTCGGGCTGCCGCTTCATGTCGGCCACCCCGCCGAGGTTCTCGTCGAGCTTCTCGAGCTCGTTGAGCATCGAGATGCGCTCCTTTGCCGGCAGCAGGTCGAGCTGGCCCTCCTCCTTCAGGCGGCGCAGCTCGTGCAGGCGGTCGATGCGGTCGGAGATGGTGCGCCAGTTCGTCAGCAGCCCGCCGAGCCAGCGATGGTTGACGTAGGGCATGTTGACGCGTTTCGCCTGTTCTTCCACGGCGCCCTGGCTCTGTTTCTTCGTTCCCACGAAGAGGATCGAGCCGCCTCGCTCGGCGATGTTGCGGGCGAAGGCGTGGGCTTCTTCCAGCAGCTGAAGCGTCTGCTGCAGATCGATGATGTAGATGCCCCCGCGCTCCGTGAAGATGAAGCGGCGCATCTTTGGGTTCCAGCGTCGCGTCTGGTGGCCGAAGTGGACTCCAGCCTCCAGTAGCTCGCGCATAGAGACGACGGACATTGGGATCAGGTCCCCTTTCTGGTTGATTTGATTGCTGCCGGTGGGGCCTGGCTGGAACCGGCATCCGTCGAACGCCGGCACCGCCACCCAGACTGATCCGCCGGGTCGGGTGCGAAAAACCGCTGTATTCTAGCGACTACGCTTCGCGTCTGGCGCGTGCGAGAGCTGCCATTAGATCGGCGGGCAGCGGCGACTCCACGTCCACTCGCTCCTCCGTGAAGGGATGCGGGAAGGCGAGCCGCCCCGCGTGTAGGAATTGCCGCTCCAGGCCGAGCTCGCGTGGCCGCCCGTAGACGGTGTCGCCGGCGACCGGAAGACCGATGGCGGCGAGGTGGACTCGGATCTGATGGGTGCGTCCGGTCTCGAGCCTCACGTCGAGCAGCGTGTGCCGCACCAGGAGCTCCCTCACCTCGAAGTGAGTGATCGCCTCACGCGGCTTGTCGGTGTCGAGCGACTGCCGCAGCGGGTCACGGCGATCGCGCCCGATCGGGGCCTCGACCCGGCCGCTGCGCGATCGCGGTCGTCCCACGACGAGGGCGGCGTAGTGCCGTTCCAGTGCGCGGCTCCGCACGAGATCCTGCAGACGGGCGTACGACTCCTCCGACCGCGCGACGACCATGAGCCCGGAGGTGTCGCGGTCGAGCCGGTGCACGATGCCGGGACGAGCCGCATCTCCGCCGGCGATGTCGTGTTCGAGCAGGCCCTGGACGAGCGTGCCGGTCGCGTGCCCGGACGCAGGGTGCACGACGAGGCCGGCGGGCTTGTCCACGACCATGAGGTGCTCGTCCTCGTAGGCGATGCGCAGGTCCATCGGCTCCGGCGTGAGCTCGGTGGCAACTTGCTGCGGCGGCTCGAACTCCAGCTCCTCGCCGCCGGAGAGTCGATGGCTCTTGCCGAGCGGCCGGCCGTCGACGAGCACCGTCCCCGTGTCGAGCAGCCGTTCGGCCACACCGCGTGAGCCGAGCTCCGGCAGGGAGGCGAGGAAGCGGTCGAGCCGCTCGCCCGCCGCCTCGTCAGGGACGCGTTGCTTCACGCACGCGCTGAGACCGGCCGGCGACGTCGCTTGCGACGTCGCTCAGAGGCCGCGCGAGCTTTGCTCGTGCGGCCGTCTTCGCCCTCTGACCCTCGCTAACCAATGATCCGCCGAGAACGCGTCGCCTGTCGGTCCGAGGCTACGAGCGCAAGCAGCAGAGCCGCGACGCCGACAACGATGAAGCTGTCGGCGAGATTGAAGGCAGGCCAGTACTTGAAGTCCAGGAAGTCCGTCACGTGTCCGAGCCGGACCCGGTCGGTCAGATTCGAGACGCTGCCTCCGATCACGAGCCCGAGCGCAACAGGGAGAACCGGATGACGGGAGCCGGAGCGCGCGAAGAAGTAGAGCATCCACGCGACGGCGAGACCGGTCAGGAGGATGACGATCGACGTCGCGCTCGCGAAGAGCCCGAAGGCGATCCCCGAGTTCGTGACGTGGTGGATCGAGAACGCACCGACGACATGCACCTGATCGTTGAGATCGAGGCGGCTCGTCACGATCGACTTCGTCAGTTGATCCGCGCCGATGCCGGCGAGCGCGACCAAGCCGAGACTCAACCACTGCGGCCAGCTGGCGCCGAGCTGGCGCTCGGCGACGGAGATCGGCGTCAGCCCGTCGGTCGTCGAGCCGACCCGGATGTCCGCCGCGCGTGACGAGAGCCGCTCGGTCAACCTCGCTCCCGGTCGCGCTGGCAGTCGATGCACAGCGTCGCCCAGGGAAGCGCCTCGAGACGCTCCTCGGCGATCTGCCTGCCGCAGTTCGTGCAAATCCCGTACGTCCCTTCGTCGATGCGCTTCAGCGCGGCGTCGATCGCTGCGAGGACGTGCTCCGAGTTCTCCTCGAGGGTGTGGTCGAGCTCGCGGTCGTACGTCTCGGTTGCAGTGTCCGCGAGGTCGTGGGCCGTCTCCTCGCCGGCGTCTTCCGCCAGATTGCCGGAGTTCTCCTCTTGGAGGTTCTGAATCGCGGCCTGGACGCGCTCTCGCTCTTCGAGCAGAGCCTCACGGAACCGATCAGTCTCGAGTGCGCTCACGTCGTGCGCTCCTTCCCGACGGCCGAAGACAGACGCCGTTCGATCTGAGTCGGGTCGAGACCCGCCAGCTGGACGATCTTGTCCCTCGCACCGTGACCCGAAACGAGCGTCACCGCCTCGCGCGGCAGCGAGAGTGTCTCCGCCAGCAGTCGGACGACCGCCTCGTTCGCGCGACCACCTTCCGCCGGAGCGGCGACGCGGACCTTCCAAGCCTCACCGTGCCGGCCGACGACGTGAGCGCTCCTTGCGCCGGGGGACACACGCAGGCGCACACGCGTGGAAACCGCTTCCATGCAGGGAGTCTAGCTCCGTAGTCCGCTCAGGCCGCCTCCGCCTCGGCGCTCTTCTCCGGCGGCTCCTCGTCGACGAGCGCGAGTACCGAGTGGAGAAGGGAGCGCATCCGCCGCACCTCTGTCAGGAGCCGGTCGTGGTCCGCGCGCGCCGTCCGCGTGATCGCGCGGGCCTCGGAGCGCGCCTCCTCGACGATGAGGTCCGCCTCCCTCCCGGCCTGCTCTTTAAGCGTGACCGCAGCCTTTTCGGCCGATACGAGTGTCGTGCGCAGGAGCGATTCGAGCTCGCGATAGCGAACGAGATCCAACTCGAGCTGCTCGACCTTGTCGGCGAGGTCTGCGCGTTCGCGCCAGACGTCTTCGAAGCTCGCGACGATCTCTTCCAGCAGCCCGTCGACAACTGTCCGCTGGTAGCCCCCGACGATGCTCTTCGCCGGTTTGAGATGTCTGATTTCAACGGGAGTTAGGGTCATGGGTCTCCCCTTTCAGTGCAAGCGGTTGAGGATGCTCAGGATGACCTTCAGGAAGATGTAGAGAAACGCCACGCCGATCACAGGCGAGAGGTCGAGCGGTCCGAAGGTCGGCAGGATGCGGCGCCACAGCCGGAGGTACGGGTCGCACACGTCGTAGAGGAAGCGCTGGATCCTGTTCAGCCAGGTCGAGTAGGGAAGCCGCACCCATGAGGTGATGATGTAGGCGAGGATCAGCAGCGAGTAGACGGTGATAAAAACCTGCACGAAGCTGGCGACGTTGTCGACAGCGTCGTAGAGCAAGCCGAGCATGGCACCGTCGGCCATCACACCCAGTTCGGCGTCAAGGCCTGTGTTCCTTGGTCAGGCCTGGTTGAAGAAGCCGCCGCGCTCGAGCAGGCGCGCGCGCTCCTCGGCCGACACCTCGACGTTACGCGGGGTCAGCAGGAAGACCTTGTCGGCCACACGCTGCATGCCGCCGTCGAGGGCGTACGTCAGCCCGCTGGCGAAGTCGATGAGACGCTTCGAGAGGTCCTGGTCCGAGCTCTGGAGATTCAGGATGACCGGAATCGATTCCTTGAACTTGTCTGCGATCTGCTGCGCGTCGTTGAAGCTCCGCGGTACGACCAGATGGACGCGCACGGAGG
The DNA here is from genome assembly GCA_036741295.1 of Gaiellaceae bacterium. GTDB lineage: Bacteria > Actinomycetota > Thermoleophilia > Gaiellales > Gaiellaceae > 3-1-20CM-4-69-9. Next base: position 6,116 of record DAINSN010000068.1, read on the forward strand.
CCGGCGACGGTACCGCTGCGACGCGTGGCCGCAGGACCGCGGTCCTGTCGTTCGCCCCGGTCGGCTCGGGGTCGGTCCAGTCGTCGAACTCCCGCTCGCGCCGTCGCGGCGCCAGGCGGCGAACGTTGGGCCGTTCGGCGTAGCTTCGCTGGAGGTCCTCGTCCGTGACGTAGGCCTCCTCGTCCCAGTCGTCCTCCTCAGCGATACCGAAGTAGACGAGGGTCTTGTTCCACACGTCCGCAAAGCCCATCTCGCGCTAAATGCTACTCCCCATACAGGACCGAGCCCACGCGGACGAGGGTTGCTCCCTCTTCCGCCGCAACCCTGTAGTCCTGGCTCGTTCCCATGGAGAGCTCCCGCAGGCCGTGCTGCTCGGCCAACTCCCTTAAGCGGATGAAGTAAGGACGTGACGCCTCCGGATCGTCCGTCTCCGGGGGCATCGTCATCAGCCCGCGCACGTCACCGTAGAGCTGGAGGAAGCGCGGCAGGTCCTCGGGGACGATCCCGGACTTCGAAGATTCGCCGGCCAGGTTCACTTCGACGAGGGCCGGGACGGTGAGGCGGCCCGCGGCCGAATCGGAGTCGAGCGAGTGCACGAGCTCGCAGATGCGATTCACGACCTTCACCTTGTTCGACTGCAGCTGGCCGATGAAGTGCCAGCGGAACGCGTCGCCGTACTCCGCGTGCTTGCGCTCGAGATCCTGCGCACGGTTTTCACCCACGACCTGCACGCCTGCATCGGCGAGCATGCGCATGTCTTCCAGCGCGACGTACTTGGTTGCTGCGACCACGGTCACGCCGTCGCCGACCTCGGAACGGATGCGCTCGTAGTTCGCGCGTACCGCCTCAGGTGACATAGCCGATCACTCCCTGGCGTCCCGTGATCGGTCCGTCGCGGCGATGCGAGAAGAAGCGCGCGGAGTCGCAGGCGGTACACAGGTCGAGGCGCTCGACGCTCTCGACGCCGGCGGCGCGCAGCACGCGCTCCGCAACCGTCCAGAGATCGAGGTTCCGACCGCGGAGTGCGTCGGCGCCGAAGCGCGCGCGATACGGGTCCGCGACCTCCCCGCCGACCTCGTAGCAACACGGCCCGATACCGGGACCGATCACTGCCGCGAGCTGCCCGCCGAGCGCAGCGACGCCCGCGTCGACGATGCCCTGCAGGAGCCCCAGGCGCCCCGCGTGCAAGAGGGCGAGCGCCGGCTTCTCCCCGTTTTCACGCACGAGGGCGATCGGTAGACAGTCGGCGGTCAGCTTCAGCATCGGGACACCGGGCTCATCGGTCCAGAGCCCGTCGCCCTCGCGACTTCGCTCGCCGGCCTCGGCGCGGTTGACGGTGGCGGCGTGGACCTGACGGTTCATCGCCAGCCGCGCGACCTCGGCACCGGCGGCCTCGCAGAGCCTGCGCCTGTTTTCCTCGATGTTCGCGGGCTCGTCGTGAGTCATCAGGCCGAGGTTGAGCGAGTCGAAGGTTCCTTCGCTGACACCGCCCCCGCGCGTCGAGAAGGCGACCGAGTAAGGTCCCGGCACGTCCCAAGAGAGAAGCGTGACGCTCAAGAGAGCCGTGCCCGGGCGCGATCGAGCAACCGGTCACGCGTGTTCACCTCAGGATCGTCGACGACCGCATCGAGAAGCGCTTCGAGCGCGGCTCCGACCTTGGGCCCCTCGCCGTAGCCGAGGGCAATCAGGTCCGACCCGTCAATCGCCAGATCGGCGAGGCGATGCGGCTGGGAGCGTTCCTCTTCGAGCAAGGCGTGCAGCCGGGAGACAGCCTCGAGCTCCGACTGTTGCACCCGCTTGCCGCGCAGGTCCGCTTCCTTGTGCGCAACGAGATCGAATGCGAGCTCATCGCCGTGCGTCCGCAGCATGCGGCGCGCGAAGAGCTCGTCGACGTGGTCCAGTGGAAACGCGTGCGCGCTCACAAGCCGGGTTACGTATGTGCGCAGATTCGTCGGATAGCGCAACCGACGCATCGCCGCGCCGGCGAGCTCGGCGCCGCGTTCAGCATGCTTCCCGTTTGACCTCGGCTTGCCGAGGTCGTGGAAGAGCGCGCCCAGCCGCACCGCGAGTGGTGCGCCCGCATCCGCCGCGGCCTGCACGACCGCGAAGATGTGTTCGTCAAGCGGCAGGTGCTGTCGTTCGCTGTCCTGCTCGAAACCGATCGCCTGCGCGAACTCGGGCAGGAGCGCGACGAGGACGCCGGTGTCCCGGGCGAGCCGCAGCGCCCGCGCGGGCTCCGCTCCGAGCAGCAGTTTCGAGAGCTCGCCCATCCCGTCGGCGCCGAGCCCACCCCCCACGCGCTCTCCGGAGACGAGCGCGACGCTCGCTGCCTCGGCACGCATCTGCTGCAGTGTCTCCGCGTCCGGCTCGAGGCCGAGCTGGGAGACAAGGCGTAGGCCACGGACGAGACGCAGTGGATCCTCGGCAAAGCTCCGCGGCCGAACCGTGCGCAGCACGCCGTTCTTCAGATCCGCCGCGCCCCCGAAAGGATCGACCAAGTCCCCCGTCTCCAGCCGCTTCGCCATCGCGTTCACGGTGAAGTCGCGGCGGCCCATGTCATCCTCGATCGAGAGCCCCGGATCGGCGACGATCTCGAAATCGTGGCGGCCCGGCCCGGTGCTGCGCTCGGCACGGGGAGGCGCGAACTCGATTCCCGCCGGTGCAAGAGCGCGCAGCTTCCGATCCAGGGGATGGAGACGCGCGCCGACGCGGCGCCCTGCCACCTCGAGCTCCTCCACCCTTCCGTGCGGCTCGAGTACCGCGTGCAGGCCGTCGTAGTCCACTCCCGGCACGACAAAGTCCGCGTCCTTCGACTCGCGCCCGAGCAGCTCGTCGCGCACCGCGCCGCCGACGAGGTACGCGTCGAGGTGCAGCCCTCGGACGAAGTCCTCGATCTTCTTGTTCACAGTTACTGCAGCGCGATTGCTTCGATCTCGACGAGCAGGCCGGGCGGAAGGTTCGCGACCTCGAAGGTCGAGCGGGCGGGCGGCTGATCGCCCACGTGCTTTGCGTAGACCTCGTTCATCCCCTGGAAGTCGTTCAGGTCGGTTAGGAAGACAGTCGTCTTGACGAGCCGGTCCATGCTGCTGCCCGCCGCTTCGAGGATGGCGCGCAGATTCGCAAGCGTCTGCTCAGTCTGCTCGCGGATGCCGTCGCCGACCGGCTGCGGATCGTCGGGCTTGATCCCGACCTGTCCTGCGACGAACACGAAACCGTTCGCCTTGATTGCCTGCGAGTACGGCGCACCCTGAAACGGCGCCGGTGCCGACTCGGTGCGTACGACCTCTTTCATTCGCCCTCCCTCCTTCGCGGTCGGCATGCCTGCGCCAGCGCAACGCCGAGTGCCTTGAAGATCGCCTCGAGCACGTGCTGCGTGTCGCGTCCTTCGACGAGCCTCACGTGCAGCGTCAGGCCCGCGGCTTGCGCGAACTCTTCCAGGAATCGCGCCGCCAGATCTCCCGCGAGACCCGCGATGCGTGCCTGCGAGAGATCGACATTCGAGACGAGCAGCGGCCGACCCGATGCTTCGAGAGCGACGTGTGCGAGCGCCTCGTCCGCGGGAACGACGGCCGAGCCGTGGCCGCGCGCGCCCTCGGCGCGGAGCGGCTCGGCAAGCGCTTCGCCCAGCGAGCGGGCGGCAATGCTGATCTCGGCCTCCGGCGCACCAGGGGCCACCTCCAGCGCGAGGTCGAAGGACGCGTGGACCGCCAGCGCGGACAACAGATGATCGAGCACCGGGACGCCCGTCGCGATGTTCGTGTCGCCGCGTCCAGCGACGTTGACCCGCGCGCTTGCGCGGCCCTGCCCGGTCGCAGCCATGGTGAGGGAGCGTACCGGGTATTGACAGCCGGTCCGAGGCCCACCATGGTCAGCCAGGATCGCCATGCGATCGATTGCGGCTTGCCTCACAACGGCTGTTGTCCTGTGCGTCTTGCCGCTTTCAGCAGCGGCCGCGTCGGGCGGCACCCTGCCGCCTGTCGCCGTCGGCTACAACTCGCCACAAGCGCTTTCGGCTGCACTCGCCCGCCAGCCGGGCGTCGTACTGCGCCGGCTGCCTATGCTCGGCGTTGCCGAGGTGCAGCCCTACGCACCCGGCTTTGCGTCCGCGGTGACCACTCTGCCGGGCATTCGCTTCGTCGAAGGACTGCGTGCACGCCGTCCCGCCGTCGACCCTGCCTTGTTTCTCGCCCCGTCCTTCGGAGCACCCTATGAGTGGCAGTACCAGGCAACGCATGCGAACGCCGTTCCGGATTCGGTTTTGCGCGCCGCCTCGGCGTTGACCATCGCAATCGTGGACAGCGGCGCCGATCTTGCGGCCCCTGATATCGCCGCGAAGCGGCCGCAGGCTTACAACGTCCTCACGGGAGACGCGGCTGTTCGCGACACGGTCGGCCACGGGACGTTCGTGGCATCGCTCGCTGCGGGCTCGGTGACGAACCATGAAGGGGTTGCGGGATTCGGAGGAGACGCGAAGCTGCTCGTGGTCAAGGCAAGCCGGCCGGACGGCACGCTCACGGACGTGGACGAGGCGAACGCGATCATCTACGCGGTCGACCACGGAGCCCGCGTGATCAATCTCAGCATCGGCGGCCCCGACACGTCGGTAACCGAACAGCGTGCCGTCGACTACGCAGTCGCACACGGCGTGCTGCTCGTCGCCGCGGCCGGCAACGAGTTCGCCGAGGGCAATCCGGTCGAGTACCCGGCAGCGCTGCTCCAGCCTGACGGCTCGAACGGCCGCGACGGCGTCGGACTCGCTGTCGCCGCCTCGACGACCACCGGCGATCGGGCCGCGTTCTCCAACACGGGATCGGACCTCTCCCTGGCGGCACCCGGTCAGAACGTCTTCGGCGCGGTCGCGTCGTCCGCTCCCTTCGGCTCCTACCCGCGCGTGCAGCTGCCTCGCTCGACGCGAGGCGCGTACGGCTTCGCGAGCGGAACCTCGTTCTCCGCACCACAGGTGTCGGGTGCGGCTGCGCTCGTGATGGCGGCGAATCCGTTCTTGAGCGCCTCAGAGGTCGCGGCGATCCTCAAAGAGTCCGCCTCCGGCCACGGCTCGTGGACACCGACGCTCGGTTACGGCGTCCTCGACGTCGCCGCCGCCGTTGCGCGCGCGCAAGGCAGACCAAGCGTCAGCCTCACGGGCGTGAGGCAAGGCGGACGACTCCGGCTCAGCTGGTCCGCCCAGGGAGCTGCGCGCTTCCGCCTGTCGATGTCCGTCGACGGCCGGAGCACACGTGCCCTGCTCGACTCGACGAG
>DAINSN010000069.1:0-11345 GCA_036741295.1 Gaiellaceae bacterium
TTTCGGTCGGCGAGCGCGATGCCTGCGGCATCGGTTTCGTCGCCCGGCTCTCCGGTGGCCCCTCCAGGGCGGTGCTCGACTCCCTCCTCGAGGCCCTGAGTCGTGTTCGGCACCGGGGAGCCGTGGCGGCGGATCACCGCACGGGTGACGGCGCAGGCGTCCTCCTGCCTCTCCCTGCGGCCCTCTTGCCGGAGCCCGGTCTCGGCATCGCGATGGTCTTCCTCCGCGGCGCGGCTGGGCGGCACGCGGTCGAGGAAGCCTGCCGGGCGGAAGGCATCGCCGTGCGTTCCTGGCGCTCGGTGCCGGTCGACGTCGAGGCGCTCGGCCCGGCGGCCCAGGCCTCCGCGCCGACAATCGAGCAGGCGCTGCTCGAGCCGCCGCCGGGCGATGACGACGGCATCGAGGCGGCTGCCTTCCGCGCCCGCAAGCGCCTCGACGGCCGCGACGATCTCTACGTCGCCTCGCTCTCCTTTCGCACGGTCGTCTACAAGGCGCTCTGCGCCGCGGACCAGCTGGCTCCGTTTTACGCCGACCTGCAAGACCCAGCGGTCGAGGTTCGTTTTGGCGTCTTCCATCAACGCTTCTCGACGAACACCGAGCCGTCGTGGGAGCGGACGCAGCCGTTCCGCCTCCTGTGCCACAACGGCGAGATCAACGCGATCCGCGGCAACGTCAACTGGATGCGCGCCCGCGCACTGACTTTGGGAGTAGACGGGCCCGTCCTCGAGGAAGCGAGCTCGGATTCGGGGATGCTCGACAACGCACTCGAGCTGCTCGTGCGCGGCGGCCGCGACGCACGCCATGCGCTCACGATGCTCATTCCGCCCGCGTGGCAAGGAGATGCCGAGCTCGACCCTGAGGTGCGCGACTTCCATCGCTTCCACGCGGGGCTGGTCGAGCCGTGGGACGGGCCGGCGGGCATCGTCTTTACGGACGGCCGGGTCGTCGGCGCCGCTCTCGACCGCAACGGCCTGCGCCCTCTTCGCTACGTGGTAGCCGGCGATCTCGTGTGCTGCGCATCGGAGGCGGGCGTGTTCGACGTCCCGGTCGGCACGACCGCTCGCAGGGGAAGGCTCGGGCCGGGGGAGATGCTCGCGGTCGATCCCGAGCGCGGCCTCGAGGAGGACCGCGCGATCAAGCTGCGGCTCGCGAGCGCTCGCCCTTACGGACGCTGGCTCGAAGAGTGGCGGCGCGAAGCGTCGACAGGCGAGCCCGCATCGCCGCCGGAGGAGGACCTTGCGGTCCGCCACGTGCTTTTCGGTTACACGCGTGAGGAGCTGACCGTGATCGTGCGTCCGTCCGCCGCCCATGGACACGAACCGACCTCCTCGATGGGGGACGACACGGCGCTGCCGCCGCTCGCCGGGCGTGCACGGCCGCTCTTCAGCTATTTCCGCCAGCGGTTCGCGCAGGTTACGAATCCGGCAATCGACCACATCCGCGAGCGGTTCGTGATGTCGCTCTCCACGTTGCTCGGCGCGCGCGGCCCGTTGCTCGTTGAGTCTCCCGAGGAAGCGGCGGGCATCGAGCTCGAGAGCTTCTTCCTCTACCCAGCCGCCTTCGACGAGCTCGCCGTCGTCCGGATCGACGCGAGCTTCCACCCTGCGGAAGGACTCGAGAGCGCGTGCGCGCGGCTCGCGAAAGCGGCGGAGACCGCCGTGCGTGAGGGGCACGGGATGCTCTTGGTCTCCGATTGCGACGCGTCCCCTGAGCGGCCGCCGGTGCCGATCCTGCTCGCGACCTCGATCGTGCACCATCACCTCGTCAGAGTCGGGCTGCGCACGCTCGCGACGCTGCTCGTCGAGAGTGACGAACCGCGGGAGGTGCACCACGTCGCGTGCCTGCTCGGCTTCGGAGCCGAGGCCGTGTGCCCGCGGCTCGCCTTGCAGACGATTGCGGCGCTGGCCGAGGGCGACCGGATCGGCGGCGACCGGCCGTCGCCTGCCGAGGCGCAAGCCCGCTTCAAGCAGTCGATCGAAGACGGGGTGCTCAAGGTGATGTCGAAGCTCGGCATCTCCGACATCGCCAGCTACTGCGGCGCGCAGACCTTCGAGGCGCTCGGCCTCGACGGTGACCTTGTCGAGGCGGCCTTCCCGGGGACGCCATGGTCGATCAGTGGAATCGGCCTCGACCAACTGGAGGAGGAGACCGTCGCGCGTGGCCGCGCCGCCGCCGCGAGCCGCCCCCGCCTCGAGAACCCCGGCTACTTCAAGTTCCGCAAGGGCGGCGAGCCACACGAGACGAATCCGGACGTGCTCGAGGCGCTGCAGGCGGCCGCTCGCAGCGATGACATGGGAGCCGCGCACGCGCTTCGCAGTGCCGTGCGGACGAACGGGTGGGAGCGCTACGCCGATTTCGCGGAGCTCGTCAACGGACGCGAGCCGATGGAGGTGCGCGACCTGCTCGAGCTACGTGCGGCCATGCAACCGGTCCCGCTCGAGCAGGTCGAGCCGGCCGAGTCGATCGTGCAGCGCTTCTCGTCTGGCGGCATGTCGCACGGGTCGCTCTCCGCCGAGGCGCACGAGACGATCGCGCGCGCGTTCAACAATCTCGGGGCCCGCTCGAACTGCGGTGAGGGCGGCGAGGACCCGGCGCGCTTTCGGACCGACCGGAACTCACGCATCAAGCAGGTCGCCTCGGGACGCTTCGGTGTCACTGCCGAGTACGCGGCCTTCGCCTCCGAGCTCCAGATCAAGATCGCTCAGGGCTCGAAGCCGGGTGAGGGCGGCCAGTTGCCCGGTCACAAGGTCACGGCCGAGATCGCGCGGCTGCGCCACACGCAGCCCGGCGTTGCGCTGATCTCCCCGCCGCCGCACCACGACATCTATTCGATCGAGGACCTGGCACAGCTGATCTTCGACCTCAAACAGGTAAACCCCGATGCTGACGTGTCGGTGAAGCTCGTCGCGGAGGCCGGGGTCGGGCTCGTTGCGGCAGGCGTCGTCAAGGCGCTCGCGGACGTCGTCCACTTCGCCGGGGCCGACGGCGGCACCGGTGCGAGCCCGCTGTCGTCGATCAAGAACGCAGGCATCCCGTGGGAGCTCGGCCTTGTGGACACGCAGCGCACGCTCGTCGCCACCGGGCTGCGCGGACGCGTGCGCTTGCGGGTGGACGGCGGGATCAAGACCGGCCGCGACGTCGTCGTCGCTGCGCTGCTCGGCGCTGACGAGGTCAGCTTCGGCACCGCTTTGCTTCTGGCCGAGGGGTGTCTGATGGTCCGCACGTGTCATGTCGACAGCTGCCCCGTCGGGATCGCGACTCAACGTCCGGAGCTGCGCGCGAAGTTCGCGGCCACTCCGGAAATGGTCGAGAACTACCTCCTGCTCGTCTCCGAGGAAGTGCGCCGTCATCTGGCAGCAGTTGGACTGCGGAGCTTCGACGAGGCGGTCGGCCGCGCCGATCTTCTGCAGCGGCGTCAAGCCGACGGACGTGCCGGACTGCTGAAGCTCGACGGTCTGCTCGCGCCCCTGCACGGTGAAGCGCTCCGTTACGTCGGCGCGGAGCAACCGGTTGCCGCGGGCGGCGAGCTCGGGGAACGGATCGCCGCCGAGCGGTCGGCCCCGGCACCGCGCTACCGCATCCGCAACGACGACCGCGCTGTCGGCGCGCGACTTGGCGGTGCGCTCGCGAAGGCCGGAACCGAAGAGTCATTCCACTATCGCTTCGAAGGGACCGCAGGGCAGAGCTTCGGCGCCTTCCTGTCGGCGGGCATCGAGTTCGTGCTCGACGGCGAGGCGAACGACTACGTCGGCAAGAGCCTGAGCGGAGGCCGCATCGTGATCCGGCCTCCGGCCGACGACACGGGCGACCCGTGTCTCGCCGGCAACACGGTTCTCTACGGGGCGACCGGCGGCGAGCTCTTCCTCGCAGGCTCGGCGGGCGAGCGCTTCGCCGTCCGCAACTCGGGTGCGACCGCGGTCGTCGAGGGCGTCGGCAGCAACGCGTGCGAGTACATGACGAACGGCACTGTCGTCATCCTCGGCCCGTTCGGACGGAACGTCGGCGCGGGCATGACCGGCGGCGAAGCGTTCGTCCACGACCCGACGGGAGTGCTCGACCTCCGGCTCAACGGGCAGCTCGTCGTTGCCGAGGGGCTCGACGCCGTTGCCGCCGAGCGCGTGCGTGCCCTAGTCGAGCGTCACCATGACTACACGGGGTCGCCCAAGGCCGCCAGGCTCCTGGCCGAATGGCCCGCTGCCGTTGTTGAGTTCCGGCTCATCCGCGCAAAGGAGGAGGTTGGCCGAATCGAGGCCGAAGCCGAAGGCACGGAGTATGCGGAGGTCGACGACGCCGATCGCCGCGACACGGGCGTCGCGATTCCCTAGCGACCTGTCACCCCGTGTTCCGCAACGCTGCGGCGATCCCCGCGATCGATCGCATCAGCGGCAGCCGTGCATTGTCATCGCCGTTGCGGAAGCGTCGCAGCAGCTCGACTTGGATCGCGTTCATCGGGTCGACGTATGGATTGCGCAGTTGGATCGAACGGCGTAGCACCGGCTGCCGTTCGAGCAGCGTGCGCGACTCAAGCGTCTGCAGCACGGCGTCGACCGTTCGCTCGTGCTCGGAGGCGATCTCGGCGTACAGACGCTCGGGCTCGATCTCCGCTGGGACGAGCTCGACGTATTGCGAGGCGATCTCGAGGCTCGACTTCGCGAGCGTCATCTCGAGTGTGTCCACGAGCGAGCGAAAGAACGGCAGCCGCGCGTGGAGCTGTCGAAGCGTGTCGACCTGCCCGGCCTCGACCAGGCTGCCGAGCGCCGTGCCGCTCCCGAACCAAGCCGGCAGGATCGTGCGGTTCTGCGTCCACGCGAACACCCATGGGATTGCGCGGAGGGAATCGAGGAAGTCGGCGCTCTCGGGCCGCCGGGTGGGGCGCGAGCCGATCTCCAACAGGGCGAGCTCGTCGACGGGGGTGAAGGCGCGGAAGAAGTCGACGAACAGCGGCTCCCCGTGCACGAAGGTGCGGTAGCGCCGTTCCGCCAGCTCTGCGAGGTTGTCCAGGGCCGCGCGCTCTTCCTGTGTCGGCGCGTGGGCCGACACTTCCGGAAACGCCGCGAGCAGCGTCCCGGCCAGCGCCGCTTCGAGATTGCGGTGCGCAAGGCCGGGGAGGCCGTACTTGAACGAGATCGTCTCGCCCTGCTCGGTCAGCTTCAGCCGGCCGGGCGGATGGCCCGCGGGCTGCGCGAGGATCGCCGCATGCGTCGGGCCGCCGCCCCGGCCCGGGCTCCCGCCGCGTCCATGGAAGATCGTCAGCTCGACCTCGGCCTCCCGTGCAACCTCGACGAGGCTTTCCTGCGCGCGGTAGATCGCCCACTGTGCGGCGAGGAAGCCGCCGTCCTTACCGGAGTCGGAGTAGCCGACCATCACCTCGAGCCGGCGATCGCGACCCTCCACCCGTTGCGCGAAGCGCGGATCGGCGAGCAGCTCGCGTACGACGGCCGGCGCCCGCCCGAGGTCCGAGATCGTCTCGAACAATGGAACGACGGAGAGCGGCTCGTCACTCAGGTCGAGGACAGCGAGGACGTCGGCGGCGGACGTCGTGCCGGAGACGATCACCGTGTCGAGCGCGTCCGGTCCGTGACGCCTCCTGACGTCGGCCGCGGCGGCCAGGGCGTCGCGCGTCCGCGTGCCCGGCTCACGCAGCTCGCTCGCGTGCAACCGCACGTCGAGCTTGGAGAGATGGAAGCCGAAGATCTCGACCCGCCGGCGCAGCGCCGCCAGCCGGCCGCCCGCGATGCGCGTGCCTCGGTTCGCCGCCAGGCTGCGCGCCAGCACGTCGACATCTGCGAGCAGTTCGGCGGGGCGGTCGTACCCGTCGTTGCCGAGCCGCCACCAGATGAACGAGAGCTTGCGCCGATAGGGCTCGAGCTCACTCCGCCTCCCGATCGTTCCGGCGTACTCGGGCAGCTCGCGTTCGTCGCGCGTGATCGACTCGTCCAGTTCGGCCGACACCTCGACGAGCGAGCGGTTCATAGCGAGAGCGACGGCGAGCTCGCGCACGTCGCTGCGGTATCGCCCGAGCGCAAGCTCGCGCGCGCGGTCGAGCGCTTCGCGAATCGTTTCGGCACCAGCAGCCGGATTGCCATCCATGTCGCCGCCGATCCAGGTTCCGAACGAGAGCGGTGACGGTGCGTCGGGCAGGCGCGCTCGATACTCCGCGAGCAGGCGCTCGGCTGCGTCAGGAAGGCTGTGCTCGAAGAACCAGAGCCCGTGCCGAATCTCGTCGGTGAGGCGCGGCCGTCCGTGACGGACCTCGTCGGTCTGCCAGAGGATCGTGATCTGCTCGCCGAGCTCGCTCTCGATGTGCTCCTCCTCCACCGTGGATGCAGCGGCGTCGAGTGCTGCGAGCAGTTCCGCCACGCGGAGGTGCGCGAGCAGGTACGTGCGCCTCGTCGCCTCGGTCGGGTGCGCGGTCAGGACGAGCTCCAGCGAAATTCCCGATACGCGTGCACGGAGCTCCTCCGTATCTATGCCGCGAAGGCGCTCGAACGCATCTGCGAGAGACTCGCGCGGCGCCTGCTGATCCTCCGCGGCGTACTGCCGCCGACGGCGCAGGCGATGATGCTGTTCGGCGATGTTGACGAGCTGGAAGTAGAGACCGAACGCTCGCAGAACGTTTGCTTGCTCGCCGGGCGCCAGCATACGCACGGCGTCGCGGACAGCGTCGACGTCGCCCGTGGCGCGCGCATCGCGCGAGCGCAGCCGGATTCGTTCCTCCGCCTCGAGCAGCTCGTCGCCTTCCTGCTCGACGAGGACCTTGCCCAACACTGCGCCGAGGAGACGAACGTCGCGGCGGAGCGGTGCGTCGGCCTCCGCACGTGCAAACGCGCTCACGGCGATGAGCTCAGCGCGAAGTCGGATAACGGCGCATGAGCTCGGCGACGCGGAACGCCAGATCGAGCGACTGACGCGCGTTCAGCCTTGGGTCGCAGAGCGTCATGTAGCGCAGGTTCAGGTCCTCTTCCAGCACCTCTTCGGAGCCGCCGAGACACTCGGTCACGTCCTCGCCTGTGAATTCGAGGTGAACTCCGCCCGGCCACGTCCCCTCTTGCCGGTGCGCGGCGAAAAAGCCTTCGATCTCTCCCATCACCGCATTGAGGTGACGCGTCTTAAGCCCCGAATCCGTCGTGAAGACGTTCGCATGCATCGGATCGCAAACCCAGGCCACGGGATGCCCGGACTCGCGCACAGCTCGCAAGAGTGGCGGAAGCAGCTCGAAGACGCGATCGGCCCCCATCCTGGAGATGAGCGTGAGCCGCCCGGGAATTCGTCTCGGATTCAGCCGCTCACAGAGGAGGAGCACGTCCTCCGGCGAGGAGGTGGGCCCGATCTTGCAGCCGATCGGGTTGTTCACCCCGGAGAAGAACTCCGCGTGAGCGCCGTCCGGTTGCCGGGTGCGCTCGCCGATCCAGAGCATGTGGGCCGAGCAGTCGTACCACTCGCCGGTGAGCGAGTCGCGCCGCGTCAGACCCTCCTCGTAGTCCAGCACCAACCCTTCGTGGCTCGTCCAGAAGTCGATCTGGTGGAGCTGCGGCGCGGACGTCAGGTCGATCCCGCAGGCCGCCATGAAGCGTAGAGCCCGCTCGATCTCGGAGGCGATCGTCTCGTAGCGCTGGCCCTCGGGCGACTTCGCGACGAACTCCTGATTCCAGGCGTGCACCTGCTGGAGGTCGGCGAAACCGCCCTTCGTGAAGGCACGCAGGAGGTTGAGCGTGGCCGCGGACTGGTGGTAGACCTGCTGCATCCGGTCCGGATCGGGAACGCGCGCCTCGGGCGTCTGCGCCTCGTCGTGGACCATGTGTCCTCGAAAGGACGTGAGCTCCACTCCGCCCACGTTTTCCGTCGGCGAGGAGCGGGCCTTGGCGAACTGCCCGGCGATTCGGCCGATCTTGACGACTGGAAGCATCCCGCCGTAGGTCAGCACCGCCGCCATTTGCAGCAGGATCTTGAGCTTGTCGCGGATGAGCGGCGCCGAAAACTCGTGGAAGGACTCGGCGCAGTCCCCGGCCTGGAGGACGAACGCACGCCCGGCGGCAACCTGAGCGAGCGAATCGCGGAGCTGCCGGGCCTCGCCGGCGAAGACGAGCGGGGGAAGCCCCTTGAGTCGGGAGCGGGCGGCTTCCGCCCTATCGGAGTCCGGCCACTCGGGCTGATGAAGCGCCGGGTACGCGCGCCAGGACGAGGGCGACCACGCCTCCGGCTCGCGCGACGTCGCCGTACTCTCGTGCGTAACCTCGCTCATCGCTGAAGTCTAGAGACGAGAACGAGGCCTGAAACGCCAAGTCCTGCGAACCCGAGGGCCCACAGGACTTGACCAGACGACTCTCGCATGTCGAGCGGAGGATTGCAAGCCCGAGCTTGCGACTTGCCTTGGTGCCCCTTCTGGGGGGCATTGGCTACGCAGTTTCTGTACCTGGAAGGTGCCTGCTTTGTGCCGATAGCAAAGCAAGATGAGAGAGCGCGCATGGTGGCTTTTCCTCGTGGTGATGGCTCCGATCGTGGGGCTCTATCTGTTCGGACCAGAGGGGTTCAACCAAGGGCCGGTCTTCAACGGCATCGGTCTGAGCGCCGTCGTCGCGATCCTCGTCGGCGTGCGCATGCATCGTCCGAGCGCCACGAGGCCCTGGTACCTGTTCGCGGCCGGCCAGGCGCTGTTCGTCGCCGGCGACGTGCTCGCCTACAACTACGAGACGTTCTTCGGCCGGCCGCTTCCGTTCCCCTCGATCGCCGATGTGTTCTACCTCGCCGTCTTCCCGTGCATCGTGGCCGGCCTACTGCTCTTGATCAGGCGGCGGAATATCGGCCGAGACAGGGCGAGCCTCATCGACTCGCTGATAATTGCCACTGGGCTCGGACTTCTCTCCTGGGTCTTCCTGATCGCGCCCTATGCCCACAACGGCAGCCTCTCTACGCCGGCGAAGCTCACGTCGATGGCATACCCGTTGATGGATCTGCTCGTGCTGTCGGTGGCCGTCCGGCTGGCGGTGAGCCGCGGAAACCGTGGCAGGTCTTACTACCTGACGATCACGTCGATCGCTGCGCTCTTCGCGTCCGATGCGGTTTACGGCTGGCTGCAACTGCATGGCGGCTACCAGACCGGCGGCCTTCTGGACGGCGGCTGGATCGCCTTCTACCTGCTGTGGGGAGCTGCGGCGCTTCACCCTTCGATGGCAGTCGCAGACGAAGAGGCGAAGCCGACGCCGCTCACACGTACGCGGCTCCTCGTACTCACACTCGCAACGTTCGTAGCCCCGCTCACCGGCCTGCTGGGGCGGACAACGACAAGCGACAGAATCGTGATCGCGGGGTCGGCGATCGTCCTCTTCGGCCTTGTCTTGCTCCGGATGGTCGAGCTGGTGCAGAAGCAGGAAGCCGCAGGGGCCCGCGAGCTGGCGCTTCAGGAGACGACGGAACGGCTGCGCCATCTCGATCGGCTGAAGGACCAGTTCATCGCCACCGTCTCGCATGAGCTACGCACGCCGCTGACCTCGATCCACGGCTACCTCGACCTCCTCGTCGAGGGCGAAGCCGGAGAGCTCACGGACGAACAACTGCAGTTCCTCTCCGTTGCCGAGCGCAACACGGACCGTCTGCGACGGCTCGTCGACGACCTGCTGCTCGTGTCCGAACTCGACGCGGGCAAGCTCAAACTCGAGTTGGGCAACCTCGATCTACGGGACCTCGCGCACGAGAGCCTCGAGTCCGCACGCCCACAGGCAGAGGCCGCCGGCATCAACCTCGAATTCCCGGCCGAGAGCCCTCTCCGGCTGACCGGCGACCGTATGCGGCTCGGCCAACTACTGGACAACGTGATTTCGAACGCGGTCAAGTTCACTCCGCACGGAGGAACAGTTTCGGTGCGGACGAGCCGGTCGAACGGCTCCGCCGTACTCGAGGTCGAAGACACGGGGATGGGAATCCCCGCCGGCGAGCAGCAGCACCTGTTCGATCGCTTCTTCCGCACTCAGGCCGCGGAAGAAAACGCCATTCAAGGCAGCGGCCTGGGGCTCTCGATCTCGCAGGCGATCGCGCAGGCTCACGGCGGGCTCATCGAGGTCACCAGCGAAGAGAACGCCGGCACGACCTTCCGCCTGGTCTTTCCAGCGAACACCTAGCGGGTCGGCGCGCGACCTGAAGGTGAGACTCGACGTCGGCTGGACGCAGGGTTTGCACAGATCTGTCGTATAATTGCAGCGTGGCGCGCAAGCTTGCAGACGTGGCGAAACAGGCCGGCGTCAGCGAGGCGACCGTGAGTCGTGTCCTCAACGGCAAGCCGGGGATCTCCGATGCCACCCGAGCCGCGGTTCTCACTGCCCTCGATGTGATCGGCTACGAGCGGCCGACGCATCTGCGGGTGCGGCGTGCGCGCATGGTCGGGCTTGTGGTGCCCGAGCTGCAGAACCCGATCTTTCCGGTTCTTGCAGAAGTTGTTGCCGGCGCGCTTGCGCAGCGTGGGTTCAACGCCGTCTTGTGCACGCGAACGGGAAGCATGTCCGAGGCCGAGTACGTGGAGATGCTCCTGGAGCGGCAGGTGTCGGGCATGGTGTTCGCCGGCGGGCAGTACGCGGAGGCCGATGCGCCGCACGATCACTATGCACGCCTGCTGAAGCTGCGTCTGCCGGTCGTCCTCGTCAACGCCGCCGCGGAGCACCTGGATTTCCCGCGGGTGTCCACGGACGACGCAGTCGCGATGGAGCAGGCCTACGGTCATCTCGCCTACCTGGGTCATGAGCGGATTGGGCTCATCCTCGGGCCGCCCGACCATGTTCCGTCGCGCCGCAAGCTGGCGGCGTTCGAGGCGGCGGCCGCTCGCGCGACTGGACCTGCGCTGGCCGGCGAGCTCGTCGAGCGCACGCGATTCTCCCTCGAGGGCGGGCACGCTGCCGCAACTCGGCTCATCGGGCACGGAGTGACCGGGATCGTCTGCGCCAGCGATCCGCTCGCGCTCGGCGCGATCCGAGCGACCCGGCGCGCCGGGCTCTCCGTCCCGGCCGACGTCTCGATCGTCGGGTACGACGACTCCGCGTTCATGAGCTGCACGGATCCCCCGCTGACAACGGTTCGCCAGCCGATCGAGGCAATCGGGCGCGCCGCGGTCGAGCTGCTGGTGGGACAGATCGAGGGTGCGGCGGTCTCCACCGACGAGTTGTTCTTCGAGCCGGAGATCGTCGCCCGCGGCTCGACGGCCGCCGCACGCGTACCGCTCGCCACCGCCTGAGCCAGGGTCATCCGCGGCGCTCAACCAGCGCAAGACTTGCATCGGTTGAAAGCAAAGTCGGAAAAATTCAAGTGATTGTTCAAGTCTTGCATTCGATTGTCGGATGTGCGATCCTCGCCGCGGATGA
>DAINSN010000070.1:0-11293 GCA_036741295.1 Gaiellaceae bacterium
CGGCCGACCTTGGTCAGGTCGTAGCGCTTGGGGTCGAAGAACAGCGCCTTGAGCAAGTTGCGCGCGTTGTCGAGCGTCGGCGGCTCACCTGGGCGCTGCTTCTTGAAGACCTCGATGAGTGCCTCCTCCTCGCGGGTGGAGGGATCCTTCTCGAGGGTGTTGACGATGTAGATCGAGTTGTTGAAGAGCTTGAGGATCGCCTCGTTGGACGAGGTGTCGAGCTTGAAGCCCGTCGTCGGGTCCTCGTCCGGCAGCGCGCGGAGCAGCGTCGTGATCGGGAGCTTGCGCTTCCGGTCGATGCGGGCGTAGACGATGCCCTTCTTGTCGATCTCGAGCTCCAGCCAGGAGCCGCGCGACGGCATCAGGTTCGCCGTGAAGACCTGCTTCGTCGCGTCCTTGGGCTCCATCAGGTACGCGCCCGGGCTGCGGACGAGTTGCGTCACGATGACGCGCTCGGTGCCGTTGATGATGAACGTGCCCCACTCGGTCATCATCGGGAAGTCCCCCATGAAGACCGTCTGCTCGCGGATCTCTCCCGTCTCCTTGTTGACGAAGCGGACGGTCATCGAGAGCGGAGCCTGGTAGGTCAGGTCCTTCTCACGGCATTCCTTGATCGAGAACTGGGGCTCTCCGAACTTGTAGGCCCCGAACTCGACGGCGAGGGTGCCGGTGTAGTCCTCGATCGGCGAAATGTCGTCGATCGTCTCGCGAAGACCTTCGTCCAGGAACCATTGAAACGAGGCCTTCTGGATGTCAATCAGGTTGGGAAGGTCGAGGACATGCTTGAGGCGCGAGAAAGTGGTGCGCGCGCTAGGCGCAGCGACCTTGGTCGTCAAGAGATGAAGCCTCCTCTAAAAATGTCGTACGAGAACTGGAACGGCGGGCGGACGGGCGTGGACATGCGGAACAGCGGCGCAACCCGCCAGGGTACCCGACCAACACGCCTCTGCGCAAGGGTAACCCTGCGGAATCCGCCGAATGCTGCTGGGATGGTATCGAACCCGTCCAGAAAACGCTAGAGGCGCCCCGGAGGGCGCCTCTAGCTGATCCAAAGCCCGACTTGGGCTCTACGGGGTCGTCGTCGTCGTGCCCGCGTCCGTGGAATCCGAGGCCTTGGCCGGATGGCCCGTGACCCGCTTGGCCAGCATCGCGGTCGGCGCGGCCGCAGGAGCCTGGGTCGCGTTCTTCTGCTTCTTGCACGCGCGGGCCTGCACGTTCAGCAGGTCGTCTGCCTTGAAGTCCGAGAGCTCGGCGTGACCGTTCCGGCGAAACATGGTCTTGTCGTCCACCGTCAACGTCAGAGGAGAGCCCACGAGGTCGCGTCCGTGGAAGTTCGTCTGCGTGACGTTCATCGTGAACGAGGTGCCCCCACCGGACACGAACGTGCCCTTGAGGATGACCGAGATCTTGGGCTTGCAAGCCGCAGGATCGGTCGACGAGGTGGTGGTCTTCTTGCCCTTGCCCTCGGGCTTCCCCTTGCCGGGGGGAGCCTGTGCAACCGCAAGCGAAGCGGTCACGAGGCCGAGACAGAAGAGGGCGAGCAGGATTGCGATCTTTTTCATTCGGAGGTGCCTCCTGGGCGAAGTCGGGGGGTGTCGTCCAGAAGACGCATCGGCAGCGGCGAGCCTGCGCCTTGCCTCCAAAGACCCCTCGAAAAGGTGAAGGGCCGCCTTTCGGCGGCCCTTCGGCGAACCGGATCGAGCCCGGAGCTACTTGATCTCGACGGTCGCTCCCGCTTCCTCGAGCTGGGCCTTGAGCGAGTCGGCCTCGTCCTGAGGCACACCCTCCTTGACGGGCTTCGGAGCCGAGTCGACGACGTCCTTCGCCTCCTTCAGGCCGAGGCCGGTGATCGCGCGGACGACCTTGATCACCTGGATCTTCTGGCCACCGACAGCCGTGAGGACGACGTCGAACGCCGTCTTCTCCTCTGCTGCGGCCTCGCCACCGCCGGCAGCGCCCGGCGCGGCAATAGCGACCGGAGCGGCAGCGGTGATGCCCCACTCGTCCTCGATCTTCGTCTTCAGCTCGACGAGCTCGAGCACGGTCATCTTGCCGAGCTCGTCGAACACCTTGTCGGTCGCGCTAGCGGCCATTACTGCTCCTCCTCTGCTTGCTCCGATTCGGATGCTGACGCATCCGAATCGGGTGGATTTTCGGTTGGTGTTTCTGCTTCTGCTTCTGGTTCTGGTTCTGCTTCTGGTTCTGGTTCTGATGTGGCTTCTGCCTCAGGAGCCGCGGCTCCCGAGGTGTCACCTTGCTCTTGGAGCTGCTCGATGCGGGCATCGATCAGGCCGTACAGGTCCTGCAGCGGCGCCGTGAACAGGGCGACGATTCCCGTGACCGGCCCGATGACGGCCGCGAGCACTTGGCTCCGCAGCACGTCGAGCGGCGGCAGCTTCGCGAGCGACTCGATCTCGGCGGCCTCGATCGGCCGGCCCTCGAGCATGCCCCCGCGGACTTCGAGCACCCGCGTCACGCGGGCAGCGTCCACCAGGGCTTTCGCCACCGCGACCGGATCCCCGCCGGATTCCAGGAACGCGATCGCCGTCGGCCCCTCGAGTAGCGCGAGGAGCGTGTCCGACCCGGCGGCTTCCGCCGCGCGCCTCGTGAGCGTGTTCTTCACGACGGCAAAGCGCGCCCCGTGCTCGATCAGCTTCGAACGGAGCTCGTCGATCTGCGGCATGGTCAGCCCGCGGTAATCCGCTACGAGCAGCGTCTCGGTCGAGCGCAGCCGCTCGGTCAGTTCGGCGACCACTCGTTCCTTGTCCTCTTTCTTCACGTACTCACCTCCTCGAAACGAATCGAGCCCGCACACAGGCGGGCTCGCTGAAGGAGGGAAAACCTCTTCACCGATCCGCCTCGGGAAGGCCTCTGCGCTTTCGCGCTGCTTCCGGTCTCTGGCGACGGGCTTTGTTGACTAAGCCGGAACTGCTTCTTGCTGTGATGCCTCCAAGTCTTCGAGGATGCCCCGGGTCTTCTGAGTGTCGACCCGGATCCCTGGGCTCATGGTAGTGGCGAGCGTGATCTGCCGGATGTAACGGCCCTTCGCAGCCGCCGGCTTCGCCTTGACGATCTCGTCGAGGAGTGCCGCGTAGTTCTCGACGAGCTGCCGGTGGTCGAAGCTCTTCTTGCCGATCGCAACGTGGACGCACGCGCCGCGGTCCGTTCTGTACTCGAGCTTCCCTGCTTTGGCGTCGCGGACGGCCTTCGCCACGTCCATCGTCACCGTCCCCGTCTTCGGGTTCGGCATCAGGCCGCGCGGTCCAAGGATGCGGCCGAGCTTGCCGACGTTCCCCATCTGGTCCGGCGTGGCGATCGCGACGTCGAAGTCGGTGAAGCCCTCCTCGACGCGCTTGGCCAGATCCGCGGAGCCGACAACATCGGCGCCGGCCTCCTGCGCTTCCTTGGCCTTCTCGCCTTCGGCGAAGACGGCCACGGTCGCTTCCTTGCCGGTTCCGTGCGGGAGCATGAGGGTGCCGCGGAGCTGCTCGTCGGCGTGCCGGACGTTCAAGCCGAGGCGGAAGTGCACCTCGACGGTCTCGTCGAACTTCGCCGTCTGCATCTCCTTGAGCAGACGAACGGCCTCCGCGGGCGGGTACTCGTGCTCGCGGTCGAAGAGCGACTTCGCGTTGCGGTAGTTCTTACCGTGGGCCATTAGAGAACGTCCGTCTCCACGCCCATGGACTGCGCGGTGCCCGCGATGATCCGCATCGCCTGATCGACGGTCCGCGCGTTCAGGTCGGGCATCTTCGTCTCGGCGATCGCGCGCACCTGATCGCGGGTCAGCCGGCCGACCTTCTCGCGGTTCGGCTCGCCCGAGCCCTTCTCCAGCCGCAGCGCCTCCTTGATCAGGACGGCGGCCGGCGGGGTCTTGGTGATGAAGTCGAAGGAGCGATCCTCGTAGACCGTGATCTCCACCGGAGTGATGCGGCCGTTCTCCTGCTGGGTCTGCGCGTTGAACGCCTTGCAGAACTCCATGATGTTGACGCCGTGCTGGCCGAGCGCAGGACCGACCGGCGGCGCCGGGTTGGCCTGCCCGCCGGGGATCTGCAGCTTGATGAGTGTGAGAACCTTTTTCGCCATCAGTCGAGCTTCTTGACTTGGTCGAACGTGAGCTCCACCGGAACCTGGCGCTCGAAGATGTCCACGAGGACCTTGAGCTTCTGCTGGTCGGCGTTGACGTCGACGACCTCGCCGTCGAAGTCGGAGAGCGGCCCGGAGGTTACCTTCACAGACTCGCCGAGCGAGAACTCGACCTGGGCGCGCGGTCGTTCCCCATCGCCGCGGCCGGTGTGCAGGATGCGGTCGACCTCTTGCTGGGCGAGCGGCACGGGCTTGGCGCCGGCGCCGACGAACCCGGTCACTCCCGGAGTGTTCTTGACCACCGTCCAGGCCTCGTCGGTCATGTCCATGTTGACGAGGACGTAGCCCGGCAGCACGCGCTTCTCAATCTGGACCTTCTGGCCTTCCTTCGTCTCGATCACTTGCTCGGTCGGGACGACGACCCGGCGGAACTTGGGCGCCTGGTTCATGGACATGATCCGGTGCTCGAGATTGGTCTTCACCTTGTTCTCGTGCCCCGAATACGTGTTGATGACGTACCACTTGAACATGGCTTAGATGAGTACGTCCTGGACGAGGCGCTTGAAGACCAGGTCGGCGCCGTAGAGGAAGATGCCGACGATCACGCAGGCGATCAGCACGACGACCACGCCCTGGATCAGCTGGTTCTGGGTCGGCCACTCGACCTTCTTCAGCTCGGCCCACGACTCGGCGACGAACCCCCTCACCACGCCACCGCGTGCGGCCCTGGGTTCGCGGGCCGGCTCGGGACGAGCGGCGGCGCGTGCCGTCGGACGCCGAGGCGGTGCGGGAGGCCCGCCCGGGAGGGCGGCCTCGCTGCCCGGGCTCATCTGCTCCCGGCGGGCGCGGCGCTGCGCACGCGTCTGGCGCGCCATTTAGCGCGTCTCCCGGTGCGCGGTATGGCCGCCGCACCAGCGGCAGTACTTGCGGACCTCGAGCCGGTCGGGCGTGTTCCGCTTCGACTTGGTGCTCATGTAGTTCCGCCGCTTGCACTCGTTACAGGCGAGCGTGATTTTGTCTCGTACTCCAGTGGCCATTTCTGTCTCGAATTAGAAGGAAAGCGCACGCCGAGACAAGACCCGGGCCCGCGCGGAGAAAGAAGTGTAGCGAACCGCCGATCGAAGCCCGGCCCCGCTCCGCGGGGGCCATGATGACTTCGATCGGGGTCATCTGGGGGCTGCTCCGGCCGACGCCGGCAAAGCCGGCACCGGCTACGGGCGGAATCCAATAAGGCGGCTTGCCTGCGGCTAAAATGAGGGTGCGAGGCGGCGTAGCTCAGCTGGTTAGAGCAGCGGAATCATAATCCGCGTGTCGCAGGTTCGAGTCCTGCCGCCGCTATTTCAAACTCAACGATCCGGCCGGCTCTGACTGGCCATGCCGATCTAGTGATGCATGTCCTCGCGCGCGCGTCACCCTATAAGGGCGTCCTCGAACAGCTACTGCAACGCACCCGTCTTCATTCACGACTTCGGCGGCTTCGCCGCCGAAGAGCCTAGGGCCCACACGAGCGAAGTCATCATGGCTCCGCGAAGCGGAGCCGGACTTCGCTCGTTATTTGACGAGACTGAGCATCTTGAACATCGGCAGGTACATCGCGATGACGATGACGCCGACCATCAGGCCGACCAGGATCATCATCAGCGGCTCGACGATCGACGTCAGCGACTGGATCGCGGCGTCGACCTCGTCCTCGTAGAAGTCGGCGATCTTGCCGAGCATCTTCTCGAGCTCTCCGGTTTCCTCGCCGATCTTCACCATCTGACTGACCATCGGGGGAAAGATCGGGTTGTCGACGAGAGGCTGGGCGATCGGGACGCCTGCAGAGACCTTCGTGCGGACATCACCGAGCGCTTCCTCGATCACCCAGTTGCCGGCGGTCTGACCCGTGATCTCGAGGGCCTGGATGATGTCGACGCCTGCGGAGACGAGCGTCGAGAGCGTCCGCGAGAAGCGGGCCATGGTCACCTTCAGGACGACCTGCCCGATCTTCATCGGGATCTTGAGCTTGATGCGGTCCCATTTCTGCCGGCCCGGCTCCGTCTTCTTGTACTTCTTCAGGCCGAAGATCAGGAGACCGACCACCGGAAAGATGATGTAGTACTTGGTTCGGAGGATGTCCGACGCGGTCACGACGTACTGCGTCAGCGTCGGAAGCTGGCCGCCGAGCTGGCCGAAGATCTTCACGAACACCGGGACGAGGAACATCAGCAGACCGGTGAGGACGAGAGTCGCGAACACCAGCACCATCGTCGGGTAGAGCATCGCGCCTTTGACCCTGCGCTTGATCTGGGTCGACTTCTCGATCTGGTACGCCACGCGGTCGAGCACCTCGTCCAGGATTCCCGCCGCCTCGCCGGCCTCGACCATCGAGACGAACAGGCGATCGAAGATCTTCGGGTGCCGGTGCATCGCCTGGGAGAGGAGCAGGCCGCCTTCGACGTCGGCGCGGAGCTCCTTGACCACCAGGGCGAAGTACTTGTCGTCAGTCTGCGCCTCGAGGATCACGAGCGCGGCGACGACGTTCAGACCGGCCTCGATCATGGTCGCGAACTGTCGCGAGAAGATCTGGAGGGTCTTCGGCTTGACCTTCTTGAAGACGTTCCGGGCACTGTCATCGCCTGAGGCGGCGAGCTCGTCCAGTTTGCTCGCCAGCAAGCCCCGGACACGCAGCTGCTCCCGGGCCCCCGCCAGATCGGGCGCATGGAGCTCTCCGGTCAGCTCGAGACCGGAGGCGTTGATCGCGGAATATGAGAATGCAGCCACAGTCGTCCCTCTGAAAGGGCTATCGGCAGGGGGGTTCAGGCTCTAAAGCGGGATGCCGATAGCTGAGACGTGCATCTGCGCGCGCGCGACGAGAGCGGCTTCGGCATGCTCGAGCTCCTCATGGCAATGGTCATGCTGAACGTCGGCATCCTCGCCGTCGTCGGCGCGTTCTCATCCGGCAACGCAGCGCTGTACCGGGCGAACCGAACCTCTACCGCCGGAGCCCTGGCGAACAAGCAGATGGAGTACTACCGAGGCCTCAAGTACGACAACATCGTCTTCGTGACCTCAGAGTGGACCTCCGCGATCGCGAACTCCACCTATACCGGCGACACCGTCTACCAGCAGAACATGGCAAACCCGGTCGCGCCCAAGGCTCTCGTCGCCACCGTGACCACGTGCCCGGCGAACGTCCCGGCCACTGCCTGCGACCCGAGCTACACGACCACGGGCGCCGACCACCACTCCTATCGGGTCGACACGTATCTCTACTTCGACACGCCCACCGGCGGGAATCAACTGCGGGCGATCACGGTCGTCATTCGCAATCCGGATGCCCTGACACGCCCGCTTGCGCGCGTCTCATCGACCTTCGATCCGTCGACGGGTCAGGTCACCCCGCCGCCGCCATGACCGGTCAGGTTACGGGGTCGCCGGCGGGAGAGTGACCGTCGTCGGCGTTGTGCTGGTGCCGGCGTTACTCGAACTCCCGCTGGTTGCCGTGCCCGCCGACACTGCAGTCCCGAGGGGCTTCAGAATCAGTGTGTAGCGCGTGCCGTCGGCGGTGTTCATCAGCGTCACGGGCTTGTTCTCCTTCAGCGTGACAGTCGGAGCGCCGGTCGCGTATGAGCCTCCGGCGATCGAGATCGTCGCCGTGTGCGCCGTCACCGACACGAGGTGGAAGAGCGGCACGACCGTCGGATCGGTCGACGTCGGCTGCGGGAAGTCGGTCTTCGTCGCAACCGTATAGAGCGTCCCGTTGACCGAGATGACGGCACTGCCCGGCGCCGGGGCGTTGCCGGGGACAGTCGGGAGGCCAGAATTGCCTGTGCCTCCGCTCGAACCGCCGCCGGACGACGGGGACGAGGAACTCTGCGTGTTGTCGCTGAGCTGCTGCGCGAACGGATCCTTGCTCGCGAAGAGGCTGAAGGACGCCAGCTGGCCGTCCTGCACGGTCGGTGCCGACGCGACGAGCGACCCCGACGCGTCCGTCGTCGTCGCGCCCGGTTCTTGAGCGCCGCCCAAGGTCGGTGCGGCGAGCGTGGGCGTACCGGTGGGAGTCGTCGTGGTCGTGGCCGAGGCTACGGGCGCTGCCGGAGTCTTCATCATTTTCATGACCCGGGGAACCTCGAAGGCCATCACGCCGAGGAAAGCGACACCGAGCACGGCCAGGATGATCTTCTGCTTCTTCTGCTTTGCCTTGAGTGGATCAACCTTGGCCATTAGGGAGCTCCTGTCGCCGACGCGGCGCCGCTCGGGGCCGTCTCGGTCGTGGTCGAAGTAGTGGTGGTAGTCGTCGTCGTGGTCGGAGTCGTCGGGATCACTAGAGGAGCCGGCGCGCCTGCTCCGTAGACGAACGCGTCGACGACCAGAGTGGCCTGGATCTGCGGGAACTTGAGCGTGCTCTCGTTGAACGTCAGCGTGTCGACGGAGAACAGACGCCCAGTTGCATCGAGGCGTCCTGCGTGCACCGACACGAGCGAGCGCAGCCGGTACAGGAAGTCCGCCAGGTTGTAGAAGTTGCCCTGGAATGTGACGGAGATCGGCAGCACCATGTAACTCCCGATCGGAGTGAGCGCCTGCGGCGAGATTGAGTCAAAGCGGATACCCGTGTCGCGGGCAAGTTGGCTCAGCTCGAGGAGCAGATCGGGCATGTCCATCCGGTCTGGCATTGCTTTCGCCAGCCGGTAGACGTCGGCGACCTCGATCTTCGGCGCCGCCCGTGCAGCAGCGACCTGCTGATGGTACGCGTCGATCTTGGCCTGGACCTCGGTCTCCTGCGTCTTCAAGGCGGTGACCTTCCCGCCCTGCGGATGCACGAGCAGGAACCAGCCGGCCAGGCCGAAGACGAGGACCGCGCCAACCATGATTCCGATCAACGCTCCAGGGGGGAGTGCCTTGAAGCGTTTCATGATCGTGTTCAGGTCGATCTTCATGAGCCCGGAGCTCCGGAGACCTTGATGTCGGCAGCGATCGAGAACTCGACCACATCCTGCCCACCGACCTTCGACAGGGTCGAGCTCAGCAGCTGCACGTTCGTCAGGTCCGGCACGACCTGCAGCCGCGAGAGCAGCCGCGCGACGCCGTCGTGCGAATAGGTGCGGCCCTGGATCGTAAACTGAGAGGGAGCCCCGCCCGTGCTCGTCGCTGTATTGGTGACCGGCGAGACCGGCGACTTCGCAGTCAGCGTGGTCAGCCAGACATCGTTGGGCAGGACGAGCGAGAACTCCCGAAAGACCCGGTCCCAGGCGACGCGGCTGGTCAACGCAGTGCTGAGTGCGCTCACGCGGGCGCTCTGCTCGCCTGCGAGCTGCTGCTGTGCCGCGGACGGCCCGGCGGGGGGCGGCGGAAGCGCCTGGTAAATGCGGGTCAAGTCGTCGAGCTTCCGCTGCTGGGCCGCGATCTTGCCGCTGCCCATCATGAACATCGCACCGAGGACCGCCGCGACCAGAACTCCGGAGCACGCGCCGATGAGGACCGGCAGGCTCTCCTTCTTGATCGTGCGCTGGCCTTGGTCTCGCGGCAGCAGGTTGACAGCACGCACCGCTAGTCCTCGATCCCGAGTCCGATTGCGACGGCGAGCGAGCCGATCTGCTCGGGCTGGCCGACCTTCTTCGAAACCTTCATGCGCGCCAGCGGATCACCGACGCGAACGTGCACGCCGATCAGGCGCTCGAGCTCGCCGGCTAGCCCAGGCAGGTGAGCGGTGCCGCCGGTCAGCACGATCTCGCCGATGCCAAGCGAGCCGGGTTGGTTCTGGTAGTACTGGAGCGAAGAGACGAGCTCGCGGGCGAACGTCTGGATTGCCTTGCGCATCGCCTCGCGTGCCGCCTTCGCCTGATCGGCCGTGATCCCGTCCGGGACCATCTCGTCCATCAGGGAAAGCGCGCGCTTCGTGGCCTCGACTTCGGACGGCGCCGCGTCGACGGACCGCGCAATCGCGACGTTGAGCGCGGAACCGCCCCATTCGAGGACGCGCGTGAACTCGCAGACGCGTCCATCCGAAACGGCGAAGGTCGAGCGCTCGTGACCGATCGCGACCACGACGAGTGCGGCGGTCGCATCCGTGCCGACGCCCTCCTGCGGCGCCTGCAGCGCCCGCAACAGTGCGAATGCCTCGAGGTCGATCCCGACGAGGATGATGCCCGCCTTCTTGCAGGCGTCGACGTAGCGGTCAATCAGCTCGCGGTAGGCAACGACGAGCAGGACGCGCTTGGTCGGTTGACCGTCTTCGTCGACGCCTTCGCCGAGCACCTGGTAGTCGAGCACGGCCTCGTCGATCGGGATCGGCAGCGTTTCCTGTGCGCGGAACCTGATCGCGTTGGCAAGTTGCTTCTGGTCCTCGATCCCGGCAATCTCGAAAGTGCGGACGCCGATCCTGTTGTTGGCGATCCCAAGCCGCACGCCCTTCTTCGGCAGGCCATGCTTCGCGAAGAAGTCCTTGAGCGCCTCAGAGAGAGCGTCGGGATCGCGCAGCTCTCCGCCCACGATGATGCCCGGGGCAAGCGGTTCGCGCGCGACCTGCAGCAACTCGGCGGAGCCGTTATTCGAGACGCGCGCCGCAGCGAGCTGAGACGCGCCGATCTTCAGACCGACGAGACGCCCCTTGGCGTTGCCACGCTCGGCCTTCACCTTCGGAGTCTTCTGCTTGCGCTCCTTCGGCTGCTTCGGCTCCTTCGACTGCTTCGGCTCTTTGTTCTTCGGGGCGCGCTCGGCCTTCACCTTCGGGGCCTTCTGCTTGCGCTCCTTGACAGGCTTGTCGCCCTTCTTGCCGCCGAGCGAGAGCTCCTTCTTCCAGAACGGCACCTTCGGCGTGTCCTCGCCAACCATTGGCGGCAGCTCGGCCGCGGCAACGGGTGGGTGGACGACTGCCGACGGGCTCAGTACGGGGACACTGGCAGGCAGAGCTTCGGCGGAGGGCGCAGGCGGCAGGGCCGGCGGCGCGGTCCACGGTTCGGGAGCCTCGACCTCGATGCTCGCAACGGGCTCTTCAATCTCGATGGGCTCCTCGGCCGCAACGAGCTCTTCTTCTGCAACGGGCTCTCGACTCGCGACAGGCTCGCGCTCCGGCGTGCGGCTGAAAGAGACCTCTCTCTTCCAGACCGTCTCCTCGGGCCCCGTCTCTGGGTCCGGCTCGGCCGGCGGGACCTCGTCCGTCGTCGCTTCGGCGACGAGCGGCTCGGCCTCAACCGCTTCGTTCTTGCGGCCGAAGCTGACCTCCTTCCTG
>DAINSN010000071.1:0-11165 GCA_036741295.1 Gaiellaceae bacterium
GTGCAGAACGACATCCTCAAGGAGTACATCGCGCGTGGGAACTACATCTTCCCGCCGCGCCCCTCGATGCGCCTCACGACGGATCTCTTCGCCTACGCGAGCGAGCGGATCCCGAAATGGAACCCGATCTCCATCTCGGGGTACCACATCCGGGAGGCGGGCTCGACGGCGGTGCAGGAGCTCGCGTTCACGCTCGCCAACGGGATCGCGTATGCGGAAGCCGCGGTCGCTGCGGGATTGTCTCCGGACGAGCTCGGTGAACGTCTCTCTTTCTTCTTCAACGCGCACAACCACTTCTTCCAGGAGGTGGCGAAGTTCCGTGCGGCGCGGCGGCTGTGGGCGCGCATCATGCAGGAGCGTTTCGGCGTGACGAATCCGAAGGCGCAGGCCCTGCGCTTCCATGCTCAGACGGGCGGCTCGACGCTGACGGCGCAGCAGCCGGAGAACAACATCGTGCGCGTCGCAATCCAGGCGCTGTCTGCAGTGGCGGGCGGCGCGCAGTCGATCCACACCAACGGCTATGACGAGGCGCTGGCGCTGCCCTCCGAGCGCGCGGCGCGCATCGCGCTGCGGACGCAGCAGTTGCTTGCCCACGAGGCGGGCGGCACCGACACAGCCGATCCGTTCGGCGGCTCGTACTTCATCGAGGCGCTCACGGACGAGCTCGAGGCGAAGGCCTGGGAGTTGATCCAGCAGATCGACGAGCTCGGCGGCGCGGTCGCCGCGGTCGAGCAGGGCTTCGTGCAGGGCGAGATCGAGCAGGCGGCGTTCCGCTGGCAGCAGGATGTGGAGTCCGGCGAGCGCGTGATCGTCGGCGTCAACAGCTTCACCGAAGGTGAGGAGGAGCCGATCGAGCTGTACCGGCTGGATCCCGCTGCGGAGAAGCGGCAGCTCGAACGCACTGCGCGCGTGCGGGCGGAGCGAAACGCCGAGGAGGCCGAGCGCGCCATGGAGGCGGTGCGGGAGACCGCGCGCGGTGAAGGGAATCTCATGGTGCCCATGCGCGAAGCGTTGCGCGCGCGCGCGACCATCGGCGAGATCTCGAATGCGCTCCGTGATGAGTTCGGCATGTACGACGCGCAACGCACGTGAGCAGTGTCGGCCTCGCGGAGCTCGTTCTGATCGTCGAAGATGTTCTTGCGTCGGCCCGCTTCTACGAGGATGTCGTTGGGCTGACGCTCGAGCACGAGCCGTCCGACGAATGGGCGTGGTTCTGGGCCGGCAAAGAAGGCGCGCGGCAGCGCGTCGCCCTCCATCGCGGCCCGCTTCTGTTCGAAGAGCATTCGCCGTATCCCGAGGGAGAGCGCTTCGGCAGGGTGCACTTCGCCTTCGAGGTCGCGCGTGACGACCTCGACGCCGCCGTCGATCGAGTTCGCAAGGCGGGCGTCGAGGTGCACGGGCCGATCGAATTCGAATGGATGCAAGCGAAGTCGTATTACTTCTACGACCCAGACGGCAATCTGCTCGAATTCTGGTCGCCGGATTAGGCCGACGCGCCCGAGTAGTTGCGCAAGCCGAAGCGCCAGAACCAGCGGGTGAACCCGAACAGCACGACTCCGAAGCCGACCGACAGGGCGAGCGTGGGCCAGTGGAGCCTCGACGTCAGTGCTTCCGCCGGAACGGTCACGGCGAACGCAACCGGCACCAGGAACGTCACGCTGTAGCGCAGCCAGCCTGGGTAGACGCCCACGGGCCACCTTCCCGTCTGGTAGATCCCCTCGAAGAGCTCGAGCACGTGCTCGATGCGGACGACCCAGAAGGCGCCGATCGTCAGGATCAGCCAGAAGCAGTACACGAGCACGCCTCCGATCCCGAGGGCGAACGCGAAGACGAACGCATCGACGACCCCGATCGAGTTCTTCACTCCGGTGAGGCCGACGATCAGCAGAACTAGGCCGGAGATCATCTCGACGACCTGCCAGATCCGCACCTGGCGGACGCTGACCAGGATCTGCGCGTCCTCCGGCTTCGTTAGCGCAAAATCGAGCGTTCCCTGCTGCACGTCCTGCATCAGCATCTCCATGTTCGGCTGAATGAATGTGTGGATGAAACCGCCGAGCAGGATCTGCACGCCCAGTAGCGAGAGCAGTTCCGACTCCTTCCAGCCGTTGAGCTCCGTCGTGTGCGAGTACACGAGCGAGAGCATCACGAGCCCGGTCCCGACCTGGATCAGCGACTGCAGGAGCTGCACGAAGAAGTTGACGCGATACTGCAGCTCGTTCATCACGCCGACCTTGAAATACAGCCAGGCCACGCGAAGCGTGTTCATGCGCCCACCGACGAGAAGCGCTTGATCGCCGCGCGCCAGGCGAACGTGAACAGGACATAGCCGATGGCGGTCCACATGATCTGCGCGCCGAGACCGAGAACGAGCGAGCGTGTGGACATGTCGCTCACCAGCGATTCGATCGGGAAGCCGAACGTCCACTTGAACGGCAGGAAATCCGCGAGAGTTTGAACCCAGCCCGGCATCAGCTTCAACGGGACGAGCCTGCCGGAGAGCAACATCTCGGTTGCCATGTAGAGATCGAACACCGCCGCGCCTCGAGTCGTCCAGAAATTCAGCATCCCGATCGTGGCTTGGAACATGCTGCGCACGAAGTAGGCGCCCCAGATCGCGACGATGAAGACGACGATCTGAAGCGCAGAGGGATGCAGGTCCGGGTGGAACACCGCGGAAAGCCCGATCGCGATCGGGAGCCACATGGCCACGACCACGAACTTCCAGCCGGCGAAATACGCCAGGTCGTAGTGGAGGATGTTCAGCGGCCGGAGCAGGTCGCCGGCGAGCCGACCTTCCCGGATGCGCCACTCCCAGAACGGTGCGCCGAACACGATGTTCATGTTCCGGACAAGCGTCCAGACGATGTAGTACGCCGCGAACTGCCCCGCCGTGATTCCGTTCACGGCTCCGCCGTGCTGCCGCGCGATCGTCGACCAGACGACGAGATAGATCACCGGCTCGGCGACCATCCCGACCATGTAGAAGTAGTTCGCGGCCCGGTATTGCAGCTGCGCGACGACCGAGGTCCGCATCTGAGTCCCGTAGAAGTCGACGAGCGACCGGAGGCGCCCTTCCTCCGGCAGAGGTGCGGCTCGGCTGCTCATCGCGACTGCGCGAAGACCATCTCGATCACGTCCTCGATCGGGGGCTCCTCGATCGTGAGGTCGAGCACCTCGTGCTCGGACAGCAGACGCGCGGCGACGCGCGAGGTCTCTGCTTTCGGTACGCGCAGGATGGCGCGGTCGCCGTCGCGCGAGATGACCTCGCCGTAGCCGTCGAGCTTTGCGTTTCCGTCCTCGAGGAGGACGCCGATGGTCTTGTAGGCGGCGAACTCGTTTGCGAGGCTGGCGAGAGCTCCGTCGAAGAGGATCTGGCCGTGGTGGATGACGATCACGCGTTTGCAGAGCGCTTGGACATCGGCCATGTAATGGCTCGTGAGCAGAACCGTCGCGCCATAGCGCTGGTTGTATTCGGCCACGAACGTGCGAATGCGTTTCTGCATCGTGACGTCGAGGCCGATCGTGGGCTCGTCGAGGAAGAGCACCTGCGGGCGATGCAGGAGCGACCCGACGATCTCCACCTTCATCCGCTCGCCCAGCGAGAGGTTTCGCACCGGCTTGCGCACGAGGTCGCCCACATCGAGCAGCTCGACCAGCTCGTCGCGCATCGCCAGGTAGTCCTCGCGCCGCAAGCGGTAGATCGCGCGGTTCAGCTCGAACGAGTCGAGCGCGGGGATGTCCCACTGCAGCTGGTTACGGTTTCCCATGACCATCGTCATCCGGCGGAGGTAGTCCTTTTCACGGCGCGACGGAACGTGCCCCAGAACTCGGGCTTCGCCGCTCGTGGGATAGAGCAGGCCTGCGAGCATCTTCAGCGTCGTCGTTTTGCCCGCGCCGTTCGGCCCCAGGAAGCCGACGACCTCGCCGGGCTCGATATCGAATGAGATCGCCTCGACCGCGTGGACATCCCGGGTGGTGCGGCGGACGAGCGCCTTCGCAGCCGCGCGAAGCCCAGGCTCCCGCTCGGGCACCTTGAAGATCTTCGTAAGCTCGTTGACGTGGACGACTGATTCAGACAATGGGTCGGAACCTCCCTGGAGGAACTACGAGACTGCGGGCCGGTTCAACGACGCGTCACACGGCCAGGGAGTATAGGGCCCGATGAGGATCCTGCTCGTCTCCCAGATGTACCCGGGGCCGGCCGACCCCGATCTCGGCGTGTTCGTGCGCGGGCTCGAAGAGCAACTCGTCGCGCGCGGTCACGAGGTCGAGCGCGCGGTTCTCGACCGGCGCGGCGGCAGCAAGGTGAAGTACCTCAGGCTCGCGCGCGAGACGCTTGCCTCGTCTCGTCGCTTCAGGCCCGACGTCGTCTACGCACACTTTCTCGTCCCGACCGGGCTGATCGGCGCAATCGCCGGCCGGGCGCCGCTCGTCGTGACCGCGCACGGTCGCGACGTGCGCAACGTCGGCTGGCTGCCCGGCATTCGCGCTGCAACCCGTTTCGTCGCGCG
Source organism: Gaiellaceae bacterium (assembly GCA_036741295.1). Taxonomy (GTDB): domain Bacteria; phylum Actinomycetota; class Thermoleophilia; order Gaiellales; family Gaiellaceae; genus 3-1-20CM-4-69-9. The sequence continues at coordinate 4,515 of DAINSN010000071.1, forward strand.
CCGGGCCGCGACGGTCATCGCCGTCTCCGACTATCTGCGGCGCGAGCTGGAGACAAAGGTGCCGGAGGCACGCGGCAAGACCGAGGTGGTCGACTCGGGCGTCGACCTCGAACGCTTCACCGTGCAGCCCGCGCCCGAGGGCCCGCCGCGCTACCTCTGTATCGGGTCACTGATCCAGCGGAAGAACGTGCTCCGGCTTGCGAGCGCTTTCGAACGGCTCGGTGAAGGGACCCTGACGTTCGTCGGCGACGGGCCGCTCCGCGGGCAGCTCGAGGGCCGGCCGGGCATCCAACTCACAGGCGCGCTTCCGTACGACCGGATCCCCGCGCAGATCGCGGCGGCGCACGTCGTCTGCCAACCCAGCCTGATCGAGCCCTTCGGGCAAGCCGTGCTCGAGGCGATGGCGTGCGGGCGCTCGGTCGTCGCAACGAGGATCGGCGGGCCACCCGAGTTCGTCCCGCCGGAGGCCGGCGTGCTCGTCGATCCGGCCGACGAAGACGCGCTCGTCGAGGCCTTGCGAAGTGCGGCCGCGCTGCCCTGTCCGAATCCGGCCGCCCGTGCGGCCGCCGAAGAGCACGACGTCAGGCGTCAGGCGGAGAGGGTGGAGGCGATTCTCCAGCGAGCCGCTCGAGGTCCGCAAGCCTGATCTCGACCAGCGGGCGGATCGACTCTTCGAGGCCTGCCTCGCGCGCCGCTTCGAGCGCCTGTTCGTAGCTCTGGCGCGCCTTCGCCGGGTCGACGCCCTGCTTGAGCCGGTTGTCGCCGGTGACGAGCAGCTTCTGGACCCGCTCGCGGGCCTCGTCCTGTGTCACGCCGCCGCCGGGGCGTAGCGATGAAGCGACGTTTCCTCGCCGGGCGGCCACATGGTGCTGACAGCACCCGACTTGTAGAAGGTCACGGTCACGCTGCGCCGCGACGTCGAAGAACCGTCCGCGACGCGAGACACTGCATGCCAGGACTGCTCGGAGCGAACGAGCACGACGGAGTTACCGACCACCGGAGGAATCTCGGCTTCGACGTCCGACATCTCGGACGAGCGGAGGATCGTCAAGCACCCGCCGGCCTTTGGGTCCCAGTCCTCCTCGTTGAAATACAGGACATGCGTAACGACCTTGTCCGCGAGGTCCTTGTGCGGGCCCATCCAGGCACCCGGCCCGTAGTGGAAGACGTTGACCTCGATCGCCGAGGCGGTTAGGTCCTGCCCGGTCAGCCGGCTCATTGCCTCGCGGTAGCCGGGTGAGACGAGATCCTCGGCCAGTTGCTGCCATGCTCGACTCAGGTTCTCGGGATGCGAGGCAGCGGCGGCGCCCATGTGGATCAGGGATCGGGCCTCGTACTCCCAACCCTTCTCGCCGTCATTGCCGATCAGGGTCTTGAAACTGTCCTCCGGGTAGGACTCGACCAGGGCCGCGGCGTCCGAGGGGGAGAAGAGTTCACCGACGAAAGCCCAGCTGTACGGCTCGGTCGAGAGAGCCTGCTCGTCTATCCGGGTCAGGTCGATCATGGCCGCCGACCCTTCACAAATCGACCGTAACAGTTCACATTGAGGGTGGACACGTCATGGAGGCCGCCGTCAACGTGCCAGAAGGGATCCGCGTGCTGATCGCGGACGATCACCGCCTGTTCGGGCAGGCCCTCGAGGCGATTCTCGCGACGGACGATCGGCTCCAGGTCGTAGGCCACGCCGGAGATGGCTCGGAAGCGGTGCAGCTCGCGCTCTCCGTCGACCCGGACGTGATCCTCATGGACATCGCCATGCCGATCATGGACGGCTTTCAGGCAACGAAGCAGATCCGCAAGCAGCGTCCGCACGCATGCATCCTCATGCTCACCGGCTCCAACTCGCGCGTAGACGTCGACCGCGCGCGGGAAGCCGGGGCGGCCGGCTACGTGACCAAGGATCGGATTGCGGCGGAGCTGATCGACGCGATCCTCGAAGTCGCGTCGTAGCCTCGCTGCTACCCTGCCGTCGCGATGGTTCAGGCGCTCGCCGTCACCCAGGTACTGCTCTCGATGGGTCTCGTCGGCCTGATCCTCATGCACTCCGGCCGGGACGCCGGCCTCGGCGGGATGGGCTTCACGCCCGCCTCGCAGGGCGGTACGCACATCGTCGAGCGCAACCTCACGAGGCTGACCGTCGTCGTCGGCATCCTCTTCGTCACGAACTCCATCCTGCTGTTTCACGCGCTGAAGTAGCTGCGCTCTGCGCGGCCGTCGCGCTGGTTGCAGCGGGGTGTGGCTCGAATCACGCGGCGCCCGCGCCGGCGCTGCGGATTGCCGGGGCCGCGAATGTCGTGCGCGTCGCGCTCGCCAATTTTCGCTGGCCGCTCGACCCCGCGCTTGCAACCGGTCGCGACGAGACGACGCTCGCTCGCGCCCTCTATGCGACACCTCTCCGCACGGATCCTCGGAGCGGGCTGGTCAGCCCCGGGCTCTGTACGGCGTGGCGCGCGTCCGACGAGTTTCGACACTGGATGTTCACGTGCAAGGCGGCGCCGTCGATTGCAGCCGCACTCCGGCGTGTCAAGCTGCTCGACGGACCGGCACGTTGGCTCTTCGCAGATGCACGAGTCTCCGCGCCGTCTGCGTCGACGCTGTCCATTCGTCTGCCTTACCCATGGCGGCGCTTTCCGTATGCGCTTACATCCGTCGGTGCGGCGCCGCGTTTCGTTCCCGGGCCGTTCGAGCTCGTGAGCGGATCCAAGCGGCTCGTAGTCGTTCGCCGAGCAGGGCTCACAGTGCGCTTTGTCCGGCTTGCACCACTCGCCGCCGTGCGCCAGTTCAGAGCCGGCCGGCTCGATGAGGCACCGGTCCCGCTCGGCGACATCGTTGCGACCAGGGCCGATCCGCAGCTCGCGAAGACGGTCAAGACGCGGACGTTGCTCGGGCTCGACGTCGTCTTGATCGGCCCGGTTGGCACCGGCTACCGCGTTCAGCGTGCGTATCGAGACACCGCGGATCGCAGCGACTACGAGCAATTGATCCCCGAGCTCGCCGGCTCGAGCGCCTACGGCTTTCTCGGCGGTGAAAAGGCTGACCCGGCACGGTTCCGTCGCGCCCTCGACGCCATCCCTTCGCTGCCGCGCCGCTGGATCAGGCTCTACGTCCCGCCCGAGCCGGCGCTGCGCGCCGGCGCTCGACTCCTCTACGCTCAGTGGCGCGACGTCGGCCTCGGGCCGACGCTGTCGACCGGACCTCTGCTTCCGGCGCACGCGAGCTTTCACCGAATCATCGCCGCCTATCCGCAGGAGGAAGCAATTGCTGCGGAGTTGGTGTTGCGAGACGAGTTGAAGCCGCGCAGCCCGCTTCTACGCGCACTGGGCGCAACACAGCAACATCAGGACCTCGAGGCTGTCGATGAGGGACTGTGGATCTCGGCGCGTGCCATCCCGATTGCGTGGGTGGTTGACGCGCGTCTCGTCTCCCCGCGGCTCGAAGGGTGGCGCGAGGACCTGCTCGGGAACGTCGACTACTCGGCGGTCAGATCCCAGGCTTCGAGCCGACGCCCGTGACGGTGAAGCGCTCCGACGCGATGGCGGGCGCCATGACCCCGTACGGATAACGCTCGCCGTAGAAATTCTGTGAGTTCACGAGCGCGACCTTGTTCGTGAGCCCCAAGACGTCGCGCAGGAAGTCCGGCACCGCGACCGTGAAGCGCAGGTTGACGAGCGGCTCGGCGATCTTGCCGTCGCGAATGCGGAACGTTCCGTCGCGCGTCATGCCGGTGATGATCCCCTCGCGCGGATTCACGACACCGAGATAGTGCAGCCGCGTGATGTAGAGCCCCTCGCCGACCAGTTCTGCGAGCTCCTCCACCGATTCGGCGGTGCCGGGCAGCACGGACAGCGCCGACGGGAGCGGCCCCCAGTCACGCAATTCGGCAGGCGCTGCGTGGCCCGTCGACTCGGCACCGTCGCCCGCCTGTGCCGCCGTCGCCCGGTCCCAGACGACGCTGTGGGCGACGCCTGCCTCCACGAGCTGCACGCGTCGCTTCGGCGTGCCCTCGAAGTCGAACGCCTTCGGCAGACCACGCGGATCGAGTGCGTCGTCTGCAATGGAGATCTTCTCGTCGAACACCTTCTGACCGAGCCGTTCCGTGAAGTAGCTGCGCTTGTCGAGCAGCCCCAGCGCGCCGAACGAGTCGTGCGAGAAATAGTCGAGCAGGTCGGCGAACGCATACGGTTCGAGCACCGCGCGGTACACGCCCGAATCGATCTCGGCGGCGCCTCGTGTTCGCCGGGCCTTCTCTGCGGCCTCACGCGCGACGCCGGTCGGGTCGATGCCGCCGGCGCGCCACGCAGTCTGCTCTGCGTATCCCGAGCCGTTCTCGTCTGCTGCCACGACGAGCGCGGTCGCATCGGTCATGTGCTGATGGACTGACAGTCCCGTCGAGGAGACGACCGCGAGCTCGGAGACGGCGCTCGTGAAGAAGCCGTAGACCGGGACGTCGCCGCCCGCGTCGATCGCCGCCGCCGCCAGGCGGGCCTGGTCGCCGGGCCCGAGCGCCGCGGTCTCGTCGTCGAAGCCCTCGACGTCGGGCGGGTCCGCGGGCTGGGCGAGCCCTGGGAAGGTTTCATCGGGCGGCGCGCTCTCCGCCGCGTCCGCTGCGCGGCGAGCCAGTTCTGCGAGCCCAGCCGCGTCGATCTTGTTCGTCGTCGCGACGCCGGCGCGGTTGTCGTGCACAACGCGCAGCGTCACCATCGCGTTCTCGATCAGCGTCGGCTGGTGGACCTCCGACCCAGCGAAGCGTGCGAGCCCGGAGTGCTCGACGTGAGCGACGGCCTCGGCCTCGCCCCCGGCTGTCTCGAGCGCGGCTTTCGCGACGTCGAGGGCGTTCACGAACGGACCCCGACCTGCACGTTCCGAAAACGTGCGGGAGCGGCGCCGTGCGAGACGTGCGCGCTCTGACCGGGCTGGCCTTTGCCGCAGTTCGTCAATCCATACAGCAGCCACGAGTCGCGTCCCGCGACCGCGTCGAGCGAGCCCCAGAACTCCGGCGTGATTCCGGTGTACGTCGCGTCGCGCAACATGCGCCCGAGCTTGCCGTCTTTGATCTCCCAGGCGATCTGCGTGCCGAACTGGAAGTTGAGCCGCTTGTCGTCGATCGACCAGCTCCGGTTCGTCTCCATGTACACACCCTCGTCGACGTCCGCGAGCAGGTCCTCGAGCGTTCCCTCGCCCGGCTCCAGGTGAAGGTTCGTCATGCGCACGAGCGGCATGCGGTTCCATCCGTCCGCGCGCATCGAGCCGCCGTTGCCGGCGCCGATGCGCGCTGCGGTCTCGCGTGAGGTGAGGAAGCCCGTGAGCAGGCCGGCTTCCACGACCGGCGTGCGTTCGGCCGGGACGCCTTCGTCGTCGAAAGCGAAGCTGCCGAGCCCGCCCGGCGTCGTCGGGTCCGCGGTGATGTTCATCAGCTCGGACCCGTAGCGCATGGACCCGAGGTCGCCCGGCTTGAGGAAGCTCGTGCCGGCGTACGAGGCCTCAGTGCCGTACACGCGGTCGAGCTCGGTGGGATGACCGACCGACTCGTGGACCTGCAACGCAACCTGGTCCCCGTCCAGCACGACCGTCATCACGCCGCTCGGGCACTCGTCGGCGCGCAGGAGAGCGGCCGCCTGCTCGGCGACGCGGGGCGCCTCACCGGTGAGGTCGAGCCCTTCGACGTACTCCCAGCCGGTCTGGCAGCTCGAACCGACGTGCGCGCTCGGATAGCTCCGCATCTGAAAGACGCCGTTGCGTGCGGCCGCGCACTCGATGCCGGCGCCGCACTCGATCAGCTCTTGCTCGACCTCCGTCCCTTCCGAGGTGAGCAGGAGCTTGTGCTCGCGCTGCGCGCGCACCATCGCCTGGCGGACGAGGATGTCCGGGCCGGCCATTGCCTGGTCCGCTTCGAGGCACTGCGCCACCTTCTCCGCGAGCGGGACTTCGAACGGGTCTCGTTCGACCGACGTGCGGTGCGTCCCACTCGCCGGAGCAACGGGAGCGAGCTGACGCGAGTGCTTGCCCGGTGCGGCACTCGCGAAGGTGCAGGCTCGCAGGGCTGCGTCTCGCGCGCCGTCTGTGGAGAGCCGCCGGTCGCACGCGAAGCCCCAAGCGCCGTTGAGCAGCACCCGCACGCCGATGCCCTCACTCTCGGAATCCGAGAGACGCTCGACGCGCCCGCTCTTCGTCGCGACGAACTGGTTCCGCTTCATCACGACACGTGCGTCGGCGTACTCGGCCCCAGCCCCGGTCGCCGCATCGACCGCAGCTGCACAAAGGTCTCGCACGCTTAACGGCCCAAAGTCTGCTCGCTTCGCTCGCATGATGACTTTGCGCCGCGACCCTCGATCCGGGCCTTGGTGAGCAGGGCCGGGCAAAGCCCGTCCCTGCGGCGAAGAGTCTCATGCACAGGCGGAAGCCTAGACAGAGTTACCACTCGATCCTGGCTCAAGGATTCGCCGGTCTCCCGCTACACTGCCGGTCCCTCAAGCGCTGGTGGCGGAATTGGTAGACGCGCTAGGTTGAGGGCCTAGTGGCCTTAAAAGGCCGTGGAGGTTCAAGTCCTCTCCAGCGCACTCGATGACGGCGCCCAAGAAAAGGGGGAGCCGTCGTCCTTTTGGGACATGCCCCGGAGTCCCGCTGCCTCCGGAAGCCAAGTCTTGGGGTCTG
>DAINSN010000072.1:0-10903 GCA_036741295.1 Gaiellaceae bacterium
GCGGGGGAACCGAGTTCCCCCGCAACCCCTTTTCTCTAGGCCGACTTGCGCGCGGGCGCGCGCTTTGAAGCGCCGTTCTTGGCAGCCGCCTTCTTCTTCGGCGCGGTGCCCGTCCTGCGGCCCTTCGCCTCGGCGACGCTGCGCTTCAGCGCTTCCATCAGGTCGACGACCGGTGCGTCAGGCACGGGCTCCGGCTTCGCGATCTCCTGGCCGTCCAGCTTCGCCTCGAGCACCTGACGCAGATCGCTGCGGTACTGGCTCACGAGCTCGGACGGGTCGAAGTCGCCGACGAGGCTCTGCATAACCTGCTGGGCGAGATCGAGCTCGGCCTTTTTCACCTCGGTGCCGGCGACGGCCTCCTCGATCTCCGCCTGCGAACGCACGTCCTCCGCGAGGAAGAGGGTCTCGAGCACGAGCGCGTCGCCCTTCGGGCGGATGAGCGCGAAGTGCTCCGCGCCGCGCAGAACGAAACGGCCGATCCCTCCCATCTCCGCCTGCTTCATCGCCTCGAGCAGCAGTACGTAGGGCCGGCGCTGCGCGGGCGCCTGGGCAGGCGCGAGGTAGTACGTGCGGTCGAGGTAGACCGGATCGACCTCGTCGAGCGGGACGAAGCGCGTGATCTCGATGGAGCGTGACTCGTCGTGCAGCGCGATCGCCTCGAGGTCCGCGTCCTCGACGACCACGAACTCGCCCTTGGCGACCTCCCAGCCCTTGACGATCTCGTCCGGCCCGACCTCGCGCTCGTGGGTCGGGCACCAGCGCTTCTGCCGGATCGGGGTCTTGCACTCCCGGTGGAGCGTGCGGAAGCTGACGTCCGACTGCTTCGCCTTCGCCGTGGTCGCCAGGGCCAGGCCAACGGGGATGTTGACGAGGCCGAAGGAGATGGATCCGTTCCAGATAGTGCGCATGGCCGCCTTGGAATTGTAGAGGGACCCGGCAGTTTCTCCCTCGGAGAGGGGTTCCCTTCAAATTACGATGGGGGCGTGGCAACGACGACCAGGGCGACGGGAACGCGGACGATCGCCCGCCTGTGGCAGGACGCCGTGGCCCGGGGCCTCGACGGCCCTGCCTACCTCGTCCAGGAGGGCGATTCCTGGCGGCCCGTGTCCTGGACGGAGGCGGCCCAGGCGGTCGACGAGATCGCCCACGGCCTGCTCGCCCTCGGGGTGCGGAAAGGGGACGCGTTCGCGATCCTCGCCTCGACCCGGCTCGAGTGGGTGCTGTTCGACTTCGCGCTCGGGCTGATCGGCGCCGTCGGCGCCCCGATCTACATGAACAACTCGCCGAAGGACGCGCAGTACGTCGCCGAGCACTCCGAGGCCGTCGGCGTCCTTTGCGAAAACGATGAGCAGCGAGCGAAGCTCGACGGGCTGGAGCTCGAGCACGTGCTGACGTTTGCCGACCTCCCCGCACTGCGGGAGCGGGGCCGCGCGCACGCCGCCGAACACCCCCGGGCGGTCGAAGAGGCTGCCGCCGCAGTCGACGAGAACGACCTCTTCACCTTCATCTACACCTCGGGCACAACCGGTCCGCCGAAGGCCTGCATGATCCTGCACCGCAACTACTACGCGATGGTCGACGAGGTCGCGCAAGTGCAGGACTTCACCGTCAGCGACGATGTGATGCTGCTGTACCTCCCGCTCGCACACAACTTCGGCCGTTGCCTGACGCTTCTCGGCGCGCACATCGGGTACACGATCGCGTTCTGTCCCGATCCGTACGCGGTCGGTGACGCGCTTCCCGCGGTGCGACCGACCGTCTTCCCGAGCGTGCCTCGCGTGTACGAGAAGGTGCATACCGCCGTCACTGCCAAGTTCGACGAGGCCACCGGCGCGAAGCGGCGGCTGATCGACTGGGCGCTACGGGTCGGCACCAGGGTCAGCAAGCTGCGCGAAGCGGGGCGCTCCGTGCCGGGCACGCTGGCCCTGCAGCACAAGCTCGCCGACCGGCTCGTGTACTCCAAGGTGAAGTCGCGTCTGGGCGGCAACCTCCGGATCGGCGTTTCCGGCGGCGCGCCGCTGGCGAAGGACATCATCGAGTTCTTCGCCGCGCTCGACGTCCTCATCCTCGAGGGCTACGGCCTGACCGAGTGCACGACCGGCGCGACGATCAACCGGCCGACGCGTTACCGCTTCGGCAGCGTCGGGCCTGCGCTACCCGGCGTCGAGCTGCGTGTGGCGGACGACGGCGAGGTGCTGATCAAGAGCGACACCGTCTTCGGCGGGTACTTCAAGGAAGAGGAGGCGACCCGCGAGATCCTGTCGGAGGACGGCTGGCTGCGCTCGGGCGACGTCGGCCACCTCGATGAGGACGGCTTCCTCACGATCACCGACCGGCTGAAGGACATCCTTGTCACCGCAGGCGGGAAGAACGTCGCGCCGCAGAACCTCGAGAACGCGCTCAAGACGCATGCCGTGATCTCGCAGGCACTCGTCCTCGGCGACCGCCGGCCTTACATCGCAGCGCTGATCACGCTCTCGGAGGATGTCGACCCGGAGGGCGCGGAGCCGGCGGTGCAACGTGCCGTCGACGAGGTCAATCGCGATCTCTCGCGCTACGAGCAGATCAAGCGGTTCACGATCCTGCCCCGCGACTTCACCCTCGAGGCCGGAGAAGTGACGCCGACGATGAAGCTCAAGCGGCGTGTGTGCCAGGAGCACTTCGCCGCCGAGATCGAGGCGCTCTACTCCTGACCGACGTCTTCCTGATTCTGTCCGCGTTCCTTGCGAGCGCGGTCGAGACGGTCGAGGCGCTCACGATCGTGCTCGCCATGGGCCTCACCCGCGGCTGGCGGCCGGCGCTGGTCGGTGCGGGCGCTGCGACGGTCGCCCTCGCCGCCATCGTCGCGGCACTTGGGCCCGCGCTCACCGTCATCCCGATCGAGGTGCTGCGGCTCGTCGTCGGAGGGCTGTTGCTCGTCTTCGGACTGCAGTGGCTACGCAAGGCGATTCTGCGCGCCAGCGGCTGGCGGGCGATCCGCGACGAGAGCGCGGTGTTCGCGCGCGAGCGAGCTGAAGCCGCAAGTGCCCCACATGTCGAACGTGCCGGGCTCGACTGGTACGCGTTCACGATCTCGTTCAAGGGTGTGCTCCTCGAAGGCCTCGAGGTTGCCTTCATCGTGCTGACGTTCGGAAGCACGCAGGGGAGCATTCCGCTGGCCGCCCTCGGCGCCGGCGCAGCGGTCGTCCTCGTCATCGCGACAGGGCTGGTCGTGCGCGAGCCGCTCAGCCGCGTCCCCGAGAACACGCTTGCGTTTGCGGTCGGCGTGATGCTGACGACGTTCGGGATCTTCTGGGGCGCCGAGGGAGCAGGTGTCGACTGGCCGGGCGGCGACGCGTCGCTACCCGGCGTGCTCGCCTTCGTCTTGTTGATCTCACTCGGCTTCGTCACCGCGCTACGCCGCCGGAAGCTCGCGATCGCATGAGGCGGTTCGCGAAGTTCTGGTGGGACTTCCTGGTCGGCGACGACTGGCGTGTCGCGGTCGGCATCGTCATCGCGTTCGGGCTTACGGCACTGCTCGCGACAACGTCGGTGCCTGCATGGTGGGTGCTGCCGCTGGCGGTCGCCGCGGTGCTGTGGCTGTCGCTGCGGCGGGTCGCGCGCTAGTTAGACGCGCCGGCCGCCGGCAAAGTTCGACGAGTAGTAGCCGCTGAGCGAGGAGATCTTCACCACGTCGCCGGTGTGCGGCGCGTGGATGAACTGGCCGCCGCCGATGTAGATCCCCATGTGGCTCGCACCGGTGAAGAACACGAGATCGCCCGGCTGCAGCTCGCTGATCGAGACGGGCGTGCCCATCCCGAACATCGCGTACGAGCTGTGCGGCAGCGAGACGCCGATCTGCGCGAAGACATACGCCACGAACCCGGAGCAGTCAAAGCCGCGCGGTGTGGATCCGCCCCAGACGTAGGGCACACCGAGGTAACGCATCGCGATCCCGACGACGCCGCCGTGGACGTTCGGGGGTGCAACGGTCGAGCCCTCCGGCGTCGAGGCCGAGATGCCGATCCCGTCGGGCACGGGTACCCCTCCGGAAAGGCGAGACCGTGCGGCCGCAGCGAGCTGGCGCTGCTGCGCGACCTCCGCGGCCCTGATCCGGGCAATCTCGCCCTTGATCGACGACAGCAGTTGCCGGCGCGATGCCAGCTGCGACTCGATCCGCTGTTTCTGCGCGGACTTCTGCGCCACGATGGTCTGCTGCTGCGAGTGGGCCGTGCGCAACGCGACCCGGTGACGCTGGATCGACGCCTTAAAGGACGTCACCTGCTGGACGATGCTCGCGTCCTGCTGCGAGGTCGAGTCGACGGCCTCGATCCTGTTCAGCAGATCGTCGAGGCTCGTAGCGCCGAGCAGCACCGACAGGGTCGTGTTGTCCTGGGTCGACGTGTAGGCGGTCACGAGCCGCGCCGCGAGCGAGTCCTGCGCGACCTTCAGGTTGGCGCGCGTGAGCTTCAGCTGCAGGCGGTTCTCGCGCTGGTCGCTCTCGATCTTTTTCAACTGCACGTTGGCGAGATTGTATGACTCGACCGCCGCCCCGAGACTGTCGTCGATCTTCTGGATCTGCGCGAGGACCTGTTGCGCCTGCGCCTGCTTCGTCCCGACGGTCGCGGGCGCCGCATTGGCCGAAGCGGCTGCACACAGCGCCGCTATGGAGAGGAAGAACGCCTGCGCCTGTCGTTTCCTGCCGCAAACTGCCAGCACGCGGAAGATCCTGGTCGACGAGCGCACCGGAGGGGGCCGGTACGTCACAAGTGGCGCACCCTAGCAACGTATTCGGATGTCTGCAACGCCTTTCCGAGGCTAAAAGTGACGATTTCTCCCATGTGTGAAGACCGCACAAAGTCCGATGCTTGCTAGGGTCACGAGCCTTGCGTTGGCGTAGGGAGAGCCGCCTCGCGCTCGGGCTGGCGCTCGGAGCCGCGCTTCTCCTCGGTGTCTTTCTCCCGGGAGCTGAAGGCGCGGGCCCGAAAAGAGGGGCTGGGTCGCTCCGCCAGCGGCAGGCTGGGCTTGCCTCACGCTCGCAGACCGCTCTCCTGAGCCTCTATGCCCTCGATTCGCGCCTCGTGAGGGCCCGGAGCGAGCTGGCAGGGCTCCGCAGCCGAGCCCAGGCCCTCAAGCTCGAGCGGGAGCGGGTCAAGCAGGAAGTCGACATCGTCGCAGGCAATCTCAAGGCGTCCCAGCGCCTCCTCGGTGACCGCCTGAGGGCCCTCTACGAGGAGGGAGAGCCGGATGCGATCGCCGTCCTCCTCGGCGCCACGTCGCTCGACGACGCGGTCACCCGGCTCGACGAGCTCGAGCGGAGCGCCCGCCAGGGCGCCCAGGCGGCGGCGGACGCCCGAGGCGGACGGGCAAAGCTGCAGGGCCTCGTACTCGAGCTCGCCGCTCGGATCCGCGAGGTCCAGGCCCTCGAGGCCCGGGCCGAGCGGACCGCTTCAGTGCTCGAGAGTGCGCGGACCCACAGGGTCGCCTATCTGAAGGTGCTCGCTCGGCAGCAGCGCCTGAATGCCCGTCAGATCAGCGCCCTCGATCATCAGGCCCGGCAAGTCGTGGCGAAGGCGCAGACGGTGCAGTCGCAGACCGCCTCGTCCCCTGCCGGCGGGACCGCCCCTTCGGTCACGGACGGCACGCGGACCCTGACCGTGTCCGCAACCGGCTATTCGCTGCCGGGGCGGACCGCGACTGGACTTCCGGTTGGTCCCGGGATCGTCGCCGTCGATCCAAGCGTGATCCCCCTCGGCACACGGATGTCCATCCCGGGTTACGGCGAAGGCGTCGCGGCCGACACGGGCAGCGCGGTGCAGGGCATGACCATCGACTTATGGTTCCCGACCCTGGCCGAAGCCCTTGCCTGGGGCCGGCGCACGGTCACCATCACCCTCCACTAAACTGTCGTTCGTTCGTTCGCGGCCCGGGGGAAGGAACGCCCAGTATGAGTCAGCCCCTACAGGTGGACGAGCAGGCGCTGGCCCAGGTCCGCGTCCTGATCGTCGATGACCACGATCTCTTCAGGAGTGGGCTTCGCAACCTCCTGGAAGACGAGGGCGTCCACGTCGTCGGGGAGGCCTCCGCGGGTCAAGAGGCCCTGAACATCGTCCGCGAGGTGGCGCCCGACGTCGTCGTGATGGATCTGAACATGCCCGGCATGGGCGGCGTGGAAGCGACGCGGCACATCTCGACGATCGCGCCGCTCACGCGCGTCGTGATGCTGACGATCTCCGACCAGGACAACGATGTGATCGACGCCATCCTGGCGGGCGCGTGCGGCTATCTGCTGAAGGACTCGTCGATTCAGGAGCTGATCGCAGGCATCAAGGCCGCTTCGCAGGGAGAGTCTCTGATCTCGCCGACGATCGCCTCGAAGGTCTTGCAGCGCGTGCGAGCCTCCAGCACTCAGCCGGAGATCGAGAGCACGATCCGCGCCGAGCTCTCGGAGCGGGAGATCGAGGTGCTGAAGCTGATCGCGAACGGCAAGGACAACGCGATGATCGCGGGCGAGCTCCACATCAGTCCGAAGACGGTCAAGAACCACATCTCGAACATCCTCATGAAGCTGCAGATCGACAACCGGATCCAGGCCGCGGTTTACGCGGTCAGAAGCGGAATCGTCTAGTTCTAGTCAGGCGGTTGTCCGGACCTCGTCCGCGCGGCTGCGGAGCGAGGAAAGAAGCCCGCGAAGTTTGCTGAGGTCGCCGTCGGCCACCGACAGCCGCTGCCCGAGCTGGGCGAGCTCGGAGGGGTCGATCTCTTGAGACTTGCCCCCGAGCTTCGCCGCGACCTGCGCGATCTTGCGCTCGATCCGCCAGCGCTCGGCCTCGAGCGCTAGCGCTCTCGCATACCCGGCTGTGAGCGTGTGCTCGATGGCGTCGATGGTCGGCGCATCCTCGCCGGCCGGCGGAGCGTCGAGCAGTGTGCGGATCTCGTCGTGGATCATGAGGCGTGGACTTCGGTTTTCGAGCTTCGGTCAAGTATCGAGTCTGGGGCCCTCCCCGCACATGGGCCGCCCGGACTATCTTCCGCCCTGCAAAGGCCCATCTTTCTTGACTCGATCCGATCAGGGTCGAAAAATGGATTCCGCGTGAGCCGCCGTCTTCTCGCAGCCCTTTTTGCGCTGGTCGCCCTCGCGGCCCCGTCGGCGACCCCCGCGGGGCCGACGCAGGACTCGCAGTTGCAGATCCGGCTCGCCCGTGCCCTCCGCGTCCCCCATGTCGCCCCCGCGCGGTCGGCGGCCGTCGCCCTCGATCTCGCGTCCGGCACCGTCCTCTTCCAGCAGAACGGCAACCGGCCGCTGGCGCCGGCGTCGAACGAGAAGCTGCCGCTGACCTACGCGGCGCTCGCGCGGCTCGGGCCGGCGTTCCGCATCGAGACCGACGTGCTCGGCGAGGGCGAGCAGGATGGAACGCAGTGGACCGGCACCCTGGCCCTGAAGGGCAACGGCGATCCGACACTGTCCCGCGCCGACCTCGGCGTGCTCGCCGCACAGGTGAAGGACCTGGGGATTCGGAGCGTGACCGGCGGAGTGACCGGCGACGAGAGCGCGTACGACACGCGGCGCATCGTCGCCGGCTGGAAGCCGAGCTTCTTCATCGACGAGTCTCCGCCTCTTTCGGCCCTCGTCGTCGACCGCGCTCGCGTAGGACGCGTCGTCACTCGCACGCCGGCGCTCGCAGCTGCGACGGCGTTCCGCGACGCGCTGCGGAAGGCGGGCATCGCCGTCGACGGGCCCGTCCGGACGGGTCCGGTCGCCGACTGGTCGGAGCTACTCGCCAGTGTCACCTCGCCGACGCTCGCGGCGATGGTGCGCTTCATGGACCGGGAGAGCGACAACTTCACCGCAGAGATGCTGCTGAAGCAGCTCGGGCTCGCCGAGGTCGACCGCGGCACGAGCGCCGCGGGAGCGTCCGTGGTCATGAAAACGCTCGCCGGGGCCGGAGTGCCGATGACCGGAGTGCGCGTCGTCGACGGCTCGGGCCTGTCGCGGCTCGACCGGCTGACGGCCAATGCGCTCGGAAGCCTGTTGGAGATCGCGTGGGCGGACCCGGTCGTGCGGCCGGCTCTACTGGCGGCTCTGCCGGTGGCAGGCGTAAACGGGACGCTGCAACACCGTCTGAGGAAACCGCCGGCACGTGGTCGTGTGCTGGCGAAGACAGGCACGACAAACGATGCGTCGTCGCTGTCCGGCTACGTCAGCGACCGCTACGTGTTCGCAGTGGTGCAGAACGGCCATCCCCTGTCGTACTGGTGGGCCCGCCGCGCCCAAGACCGTTTTGCGCAGATCCTGGCCGGCTCCTAGCTGCGCAGGAGGTCGACCAGGTCGGCTTCGGACAGGAGCGGGACTTCGACCTTGCGCGCCTTCGTCAGCTTCGAGTTGCCGGGCTCCTCGCCGACGATCAGCCCCGTCGTCTTACCGGAGACGGAGTTCACGACCTTCGCGCCTTTCGCCTCCAGCGCCGCCGCCGCTTCGTCGCGGGAGAAGCCTTCGAGCGTGCCGGTGATCACGTACGTGTTGCCGGTCAGCGGACCTTCGACCGGCTTGAGCTCGTCGCCGATCTCGAAGCGCAAGCCGAGCGAACGCAGCTCCTCGACGAGCGCGCGGTTCGCCTCGTCCGCAAACCATTCGGCGATCGCCTCCGCCCGTTCGGGGCCGATGCCTTCCACCTCGAGGATGTCCTCCTGCGCAGCAGCCAGGAGCCGGTCGACGCTTTCGAAGTGCCGCGCGAGATTCTGGGCGGTCACCCAGCCGACGTCCGGGATGTTGAGCCCGAACAAGACGCGGTGGAAAGGCACTTGCTTCGACGCCTCGATCGACTCGATCGCACTCGTCGCGGAGATCTCGCCGTAGCCCTCGACCTCCAGTAGCTGTTCCTTCGTCAGCCTGTACAGCTCCGGGAGCGAACGCACGAGCCCGAGATCCCACAGACGGCGCACCGATTGCTCGCCGACACCCTCGATGTCCGCTGCCGCCTGCACCCAGTTGATCAGCGACTCGATCCCGCGTGAAGGACAGTTGCGGTTCGGGCAACGGTGCATCGCCTCGCCCTCGGGCTTGACGATGTCCACGCCGCAGAGCGGGCACTGCTTCGGCATCTTGAACGGCTTCGTTCCCTTCGCATGGGGCAGCACCGGCCCCACGACCTGAGGGATCACGTCGCCCGCACGCTGAACGATGACGTTGTCGCCCTCGCGGATGTCCTTGCGGTTGATGTCTTCCTCGTTGTGCAGCGTCGCCTGCGACACCGTGACCCCGCCGACCTCGACGGGCTCGAGTTGCCCCCACGGGTTCAGCGCACCCGTCCGGCCGACGCGGATGTGGATCTTGTTCAGCTTCGTCTCCGCAGTCATCGGCGCCCACTTGAATGCGCGCGCCCAGCGCGGCCGGTCGTGCAATGCGCCGAGCCGGCGCTGCTGGTCGAATGAGTCGACCTTGATCACGATCCCGTCGATCTCGTAGTCGAGCTCGATGCGCCGCTTCTCCCAGTCACGGCAGGCCGCGGCAACAGACTCGACCGTCTCGTGCCGCTCTGCGTACGGGTTCGTGCGGAATCCATGCGCGCGCAGCCACTCCAGCGACTCCCAGTGACCGTTCGCAGGGAGGCCCTCGCGCCGGCCGAGGCCGTGAACCCAGATCGACAGGGGACGCTCGGCGGTGATCGTGGAGTCCTTGAGGCGCAGCGAGCCCGCCGCCGCATTGCGCGGGTTCGGCGTCGGCTTCTTCCCCTCGGCGACGAGACGCTCGTTCAGCTCGTTGAAGCCGCTGAGCGGGAGGTAGACCTCGCCGCGCACTTCGAGCAGCGGCGGCGGCGTCTCGTCCTCGGCGAGCTGCATGCGCATCGAGATCGCCTTGATCGTGCGCACGTTCGGCGTCACATCCTCCCCCAGCCGGCCGTCGCCCCGCGTCGCGCCGCGAACGAAGACTCCGTCCTCGTAGAGGAGGTTGATCGAGAGCCCGTCGATCTTCGGCTCCGTCACGTACGCAACCTCACTCGTGCCGAGCCGCTTGACCACGTCCTGGTGCCACTTCTCGACTGCCTCGTCCGTCGTGACCTTCTCGAGCGAGCCCATCGGGGACGGGTGCTCGACCTTCTGGAACTTCTCCGACGGCGGCGCGCCCACACGCTGCGTCGGCGAATCGGGTGTGACGAGCGCAGGGTTCGCCTCTTCCAGCCGGACTAGCTCGTCGTAGAGCGTGTCGTACTCCGCGTCCGAGACCTCGGGATCGTCGAGGACGTGGTAGCGGTAGAGGTGGTACGTGAGCACGTCGCGCAGCTCGGCCGCGCGCTTATCCGTCTTAGAGGACGCCAAGCAGTTCCTCCGGCGTGTCGACGAGCGCATCCGGCTCCTCGGCCTCGAGCCGTTCACGGGCGTGGATGCCGCCCCACGTGACGCCGATCGAGAACAGACCGGCGGCCTTTGCCGCCTTGACGTCGAACGGCGCATCACCGACGTAAGCGGCCTCGTCTGCGCGGGCGCCCATCCGGTCGAGTGCGAGCAGCAGCGGCTCCGGATCGGGCTTGTGCCGTGCCGTCTCGTCGCCGCCCACGACCGTCTCGAACAGATGCGCGATCGGAATGCGCGCGAACGCAAGGTCGACGGTCTGACGCCGCTTCGCCGTCACGATCCCGAGCCGGCGGCCTTCGTCCTTCAGCCGGACGAGCACGTCGTCCATCCCCGCACAGCAGACGAGCTCGTCGTGGAGCGGCTCGTTGTGCGCGCGATAGACATCGACGAGCTCGGCGACCTTGTCGGGGGCGAGGGCGTGCATCTGCTCCTCCAACCCGGGTCCTCCGACCGCCGCCATCAGCTCTTCGTCGGGAAACTCAGCGCCGAGGACCTCCTTGGCGGCGTGCCGCATCGACGCGAGGATGATCGCGCCCGAGTCGATCACGGTGCCGTCGAGATCGAAGAGAAC
>DAINSN010000073.1:0-7104 GCA_036741295.1 Gaiellaceae bacterium
CGGATTGGAGGTCATGACGTCTCGTATGTTTTGAGGCATCTCTCCTCCTAGCAGTTTGAATCGCGCGTTGCGTACCCCGCACGATTCCCTACGAAACGATGAAAATACAACACGTGTCGTACGGACAACGTATCCGCGATCTCGCATTGTCGTTTCCGGAGACATATGAGGACTCGCCTTGGGGACATCCGGTTTTCAAGGTTGGCGACAACAAGATGTTTGCAGCAATGTCGGACGGAGAAGTTTCGGTAACGCTCACGGTGAAGCTCACCCCTGAAGAAAGGGAAATTGCGCTGCATTTCCCACATGTCGGCGTTGCGCGGTACGTGGGCCGCTACGGCTGGGTCACTGCGGAGGTCTCCGACGAGGAAACGCTCGAAAGTGCGCTGGAATGGCTGCGAGAGAGCTACTGGCTCAAGGCGCCGGCGAAATTGCGAAATGCGGTCGAAGAGACTTGACAATTCTCGCGCGGGTGGTGTGCGAGTGCCTAGTCGGCCCCCGGATCGTCGTCGGTGGGCTGGTCCTTGTCGGTCGGATCCGGTACCGGTGACTCGTCGATTTCGTCGTTTCGGTCGTCCTCGCGCGGGTGTTCCTTATCCTGTTCTGTCATGAAGGTCGTTCTACCCGATAGCTCGGAACTCGAACTTCCCGAAGGCGCGACGGGGCTCGACGCCGCGCGGGCGATCGGGCCGAAGCTCGCCGACGAGGCCGTCCTCGTCCGTGCGAACGGCCGAGTGCAAGATCTGCGCCTGCCGCTCGAGGACGGCCGGCCGATCCAGATCCTGACGACACGCGACAAGGACGATCCGGATGCGCTCTCGGTCCTTCGCCACTCGTCCGCGCACTTGCTCGCCGAAGCCGTGCGCCGTCTCTATCCGGGAGTGAAGATCGCGATCGGCCCGCCGATCGAGAACGGCTTCTACTACGACTTCGAGTTCCCGGAGGCGATCAGCGAGGAGGATCTGCCGCGGATCGAGGAAGAGATCCGGCGCGAGCTCGAGGAAGGTCGCGAGTGGAGCAGGGAGGAAGTCTCTGCCGCCGAGGCGCGCAAGCGCTTCGAGGCGGAGGGCGAGCCGTACAAGGTGGAGCTCGTCGGAACGGCGGAGGGCCCGATCTCCTTCTACACGCAGGGTGAGTTCACGGATCTGTGCCGCGGGCCGCACCTGCAGAACTCGAAGCCGATCAAAGCCGTCAAGCTCACCGGCCTGGCGGGCGCGTACTGGCGCGGCGACGAGAAGAACAAACAGCTGACGCGCATCTACGGGACGGCGTTCTACTCACAGGCAGATCTCGACGCCTACCTCGAGCGGCTGGAAGAGGCGCGCCGGCGCGACCACCGCAAGCTCGGCACGCAGCTCGACCTCTTCCACCTGGCAGAGAACTCGCCCGGCTCGCCGTTCTGGCACCCGAAGGGGATGGTGATCTGGAACGAGCTGGAGGACCTGCGCCGCCGTGAGAACGCGAAGCGCGGCTATGTCGAGGTGAAGACCCCGCTCCTGTACGACATCGAGACGTACATCACCTCGGGGCACTACGAGAACTACGAGGAGAACATGTTCTTCGTGAAAGGCCGCGAGGACGAGAAGGCGCTGGCCTTGAAACCGATGAACTGCCCGGGCCACATGCTCCTCTTCGGCAGCCGCCGGCGGAGCTACCGCGAGCTGCCGCTCCGCTACGCGGAGTCGTCCACGCTGCACAGGGACGAGCGCGGCGGGACGCTGCACGGCCTGCTGCGCGTTAAGCACATCACTCAGGACGACGCCCACGTGTTCGTCACGGAAGACCAGATCCAGGAGGAGATCGACGGGATGGTCGAGTACGCCCGGTACCTCTACGACCTGTTCGGACTGACCGCGCGCGCCGAGCTCTCGACGCGGCCGGAGAAGCGTCTCGGCACCGACGAGCAATGGGACCGTGCAGAGGCGGCTCTCGAGGCCGCGCTAAAAAGGCACGAGATGGACTACGTCATCAGTCCCGGCGAGGGAACCTTCTACGGCCCGAAGATCGACCTGCACATGACGGACTCACTCGGGCGCTCGTGGCAGATGGGAACGATCCAGCTCGATTACCAGATGCCGACGCGATTCGGGCTGACCTATTCCGGGGCCGACAACGCAGAGCATGACCCGGTCGTGATCCACCGTGCGCTGCTCGGGTCCCTCGAGCGCTTCACCGGGGTCCTGATCGAGCACTACGCCGGGGCGTTCCCCTTCTGGCTCGCACCGGTGCAGATCCGGATCATCCCGGTGGGCGAGGACCACCGCGAGGCGGCCGGCGAGCTGAAGGAGAAGGGCTTGGGGGACTACCGGGTCGAGGTCGACGAGCGGGACGAGACTGTCGGCAAGCGCATCCGGGACGCCGAGGTCGAGAAGATCCCCTACGTGATCGTCTACGGGGATAAGGAATCCGACGAGTCGCTGGCGGTGCGGAAGCGGGGCGGGGAGCAGTCGACCCTCAGCCTGGAGGGCCTCCGTGCGGAAATCTCAGAGGTTGCTACCCTGTAAGCCTGCAAGCAGGAGCGCCCACGTTCCTCACCTCGCGAGCTTGAGCTCAGCGTGGTTCAACCGAGTCGCAAGGACGAGGATTTTGGGCCGCTGCGTGCAGCGGCTTCATTTTTTGCAATCCCGTGCCAGGGTTCAGCCTGGCTCGGGCGTAAATTCAAGAGAAAGGATCGAATCTAGTTTGGTGATAGCCCTTTGAGGCCGAGGCGCACGGTTGAACCGCCTTCGAGGCCCGCTCCGCAGGCACGGATCAACGACTACATCCGCGCCTCGCAGGTCAGGTTGATCGACGACGACGGCTCGCAGCTCGGGATCAAGCCCACGAAGGAAGCAATGCAGTACGCCTTCGACAAAGGGCTCGACCTCGTGGAGGTTGCCTCCCAGGCCGATCCGCCGGTGGCTCGGGTGATGGACTACGGGAAGTACCGGTACGAGCTGGAGCAGAAGGCCAAGCTCGCCCGCAAGCACCAGACGCAGATCAACGTCAAGGAGATCAAGCTCAGGCCGAAGATCGGGGTTCACGACTACAACACGAAAAAAGGCCATGTCGAGCGTTTTCTGAACCAGCGCGCCAAGGTAAAGGTGACGATCATGTTCAGAGGCCGCGAGACCACCCATCCCGAGCGCGGCCGCGATCTGCTGATGCGGCTCGCAGAGGACGTCCAGGAGATCGGGATGGTGGAATCGCAGCCTTTGCTCGACGGCAGGAACATGACCATGGTGCTGGCGCCAACAAAGAGTGCAGGAGTCAAAAGAGATGCCCAAGACGAAAACATCGAGCAGCGCGAAGAAGCGGTTTAAGGTCACCGGCAGCGGCAAGCTGCTGCGCCGCCAGGCGATGAAGAGCCACAACCTGACGAAGAAGACCTCGAAACGGAAGCGGCGCTTCAGCAAGGACCAGCCGGTGGCGGAGGCCAACGTGAGCGCCCTGAAGCAGATGCTCGGCAAACGGGCGAGGAGGGGTTAGATGCCACGCGTCAAGCGTTCCGTCGCCTCCCGCAAGAAGCGGCGCAAGGTTCTCGACCAGGCCAAGGGCTACTGGGGGCTGAAGAAGTCCTCGTACAAATACGCGAAGGAGCAAGTCGACCACTCGCTCACCTACGCGTACCGCGACCGCAAGAACAAGAAGCGGACGTTTCGCCGCCTCTGGATCATGCGGATCAATGCGGCAGCCCGCGCGAACGGGCTCTCGTACAACCAGTTCGTCGCCGGCTTGAAGAAGGCGGAGATCGAGCTCGACCGCAAGGTGCTCGCCGATCTCGCCGTCAGCGATCCGCAGGCCTTCGGCGCGATTGCCGAGAAGGCCAAGTCGGCGCTCGGCTCCGAAGCCGCCTGATCACCTCTCGCGAGAACGAGAAGCTCAAGCTTGTCCGGAAGCTGCAGGACCGCAGTTGGCGCGACAAGCTCGGGCTCTTCGTCGCCGAGGGTGAGGATCTTGTCGAGGCCGCGCTCGACGCCGGGATCGAGCCGGTGGAACTGCTGGTCGCCGGCGAGAACGTGGAGCCCGCCTTGCTGGCTGAGGTGTCGGCGCTGGGACATCCGTCACGCGTGCTCGGCGTCTTCCGGCGCGAGGATCTCCCACGGCCGGCTCTGCTGCCGGACATCGGCCTGGCGCTCTGGCACGTCGGGGATCCGGGCAATGTCGGCACGCTCATCCGGTCGGCCGATGCGCTGGGGCCGGCCTTCGTCGCTCTCTCGGACGGCTCCGCAGATCCGACGGGCCCCAAAGCGTTGCGCGCTTCGATGGGGGCGCTCTTCCGCGTGCCGCTGGTGAGGTTCGACGAAGCGTCGGGGCGCCGCGTGGCGCTCGTCGCGCGCGGAGGTGTCCGGCCCGCGGAGCTCGACGTGTCCGGCCCGACGACGTTCGTCCTGGGAGCAGAACGCGAAGGGCTCCCAGAGGACGTGCTCGCGACCTGCGAGGAGCGCGTGACGATCCCGCTCGCGCCGGGCTCAGAATCCCTGAACGTCGCAGCGGCCGGCGCGATCGCGCTCTACGAGCTCAGGCGGCGCGCCGGGTGATCCAAACCGTGTCCTCGCTGCCCTTGTACGGGCTGCGGTCGAACCAGCCGTAGCACGCTTCCACCTCGAAGCCGGCCTGCTCCAGCAGTGCGCGCCATTCGTCGGGCGAGAGCCAGGCGAGCGCCATCGTCGTTTCGCCGCTGTCGCCGCGGACCGTGAGCGTGAGCGTCCGCTCCTGCTCGTTCCAGGATGCTCGCTCGAAGATCCCGGGCTCGCGCTCGAGCCAGCGCTCGTGGGTGTCGGCGATGTCCTTCGCGGCGGGCGCAAAGACGTCGAACACGAAGTGTCCGCCCGGCAGCAAGATGCGTCGCACGCTGTCGAGCACGCTGCGGCGGTCCTCGTCCGTGTGCATGTGGAGCAGCGAGCGGAATGGACAGATCACGAGTGGCACGCGCTCGCTCACCGGCGGGTCCCGTAGATCGCCGACCCGCAGGTCGAGCTCTACGCCCGCAAGCGCCGCCCGGCGGGCGCACACCTCCAGCATGCCGCGCGAAGAGTCGACACCGATCACACTGATCCCGTCGGCGCCGAGCGGCACGGCGATTCGCCCTGTGCCCACTCCGAGCTCGACGACCGGCCCGCTCGAGCGGCGCGCCTCCTCGAGGTAGAAGCCGACGTCCTCCACGACGCTGGCGCTCCAGGGGTCGTACAGCTCGGCTATCGCGTCGTAACTGCTCACAGGCTAGATTCGCCCTGTGGACTGGGAGGAGTACGCAAACACCGCTCTGAAGAGTTTTGCGGAAGCGACCACGGCCGGCGAGCTGGCCGAGGCCCAAACCGCCTGGCTCGGACGCAAGAGCGAGCTCAAAGTCGGCCTCCGCAACGTCCGCGATCGAGAGACCGGCATGGCGCTGAACGCCGTGCGAGAGCGCCTCGAGGAAGCGTTCGCAGCCCGTGAGGCGGAGCTCGAGCGAGGCGCTCTCGCCCAGCTCGACCAGCAGCTCGACGTGACGCTTCCCGGCACCCCGCTGCGGCGGGGGCGCCTGCATCCGCTGACGCAGATCAGGCGGGAGGTCGAGGACATCTTCCTCGGGCTGGGGTATGAGATCGTCGACAGCCGCGAGGTCGAGACGGTCTGGCACAACTTCGACGCGCTCAACCAGCCGCTCACGCATCCCTCGCGCTCCCATCGCGACACGTTCTACGTCGACGACGACACACTGCTGCGCACACACACGTCGACCGGGCAGATCCGCGTGATGGAGGAGCGTCAGCCGCCGATCTACATCGCAACGCTCGGTCGTACCTACCGGCGCGACACACCAAGCCCGAAAAACACGCCGAGCTTCCATCAGGTCGAAGCTCTCGCCGTCGATCGAGGGATCACGCTCGCCGATCTCAAGGGAACGCTGATGCACTTCTTCCGCGCCATGTTCGGCGAGGACCGCGACGTTCGGATGAGGACGAGCTTCTTCCCGTTCACGGAGCCGTCGGTGGAGTTCGACGTCACGTGCTTCCTCTGTGCCGGCGAGGGCTGTCCGTTTTGCAAGTACACGGGGTGGTTCGAGATGGGCGGCGCGGGCGCCGTCGACCCGGCTGTGTTCGAGAAGATGGGCTACGACCCCGAGGAGTGGTCCGGTTTCGCGTGGGGCCTCGGCCTCGACCGCATCGCGGCGCAGCGCCACGGCATTCCCGACATCCGCATGTTCTGGGAGAACGACCTGCGAGTTCTGAGGCAGTTCTAAGTGAGGGTCCCTGTCAGCTGGCTACGGGAGTACGTCCCGATCGAGATGCCGATCGCCGAGCTCGCGGACCGCCTTGTCATGTCGACGTGCGAGGTCGATGGGATCGAGGCGGTCGGCGTCGCAGACGTCGACGGCAACCTCGGGCTCTTCCGTGTCGGGCGCGTGCTCGACGCCGTGAAGCACCCGAACGCGGACCGGCTGCAGCTCTGCCAGGTGGACGTGGGCGACGGTAACCCGCGCCAGATCGTCTGCGGAGCGTGGAACTTCGGCGCGGGCGCAACGGTCGGCGTCGCGCTGCCCGGCGCAGTGCTGCCAAACGGCTTGCAGCTAGAGCAGCGCAAAGTCCGCGGCGAGCTCAGCGACGGAATGATCCTCGCGGAGGACGAGGTTGAGCTCGGCACGGATCACAGCGGCATCATGCTCCTGCCAAACGGGATCGAGCCGGGGACGCTGCTCGCGGACGTGCTGCCGCTCACGGACACGGTGCTGGAGCTGGAGACGAGCCACAACCGGCCGGACCTGCTGGCCGTCTACGGGATCGCCCGCGAGGTGGCTGCGCTCTACGAGTTGGAGCTCGCACCGCCTCCAGGCACCGATCCCCAGCGGGAAGCCGACGACCCCGTCGAGGTCACGATCGAGGACTTCGAAGCGTGTCCGCGGTACATCGGCCGGCTCTTCCGCGGCGTGACGATCGGTCAGTCGCCGGCCTGGCTGAGGGCTCGGCTGCTCGCCGCGGGAATGCGGCCGATTTCCAACGTGGTCGATATCACGAACTACGTCATGCTCGCTCTCGGCAATCCGCTGCACGCCTTCGACTACGCAAAGCTCGCAGGCGGCAGGATCGTCGTGAGACGCGCCAAAGCCGGCGAGAAGCTGCGCACGCTCGACGGTGTCGAACG
>DAINSN010000073.1:7204-10889 GCA_036741295.1 Gaiellaceae bacterium
GCCGACGTCCACGCCGGTCTGCCGGAGCCCCCGGTGGTCCGCTTCCGCCCCGAGCGAACCGACGCCGTGCTCGGCATCGAGACACCTCCGGACGAGCAGCACGCGATCTTGCGGCGGCTCGGGTTCGGCGTCAAAGCCGAGAAAGTGTCGGTTCCCACCTGGCGTGCTCGCGACGTCACCCGCGAGATCGATGTCGTCGAAGAGGTCGCACGTTTCCGCCTCGCAGACGTGCCCGCCCGCCTGCCGACGCGTCAAGCGATGTTCGGCCGGTTGTCCAAGCACCAGCGGATCCGGCGGCGGATCGAGGACGTCCTCGTCGGGTTCGGCTACTCGGAGGCCTACACCTGGAGTCTGCTGCCCGAGGATTCGGCGACGGGCGCAGTCCGTCTGCAGGAGCCTCTCTCGAGCGAGCAGGCTGTTCTGCGAACGTCGCTCAGCGAAGGCCTGCTCGCGTCGGCACGGCGCAACGTCGATGCCGGCAACGACGACATCGCGCTCTTCGAGCAGGCGCACGTGTACCTCCCGACCGGCGAACAATTGCCGGAGGAGCGCTGGCGCGTCGGGGGGATCGCGCAAGGTGGCTTCGCCTTCGCCAAGGGCACGGTCGAGGGCCTCTATGCGGCCCTCGGTGTCGAGCCGAGCTTCCAGTCGGCGGACGACCTGCCCGCAGCCGGCCGTGGCGCCCGCACCGACGAGGGCTGGGTCGCCTCATTGCGGGAGCCCGAGCTGCCCGGCGAATGGGGTGCGTTCGAGCTCGACGTCGATGCCCTCGTCGACCGCGTCCCCGACCTGGTCGTCTACGAGGACGTGATCACCTATCCACCCGTGCGCCAGGATCTCGCCTTCGTGGTTCCGGATGCTGTAACAGCAGGGGAGCTCGTCGCCTCGGCTCGCGAGGCTGCCGGGCCCGAGCTCCGCGAGATGCGGGCATTCGACGTCTACCGCGGCGGGCAGATCGGTCCGGGGCAGAAGTCGATCGCCTTCTCGGTCACCTTCCAGTCACCCGAGCGAACGCTCACTGACGAAGACGCGGCCGAGCTCCGAAACCGGATCGTTTCAGCCCTGGAACAGGCGTTCGGCGCCAAGCTCCGGGCCTAGATCCCGGGCAATCGGTCTTCCAACAACCACCTCCGAGAAAGGGCGGCCACCAGGCCGCCCTTTCTCGTTTGTAAATGAGTGGACAAGCGGCTTCGCATTCCTAAGGTGAGACCGGGGAGAGGGACCAATGAGGGGGGAACATGAAAATGCGGCTCGCGGGCGCTCTCGTGCTCGTTCTAGGCCTTGCAGCCTTGGCGTCGGCTTCGGCTTACGCCGGTAACGGCAACGGAAACGGACGGAACGAACCGGCGGCTAGTCCTGCAGCGGCCGAACAGCAAAGCTCGGGCCCCGGCAACTCAGCCGACGCTCCGGGACAGGTGAAGAAGGACGAAGCAGTTCAGGCGACGGCACCGGCGGCGGCATCGGGGAGCTCGCTCGCTCAAGACGCCGGAACAGCTCAGGCGGGTGTGAAGCCGTCGAACGACACGGCGCACGACACGCACGCGGCGGCCTCCACCGACCAGACGAAGCTGTACGGCAACGGTAAGACCGCCGGGGAGATCGCGATCCAAAACGGTGCGGCGCCGAGCACGGTCCTCCACGGGCCGGGCAACAGCCAGCCGCACAAGGCCGCGCCTTGCTCGGGCGGACACGAGGTGGACGTGCACGCTCTGAAGGGGAAGCGGGGAAAGGCCTGCGGTGGAGATCCTCCATCGCCGCCGACGCCGCGGCCGCATCCGACACCGGATCCCGGCAAGCCCGGCGACCCGGTGCAGGACCCGGGCGGTAACACCCCCGCGGTGACTCCGAGCGCGCCTGCGGATCCGAGCACGCCCGCGAGGCCCAAACCCGTCGTGAGCCCGCAGCAGGGAGGGGTCGAGATGGCAGCCGGCGTGCTCAGCGCGACGGGGGTGATCGGCGCAGGAACGCTTCCCTTCACCGGCTTCCCGATCTGGGTCGTCGTGTTGATTGCGCTCGCGCTGATCGTGCTCGGCCTGATGCTGAGGCGAAGGAGCCGCGTTTCGTCGTCGTAAATCCGAAAGGCGTGCGGCGCCGTAGAGTCCGAGCATGACCACGCGAATCGTGCTCGCCGCTTTGCTCGCCGCGCTCTTTCTTCCGTCGGCCCTCGCCCGGGCCGACAACCCGAGACTCGTGGGAACGGTGGGTAGGAACGACGCCTTCGCGATCTCACTGAGTGACGCGTCCGGTAGTCCTGTCACGCATCTCGATCCCGGGACGTACGACGTCGAGATCCACGATCTGTCGGAGGCGCACAACTTCCATCTGCATGGACCGGGCGTGGAGCAGGCTACGGCTGTGGGTAACAAGGAAGACGTCGTGTGGACGGTCACGTTCACGGACGGCAAGTACGTCTTCGAATGCGCCGCCCATCCGGCGGTCATGAACGGGTGGTTCACCGTCGGCCAGGTCGCCCCGACCCAGCTTGCCGCTGCCGTCGGGCCCAAGCGCAGCATCTCGCTGAAGCCGAAGCTCACCGAGGTCGGGCCCGCGACGATCACCGTGAACGACCGGAGCCGCGGCGACAACTTCCATCTCACGGGCCCAGGCGTGAACAAGAAGACTGGTGTCGCCTTCCGCGGGCGCGTCACGTGGGACGTGACCCTGCAGCCGGGGATCTACTCGTACCGCTCGGACAAGCACAAGAGCATGCGCGGCTCCCTCGTCGTCACGCTCCCCTCCTAGCGAGCTTCACGAGCCCGGCCCGCTCGCCTCCGGCCGCGCGAATGTCGGCCTGCCGGTCGAGCTCCGCGTTCAGCTCCGCACCGAAGAGAAGGGCGAACGCCGAGTAGTTGAGCCACAGCAGGAGGATGACGCCGCTCGCGATCGTGCCGTACGTCTTGGAGTAGTTCCCGGCGAAGGTGACATAGAGCGCGAAGAGGCCCGACAGAAGGAGCCAGAGCAGGCCGCCGACGACAGAGCCGGGCGTGATCCACTTCCAACTTCTCTGCTCCCTGTTCGGTGCGAGGTAGTACACGAGTCCGAAGAAGAGCAGGATGGCGCAGAACGCGACTGGCCAGCGCGTGATTCCCCAGACCCACTGGAAGGCGCCGCCAAAGCCCGCCTTCTTCGAGATCGCGTCGCCGAGCGCGCCGCCGACGACGATGAGGAGGAAGATGCCTGCGGTTGCGATCCCGCTCGAGACGACGAGGAGGATTGCAATCCCGCGCACCTTCCAGAACGGGCGCGTCTCCCGTTGTTCGTAGGCCTTGTTCAGGGCCTTGATCACCGAGGTCATTGCTCCGCTCGCGGCCCAGACCGCGCCGAAGAAACCGATCAGGAATGCCGCCACCGAGGTGCCGCCCTGCGTGTCCTGCTGCAGACTGGTGATGAACTTGATCACGCCGTTCGGCGCAATCGGGTCGAGCAGCTGCTTCACGTCGTCGAAGAGGTGGAAGAGCCCGAGCGCCCCGACCAGAAAAGCCATCGCGGGGAAGAAGGCGAGCAGCGAGCTGTACGCGATCTGCTGGGCCAGGCCCATGCAGTCGTCCTTCATGAACTCGGCGAAGCTGCGCTTGAACGCGGCCAGCCATTCGGCCAGGCTCAGCTTCTCGGGCGAGCTCGGGGCGTGCCCGGCGGTCGCTTCTCGGTCAGTCGCGGTCGACAATGCGGAAGCGGCCGAGCTTTG
>DAINSN010000074.1:0-10769 GCA_036741295.1 Gaiellaceae bacterium
ACCGGCCTGAACATCTTCCTGCTCGGCCAGACCTTCGGCCTGCTGGGATGAAGGAGGGGCGGCTTATGCCGCCCTGCGAAAACAACCGGCCGCCCCCGGGGGGAGGCGGCCGGCGTCGTCGGGAGACGACCCGTCCGTACCACGGCGTGACCCTGCCCTCGACTCCCGCCGGGGTACGAATTACAAAGGGGAAACGTACGGCTTAGGAATCTGGATACGGCTCTACTAGAGGTATCCCAGCGGATCTACCGGAGTTCCGTTGATCCGGACCTCGAAGTGGAGGTGTGCTCCGAAGCTGTGGCCCGTGTTCCCGACGTAGCCGATCACCTGGCCCTGCGACACCTGCGCGCCGCTCGAGACCGCGTAGGAGGACTGGTGTGCGTAACAGGTCGCCATCCCGCCCCCGTGGTCGATGCAGGTGTAGTTGCCGTAGCCGCCGTTCCAGCCGGCAAGCACGACAGTCCCTGAAGCCGCGGCATGGATCGGAGTGCCGTAGGGGACGCCGATGTCGATGCCGGCGTGGAGCCTCCCCCACCGATAGCCGAACGGACTGGTCACCGGACCGCTGACGGGCCAGATCAGACCTGACGAGGACGGTGTCGTGTCGCCCGCGCCCTGCGCGGCGGCGAGCTGCCCCCGGATGTTTGCGTCCTGGGCGGCGAGCGCGTTCGCCTCGGCGATGAAGGCCTTCTCCTGTTCGCGCGTGGTGGCAAGCTGCCCCTTCTGCCGCTTGCGTTTCCCCGCGAGGGATCCCTGTTTTGCGAGCAGCTGGTTCTTCACGTCGCGCTGCTGCTGCGTGCGCACGGCCACGACCTGGGTCTCGGAATGCACGCGGACGCGGATCTTCTTCGTGCGCTCGCGGGCGACGTGAACTTCGTCGCGCGCGCCGGCGACCGCCGCGGCGATGCGCTTGTCCTGCCGTGCGATTGCTTCGAGGTAATGAATCTGATCGAGCACATCCTGGAACGACTTGGACGCCAAGATCACCTCCACGAGCGTGGGATCACGCGTCTCGTAGATGTCGATCATGCGCAAGTTCAATTGACGCACGACGTTCGCGTATTGACGTCTGAGGAAGTTGAGGCGCTCGGTCTCGAAGTTGAACAGCTCGTTGAGCCGGTCGAGCCGCCGCTGGTGCAGCGCAAGATCTTGTTCGAGGATCGAAAGCTTCTGCGAAACGTCGCCGACCTTGCGTTCCAGGGAACGAATCTGCGTCGTGACGTCCGAGATCTGGTTCGTGAGGCGGGCTTCCTTGGCGCGCGCGGCAGCGATGCGCGCCTGGACCGAGCCGAGCTTGCCGCTGTTGTCGCCGGCAGCCGGCGCAGCCAGAACGAGCCCGGCAATGAGGACGAGGGCCAATCTGCGGGCCATGAGCGAAGGTTCGGCGGGGCACCGGACGTCCCTGCCGCGGGAAAGGCGCCTCAGGCGCCTGTGCGCCCCTCCTCGGGCTCCTGAGGGGCCAGCGGGCCCGGCTCCGGGATGATCGCCGGCTCGGGCGGATTCCCCTCGTCGGGCGGCGGATAGGGCTCAGGGATGATGGCCGGGCCGGCGGGAGTGCCCTCCCCTGGCGGGTCGGGCAGTTCGACCATCTCGGTCGGCTTAACCTCGAGCCTGCGCCGTTCGAGCCGCTCCTGGGTTTGCGCCACGACTGCCTCCATCTCGGCCTCCCTGAGCGCCGCGAGCTCGTCCAGCTCTCGTACCTGCCCGCGGGCCCTTTCGGTCCCTTGATCGTCCCCACGGTACACCGCAGCTCCGAGCTCGAATAGGAGCCGGGACCGCAACGTGCCCATCCTCTGTAGCTCCCGGCGCAGGGCCAACAGCCGGCGGGCCGCGCGGCCGCGTGTCGCCAGGGAGTTCGCGGCGACACCTGCGCGGGCGCGAAAGCCGTCCAATGCCTCCGCCGTTGAGCGGGCGACGGCGCCGTCCGGCTTGCGGCGGGCAGCCTCGAGGAAGACAAGGACGAGCAGAACGCTGACGCCGAGAGCGATCAGCCCGAACGGCCAGCGGCCGAGCGCGAACAGTACGACGGCAAGCGTCAGGGCAGCGCCGCCGAGGACGAGCACGAGTGTGGTCGGCGTGATCCCGTAGTAGCGCGGCTCGGCGCGTACGTACTGTACGGGCACCACCCCGGTCTCGTCAGGCGGCAGCTCCATCACCTTCGTCTCACCGACCGCGGTGGGATGGCCGCACTGCGGGCAGTAGCGGCTGCTCTTCGCCAGCTTGCCGCCGCAGTTTGCACAGCTAGCCACGGGTCGGGACCCGTTCCTCCACGGTCGGTGACGCCTGCACGTCGAGTGCACGCAAGGCCTCTGCGGCCCGGCGCCTCAACGGTCCGACGAGCTGGCGGTAGTCGTCGTCCGAGACCTTGCCGGTGCGGTGGTCGAACTCGAGCTCCTTGAGCGCGGCAAGTGCACGGTCGCGCTCCTCGGCCAGCGCCAGGCGCCGCTGCTCCAACGCGTCGGGCCGAGCGAGTCTGTCATCCCGCGGCCGCGGCTCCCGCAGGAAGGGCAGGGCGACGAGGACAACGCAGACGACGGCGAGCACGGCACCGACGGCGAGCGCGGCGGTCACACCCGCACTGTGGCACCGGCATAACGCTCTGCCAGGCGCCGCTCCTCCCTGGCGTCGGGCCACAGGGCGATCAGCGCGCCGCCGACGAACACAAAGCCAGCGAGCCAGAGCAGATTCACGAGCGGCTTCTGGAGCGCCTTCAGGTCGATGCTCCCGTTGCTGTTGACCTGGTCGGCGATCAGGAAGAGATCGCCGCCGGTCAGCCAGTCGTGCCGGATCGAGACCTCGTTGGAGACCTGATCTTCCGCGAAGTACTGATTCTTGCCCGGCGTGTAGCGGCCCAGATACTTGTCACCGCGGTAGACGTCGACGAGCCCGCGGATCGCACGGTGGTTCGACTCCGTCCTCGACTGGAAGCCACGAAAGACCAGGCGATCGCCTGCGACGGTCATCGACTGGCCCGGCTTCAGCCGTGATTCGCGCACGGTCTGGTACGCGCTCGCGCCGGTGACGCCGATCGCCAGCAGCACGACGGACGCGTGCACCACGTAGCCGCCGTACCGGCGGCGATTGCGCGCAATGAGCGACGAGAACGCGGCCGCCCAGCCGAGGCCACCGAGCGCCTTCCTCGCGACCGTCCCGCGTACGAACTCGAGTGCGATCGCCGCGAGCACGAAGACAGAGAACGTGTAGGCGATCACGCCGATACGCGAGGATCCCGCTCCCGCCGCAAGCAATGCGATCCCCGCGATCAACGCCGCTGCGAGCGGCCACAGGAACGTCCGTCCCAGTGCGCGGAGTGAGGCGCGACGCCACGCGACGAGCGGGCCGATGCCCATCAGCAACAGCAGCGGCAGTCCGAACGTGTGCAGGAAGAAGTTGTAGTAGGGCTTGCTCACCGTCGCAGCCTGCCCGGTGACGGCCTCCGACAGGATCGGATAGACCACGCCCCAGAGGATCGTCAACGCAAGCGCAACCAGCAGGAGATTGTTGTAGAGGAACGTCGCCTCACGTGACACGAGCGACTCGAGGCGCGTCTTCGCGCGCAGCAGCGGCAACCTTGCGAACACGAGCGTCAGCGAGCCGGCGGTGATCAGGCAGATAAAACCGAGGAACCACGGCCCGATCGAGCTCTGCGTGAAGGAGTGGATCGACTGGATGATCCCGCTCCGCGTGAGGAACGTCCCGAAGAGCGACAGGCCGAACGCGAGCACGACGAGCAGCACGTTCCACACCTTCAGCATCCCGCGCTTCTCCTGGATCATCACCGAGTGGAGGAACGCCGTCGCCGCGAGCCACGGCATCAGCGCCGCGTTCTCGACCGGATCCCACGCGTAGAAACCGCCCCAGCCGATCTCGACATACGCCCAGTGGGCGCCCAGCAGCTGGCCGATCCCGAGAAACGCCCACGCAGCGAGCGTCCAGCGCCGGGTGGCGACGATCCAGCGTTCGTCGGTGCGGCGAGCGAGCAGCGCGCCCATCGCGAACGCGAACGGAACAGTCAGACCGACGTACCCGAGGTAGAGCATGGGCGGATGGATCGCCATGTACGGGTTCTGCAGGCTCGGGTTGAGCCCCGCGCCGTCCGCCACCGCAGCCTGCGTCGCGAACGGGCTCGCTACGAACACGAGCAGGAGGGCGAAGAAGGTTCCCACCAGACCCAAGGTGGGGACGACCCAGGCGAGCACCTCGCGCCCCACCCGCCGGGCGGTCAGCACTGCTGCGACCGAGTAGCCGGAGAGGACGAGCAGCCACAAGAGCAGCGACCCCTCCTGTCCGCCCCAGAACGCCGTCAGCGTGTAGCCGAGCGGGAGCTCGCGACTGGTGTGGTCGGCGACGTACTGGAAGGAGAAGTCGTGCCTGGCGAGCGCCCCCAGGAGCACCGCCGCAGCGACCACGGTGGCGGCGAAGGATCCGAGCAGCGCGTTCTGCGCGGACTCAGCGAGCCGTCGCCGTCCCTGCCAAGCCGCAAGTGAGCCGCCGACGAGCGCATAGAGGAACAACAGGAACGACGTGACGAGCGCCGCACGTCCGAGGTCAGCCATGGGCTATCGCTTGGGCTGGAACTTCGACGGGCACTTCGTCAGGAGCGTATCCGGCACCGCGACGAAGATGCCGTTGCGCAGCCGTCCGTCGACGACGACGTCGCGGCCCGTCTTGAAGAGGTCCGGCACGGACCCCCTGTAGACGACCGGGACGGCCGTCGTCCCTTTGACGTCGCGAAGCTGGAACCGCAACCCAGCGGCATGCGCATCGCCGGACTGCGTGCCGACCACCTGGCCCATCAGCGAAACCCGCCCGTGATGGCCGGTGAGCTGGCTCGGGCGGAGCACCGGCGTACCGCCGCCCGCGATGGACGTGTAGAGCAAGAAGACCGCGAGAACGGCCGCGACCGAGAGCGCGACAACTAGGCGCGCTGGACTTCCTCTACGAGCCACCCTGCGATTCTAGTCCGCAGCTCAAGTGAAACGAGTTCTTATAGACGTCTTAGGAGTTTCCAATGTTCCCTTCATCCTGTGCTGGTCTCCTGGGGAGGCACCGCACCTCAACCAACCTAGGAAGGAACACCATGACCTCATCCGTCACGCTCGATCTCGTCTTCGCCATTTTCGCGGTCGCCGGCCTCGTGCTCCTGACGCGGCTCGCCCATCTCGTGGCGGGCGGCACGTTCGAGGCCCGGCCAGCGCCGTTCGAGCTGGAATCGCCGCAGGAGCAAAAGCTGGCGGCATAGCTTCCCCGAGCCGTGCCTCGTGGGGCGCTAGCCCTGCGAGGCACGGTCGAGCTCGCGCTGCAGGCTGCTCGCCGAAAGCTCGCCTTGCGTGACGGCCTGGATGCGACCGCGGCGATCCACGTAGAAGGTCTCGGGCAAACCGACGAGCCCGAAGCGCTCCGCGATCGATTCGCCAGATCGCACTCCGACGTAGGGGACGTGCTGAGAACGAAGGAAGCGCCGCGCGTCGCTGGAGAGATCGTGGACGTTGACCCCCACGAACACGATGCGCCCGCGCTCGGCCTCGGCGGCCTTGGCCAGGACGGCCGCCTCCCTCCTGCACGGCGAGCACCAGGACGCCCAGAAGTTGACGACCACGGGATACCCACGCAAGTCGCCGAACCGAAAAGCCCCACGCCTAACGGCGGCCCGCAGCTCACGCGGCCACGTCGCCGTTTGCGGCCAGATGACGGCGAGCCTGACGTCCGGCGTGGGCGGCGTACGGTGGGCCTTCACAGACGCGATCAGATGCGAACGCGGGTCCCGCACGATGCGGTAGACGAGGGCACCGAAGAGTGCGCACACCCCCAGCAGGGCAAAGGCGCGGATGGCGATCAGCACCCCAGCACGCGAGAAGTACCGCCGCTTCCTCACAGCGTCTCAGCCCCGAACGACGAGGAGTGTCGCAACGCGCGGTTCCTGCGCACCGGCTCGCCGCCGAGCCAAACGTACAACCAATAGAAGATGGCGATCGCATACGGGATCGAGCCTGGCCCCAGCATCACGCCTGCTGCCAACTGCTGGTCGGCGAGCGCCGAGATCCCGCCATGATGCCCCGTCTCCTGCGCCGGATAGAGAGGCGAGGTCGCAAGAGCGAGGACGACCGCCAGCAGCCAGCTCGCCGCGGAGCCGGCCGTCGTGTAGATGACGCGGCCGAAATGACTGAGTCTGGAATGGAACGGCGGAGATTCGACGACATGGCTCCAGAACAGCAAGCCGAGGAAGACGAACGACGCGTGCTCGGCGTAATGGACGGCGGTATTGCGCAAGGTCAGGTCGTACAGCGCGGGCACGTGCCAGAGCCCGAGGTCGACGTCGAAGAGAACCCACGCGCCCCACGGGGAAGCGACGAGCAGCGCAACGAACCGCAGCCAGGCGAAGGACGGGCTCTTGACGAGCGCACGCGCGATTCGACGGCGCCAGGCGAGGGGAAGAGGACGCCAGAAGGGCATCCACGGCGCTCCCAGGACGAGCAGCGGAGCCGCGACCATCATCAGGAGCACGTGCTGCAGCATGTGCGCCCAGAAAAAGTCGTCTGCGAGGCGTTCGAGGGGCGAGTCCAGCGCTGCGACGATGACGACCAGGCCGGCCCCGAAACAGGCGGCGCGCCACGGAACGCCCCGCCGACGATGCCCAGCGCCAACCGCCTTGAGTCGCGATCGACGTGAGCCCCGCCAGTACCAGGCGGCTGATACCAGCACGATCGCGAGCACCGACGGATCGCGCAGCAGCCCCATGAGCTAGCTCGTCGCCGCCAACCGCCGAACGTCGGACGAGACGGCCGCCGCCGAGAACGGGAACAGATATGCCGCGCGGAGCTCGCCCCGCGGATCGATCACGTAGAGCGCTGCGCTATGGAGAACGTCGCCGGGCACTCGCTTGACGGCGACATGGTAGGCACGCCAGACGGGCGATAGCGCTGCTCTGCTGCCGAGCAACCAGTGCCAGTCTCCCGACCAACCCGCACGCGACGCGAAGGCACGCGCGCTGGCCCGCGTGTCGGCCCAGGGATCGACGCTGACGACGAGGGCGACCATGCCGGTGCCCCGCACACGCGCCAGCACGTCGTGCAGGACACGGCCTTCGAGTGGACACTCACGCTTGCACGTCGAAGCGAGAAAGGTCAGAGCAACCACGTGACCACGCAGGGAGCGGAGGGAAACGGTCGAGCCGCGCTGGTCGCGCAACACAACCTGCGGCGCCGGCTTCGTTCCTGCGGCCCACGTGACCTGCGCTCGCAGCGGCGTCGGGCCGGCCGCCGCGGCATGAGAACCCTGTAGGAAGGAGGTCGCGAGCGCTGCTCCGAGACCGAGAGCCACGCCGACCGCCGCTGCGACGAGAATCACCCTGGTCCGCGGCCCGCGGGGCCGCGGACTCGGGCTTTCAGCCATTGCGCGGCGGTCGCCGGGTAACACCTTGGCGGCGCATCGTTCGCCGCTGCGCGAGTGCCCAAAGTGCGACCACGAAGACCAGCAGTGACAGCGGGACGACCAGCGTCATCACCGCGCCTGACGACACATCACTCATCGGTTCTCCTCCGTCGAAGGGCCATCACAGCGCCACGTCCAAAGCCATCGCGACGAACAGCAGAGCGAGGTACAGCAAGGAATAGTGAAAGAGCACAGCGGCACGGCGCGGTGTGCTCTCGCGTCGGAGTTGCAGCGCGAGCCAGAGCAGGACGGCACCGAGCAGGAGTGCGACAACGAGATACCCGACATCGAACGTTCCCGCGACGAACGGCGCCGTGCTCACAGCCACGAGCACGAACGAATACGCGACGATCTGGCGCGTCGTCGCGGCTACGCCTCGGACGACCGGCAACATCGGAATGCGGGCGGCGGCGTATTTGTCGCGAAGGAGCACGGCGAGCGCCCAGAAGTGCGGCGGCGTCCAGAAGAAGACGATCAGGAACAACCAGAGAGCCGGAACAGTCAGGTTTCCGGTCGCGGCGGCCCAGCCGACCAGCGGCGGGACCGCGCCGGCGGCGCCGCCGATGACGATGTTCTGCGCCGTCCAGCGTTTCAGCAGACGCGTGTAGACGACGACGTAGAAGAGGTTTCCGGCCAGCGCGAGCGTCGCCGTGAGCACGTTCACCGCGGACGCGAGCAGGACGAACGAGAACGCGGACAACGCCAGCCCGAACTCCAACGCCCGGGACGGCGGCATCCGTCCGGCGGCGACCGGTCGCGCCCGGGTCCGCTCGCCCATCAGGCGGTCGATGTCCCGGTCAAGGAAATGGTTGAGCGCAGATGCGCCACCGCAGGCCAACGCCAGCCCGAGCATGGTTACGGCGACGAGCCAGGCCGGCGGCAGGCCCCGCGCGCCGATGATCATGCCGCAGAGCCCAGTCAGCAGGAGCAGCGACATGATCCGTGGCTTCGTCAACGTCACGTAGTCGCGCAACGCCGCCGCCGGAACGGGCGATCCGCGGAACGTCGCCGCCGCCGCGACGAGCGACGCGGCGAAGGCCGCGGCCGCGGCGGTCACGTGCACGGCCTCCGAGGTGAGCAGGGCGGCCGCGCCGAACAGAACGAGTGCCGCGAACGCTGTCGGAAACAGTCGCCGGTGCGCGAACCACGCCGCGACGACGAGCACGACGAGCGGCGGCACCGCGAGCGCGGCGAGCTGCCGGTGCGCCGTGCCCAGGCCGGCCGCGCCGCTGACGACGCCGACAGCGGTCGCGCCGGCGGCGGCCAGCGCCGTCACCCGCAGCCACGCGCCGGGCGCAGCTCCGGTCAGGTCACTTGACGATGTAGAGGAGGATGAATGCGGCAATCTCGACTCCGGCCAGCACGAGTAGTACGAAGCTCACCCCGTCGACGGCCGCGGCGCGAACCGCCAGAGCGGTCTCTCCTACCCGCGAAACGTCCCCGACCACTGTCGCCAGCCAGTACACCGTCCCGACCAGTGTGAGGGTGAAAAGCCCCGTCCAGCCCACGAACACGCTCGCGTAGGCGGCGTCAGTCGGGCCGAACCCGAGCGAGGAAAACTGCGCGCACTGTAAGCCCACGGCCGCGAGCATGAGCACGAGCGCCGCGAGGGTCCCGGCGCGCCAGGAAGCCGCGGACCGGTAGACGGACAGACGCGCGA
Source organism: Gaiellaceae bacterium (assembly GCA_036741295.1). Lineage (GTDB taxonomy): Bacteria > Actinomycetota > Thermoleophilia > Gaiellales > Gaiellaceae > 3-1-20CM-4-69-9. Next base: position 9,092 of record DAINSN010000074.1, read on the forward strand.
CTGCGGCTGCGGCGAGCACGCAGATCAGGATTGCGACCCCGAACGCGAGCGAAGGGTCCGGATGATGGGGAGGCCAGCCACGCCAGAGCCCGGCGGTGTTCAACGCCCTCAGGTAGAGAAAAGCGAAGAAGAAGGCAAGGAAGAAGAAGGCCTGCGACGCCGCCCAGATGCGCGAGCCGACGCGAATGTTCCGCGCGAGGAGCTCGGGCGGCTCGACGGGGTCGGCGGTCGTACGCGCGGGATGCATAGTTGTCTCCATCCGTCAGCTCCCCGCCGCCGGCAAGGCGGCCGGCGTGAAGTCCGCGACCGGTGGCGCCCCGGCGACGCCGTATTCGTACGGGCCGCTCGTGATTACCGGGATCCGGGCGAAGTTCTCGACTGGGACCGGCGTCGGCAGTTGCCACTCGATTCCAAGTGACGCCCACGGATTCTCCGCCGCGGGTATGCGGGCGAACACGAGCGACCACACCAGGTTCGCGAGGAACACGAGCATCGAGAACCCCAGCACGAACGCCGAGACCGAGACGAAGTCGTTGAGCGCCTGCAAATGAGGCGCATACGTCGACACGCGACGAGGCATGTCGAGGAAACCGGCGGCGAACAACGGGAAGAAGGTCAGGTTGAAGAAGACGAACATCAGCCAGAAGTGGATCTTCCCCAGGCGCTCGTTGAGAACGACGCCCATCATCTTCGGCAGCCAGTAGTAGATCGCACCGAAGAACGCGAAGACCAGTCCGCCCATGATCGTGTAGTGGAAATGCGCCATCACGAAGTAGCTGCCGTGCGTGGTCACGTCACTCGGCACGTCGGAGAGGAACACCCCCGATAACCCGCCGATCAGGAAGTTGAAGAAGAACGCAAGCGCGAAGAGCATCGGCACGGTGTATCGGATGCGCGCGCGCCACAGCGTTCCCATCGCGTTGAGGAAGATGAAGCCGGTTGGAATTGAAATCAACTCGGTGGTGAGCATGTAGAACGGGCGCAGTCCCGCGTTCATGCCGCTGACGAACAGGTGGTGCTGCCAGACCATGAAGCTGAGCACCGTCACGCCGACCATGCCGGCGACGGCGAGGCGGTATCCCCAAAGCGGCTTGCGAGCGAAAACAGGCAGAAGCTCGAGGACGATCCCGAACCCCGGCAAGGCCAAGATGTACACCTCCGGGTGCCCGAAGAACCAGAAGAGGTTCTCGTACAAGTACGGGCTCCCTCCCGCACTTGCGAGGAAGAACGACGTGTTTGCCGACCGGTCCATGACCACCATCGACATCAGCGCTACCAGCACCGGCGAGGCCAGCGCCATCAGGACCGATGTCGCGAGGACGCCCCAGACGAAGATCGGGAGCCGCGTCCAGGTCATGCCGGGCGCGCGCATCGTCAGGATCGTCGCCATCAGGTTGATGCCGATCAGCGTCATCGAGAGCGCGATCAACAGGAACGCCATCACGTACGCGTCCGCACCCGAACGTGCCTGGTCGGAGAGCGGCGCATAACCGGTCCAGCCGAACGGGATCCCGCCGAAGGCGATCGCCGACAGAAGGATGAGCCCCGCGGCGGGCGTGAGCCAAAACGTCAGCGCCTCGATGCGCGGGAAGGCCATGCGCTGCGCACCGATCATGATCGGGACGAAGTAATTGCCGAACGGCCCCAGGATGAAGGCCGACGTCATCATGATCATCAT
>DAINSN010000075.1:0-10757 GCA_036741295.1 Gaiellaceae bacterium
GCTACTCGCACTGCCGGTCGAGCACGTGCTTGCGACGCACGGCGGGCCGACCGACAGGGCCGCCCTCGAGCGCGCGTTGTCCTCCTCCTAGACCGCTCAAGGGACATTGCCGCACGCTCGCCCAGCGGACGTTCCTCGCCGAGTATTTCGCCTGCGGTCCACGCTGATTGTCGGCGATCGCGAACATCGCAGCTCGGACCCGCGGACGGCTCGTCTTCTGCCCGTGTCGGAGCACGGCGCTCGTCAGTGCGGATCCGGCCCGCTGCCCGAACGCTGGCCCACACGACGGTGCTCCTCCTGATACTTCAGCCGGGATGGACGTCCGGCCGAGGTGGAGCCAGGCGAGCGAGACGGGTCTCACTACTGGACCATCGTCGTACAATGGACTAATCCGACGGAAGATCGACATTCCCGCGGCCGTCGCTGAGTCCGCGATCGTCCTGATCGCGATCGGGCTCATGTTCGTGGCGGCGTTCGCCGGCTGGACGGTCGGTCATTCCCGGAGCCATACGCGCACGATCACAGTGGGCGGCGCGGTCGCGCCGTCGTCCTCGTCGTCCGGCGCGATCGATCCGCATGTGGCGGCGGGCGCGCACGACTTCACGCAGTTCGCGTGTTCACAATGTCACGGCCTACAGGGACGCGGCGGAGTGTCGTCGGACGTTCCTGCGCTGACGAGCGTAGGTAAAGCACTGACGGCGTCACGTCTGCGCTCGATCATCGACCATGGCCTCGGCGAGTCGAAGAACCCGACGAAGCCATACATGCCGGTCTGGGGCGTGGTGATCTCGAAGCAGCAGGTGTCCGACCTGATCGCGTACCTGCGCGCCGGGCTCCCATCGGTCCCGACGGCGGAACCGCCACCGATCCCGGCAGGGCAAGGTCTCGCCGTCGAGGGCGCCGCACTGTACGTGCGCTACGGCTGCATCAACTGCCACGGCCCGAACGGCCTTGGGGGCGTTCCCAACCCGCAGGCGCCGGACAAGGCGATCCCACCGCTCTCGGGCGCCGGTTTCCGCCACGACTTCGGCACCGACAAGAAGATCACCGAAATGATCCGGACCGGCAGCGTGATCGGCCGCGCCCCGATCGTGAGCATGCCCCACTGGGGCGGCATCATCAATGACGACCAGTTGAACGCACTCGCCGCGTACCTGAACACCCTCAAGTAGCCACCTTCGCGGAGTGCGCGAAGCACGCAAATAGGTATTACGCGCCCGAATCTTCGAGGGACATTCCTGAACACTGCATGCGAGCCACAGCTTCGTGGTCGTATCAGATGTTTTAAGGTCGGCTGGGCGCGACCGGATCGTCGTAGGTTCGACGCGTTATCCAGCTTGAGAATCGTCTTTTCATAGATAGGAGGTTTGTCGATGTCCTGGAACCTGAAGGGCAGCTACATCGAAACGTGCTCGTGCGATCTGATTTGCCCGTGTAACGCTACTTTCGACCATGGCGCGACCTACGACTTTTGTCGCGTGACGCTCGTCTTCAACATTCGCGAGGGTGAGATTGAAGGCACTGACATCGGGGGGCTCAAGGTCGCAGCAATCGCGGACACGCCGAAGGTGATGACGGACGGGAATTGGCGCCTCGGGATGTTCATCGACGAGCGTGCGACGGATGAACAGGCAGACAAGCTCACGCAGGTCTTTGGCGGCCAACTTGGCGGGCCGATGGCGGCGCTGGCGCCGCTGGTCGGGGAGATGCTCGGTGTTGAGCGAGCGGCGATCGAGGTGCAAGACGACGGCGTGCGCCACAGCGTTCGGGTCGGGGACGTGATCGATTTCGAGATCGAGGACATCGTGCCCTTCGGTATCGAGACCGGAGAGCCGGTTCGCTTTTCCGGCATGTTCCACCCGGTGGCGTCTGACTTGACGATCGCGGAGGCGACCCGCTCACGGATCAACGCCTTCGGGATCGAGTACGAAGGCAAGACAGGTCTCTCGACCTCCGAGTTCTCATGGGCGGCTTGAACAGATGATCGCGCCGGCGCAGGAACATGCGCCGGGCACGAGTCTCGCGCCGGCTTTTGCGGCAGCACGCGCGCGGCTCGGCCTGATCGCCCTGCTCTTCGCCCTCGCCGGTAGCGGCTGGTGGTGGACGGTCGGCCAGATGCGCGGGATGGACAATGGTCCCTGGACGGGTCTCGGAACGCTGGGTTGGTTCCTGGGCGTCTGGGTCGTGATGATGGCGGCGATGATGTTCCCGTCGGTCGCCCCGACGGTCGCGCTCTACTCGCGGATGGGCGGCGAGCGCTCGCCGCTCTTGTCGCTCGTCTTCGCGGCGGGCTATCTCGTCACGTGGACCGGCGCCGGCCTGTTCGCTTTTTCGATTGCGATCGGCGGACGTCGCGTGGCCGGCGATGTGCTCGCATGGGACCGCGCGGGCCGATGGGTGGCAGGTGGAACTCTCGTCTTCGCAGCGGTCTATGAGTTGACCCCGCTGAAGGACGTCTGCTTGGGGAAGTGCCGGAGCCCTCTGGGCGTCTTGCTCAGCTCTTGGCGCGGCGGCCGAGTGGGTGCCGTGCGGATGGGAATGAAGAACGGCGCTTGGTGTGTTGGCTGCTGCTGGGCACTGATGGCGTCGCTGTTCGCGCTCGGGGTCATGAGCATCACCTGGATGGCCGTCGTCGCGGGCCTGATCGCGGCTGAGAAGACCGTCCCCTGGCGCCGGGTAGCGACCTACGGGACAGCGGCAATTCTGCTCGCGCTCGGCGTGCTTCTGTTCACGGCCCCCAGCGCGATTCCGGGTCTCACGATCCCCGGTGGTAATCCGATGCACGAACAAATGAACCGATGAGCGCGTAACGAAGCCGGCTCAGGCGGCCCGGGCGGCCGGCTGGCCCCGAGAAGAAGCGCTCTCAGGGAAATCTCATCTACGTCTGCTCTAGTCGAGTGGATGCGCCGGAGACAGGCTGTCTCGCACGCCGGAGGGCGGGCGATCCTCGATCGCGAGCGCGGAACCTCACGCGTCTGGAGGCTCACGGGCGGCGCGCTTGCCGCTTGCGCAGCGCTTTCAGGCGGGTTCACGGCCCTTGCCGCCAACGCGTCGCACCCGCGCAAAGCCCACCCTGCGCCCGTTCGCACCCGCCCGATCGAGCTGCCCCCACCGCACGTGACCGCTCCGCCCGCACGCGCACCAGGCGCAGCTGTGCCGGTTCCGCCGCCGGCGCCGCCGCCCGCGCCGGCACCCGCGGCAGCCCCCGTCGCCGTCTCCGGAGGCTCGTGACCGAGCGAACAGGGGTCGCGTCGTTTCAGGAGCTGGGAACCACTGTCGTCGTCGTGGTCGAGACCGCGGATGAACTCGCGGCGGCTCGCTCGATCGTCGTCCGGGAGGTCGATGCCCTCGACAAGGCGTGCAGTCGCTTCCGGCCGGACTCGGAGCTCCGGCGACTTCGCCGTGCGAAGGGGAAGGCGGTCTCGATCAGCCCGTTGCTGTGCGATGCGCTTCGCGTTGCGCTCTGTGCCGCAGAGTCGACCGGCGGACTCGTCGATCCGACGATCGGCAAGACACTTCGACTCTCGGGGTACGACCGCACCTTCGCCCTCGTCTCTCGACGAGACGCCCGCGACTTCCGCCCGGCCTACGCGCGTGCCTCACGGTGGCGTGAGATCGAACTCGACCCGGAGGCCGGCACGGTGGCGGTGCCGCCCGATGTCGAACTCGATCTGGGTGCGACGGCGAAGGCACTGGGCGCCGACCGTTGTGCGCGCGCAGTCGCCGACGAGACCGGCTCGGCCGCGCTCGTCAGTCTCGGCGGCGACCTCGCGGTCGCGGGAGTCTCGCCGCCCGACGGCTGGCCGATCCGCATCGCCGACGACCACGCTGCTCCACTCGGTTCGGACGGTCCTGTCGTCTCGATCTCGACGGGCGGCCTCGCCACCTCGAGCACGCGCGTCCGTCGCTGGAACACCACAGACGGCGAGCGGCATCACATCATCGATCCGCGAACGGGCCGCGCGGCATCGGGATCGTGGCGGACCGTCAGCGTCACCGGTGCCTCGTGCGTCGACGCGAACACTGCAAGCACGGCGGCCATCATCCTCGGCGCCGCTGCGCCGCGTTGGCTCGAGCAACGCGGGCACCCCGCACGGCTCGTCGCGGAGGACGGGTCGGTCGTCTGCGTCGGCGGCTGGCCGGTCGACGGGCAATGAGCCTCCTGCTTACGGTCGGCAGCGCGAAGCAGCTCTGGTACGTCACGCGGGCCACGGGCATCGTCGCATTGCTTCTGCTCACGGCCGTGGTCCTGCTCGGCGTCGCGAGCTCGATCCGATGGCGCGGCCGTCGCTCGCCTCGCTTCGTCGTCGCCGACCTCCATCGCAATCTCACGCTCGCCGCGATTGCATTCATCGCCGTCCACGTAGTCACCACGGTCGTCGATCGGTTCGCGCCGATCGGCCTGAAGGATGCGGTCATCCCGTTTCTCTCTCCGTACCGGCCCATCTGGCTCGGAATCGGCGCGGTGTCGTTCGACCTCCTCCTCGCGCTCGTGATCAGCAGCCTGCTGCGCGTCCGTGTTGGGTATCCGCTCTGGCGTGCGCTGCACTGGAGCGCGTACGCAGCCTGGCCGCTGGCAGTCGTGCACGGCCTCGGCACGGGAAGCGATAGTCGGGTGGGTTGGGTCGCGACGCTGACCGCACTCTGCGTCGCGGCCGTCTCGCTGGCGCTGGGTCTCCGCATCGTCCGGGGCGGCGGGGTACGACCGCTTCGAATCGCCGCGGCGGTGGCAACGGTCGCATCGATAGCCGTGATCATCGGCTGGTACCGAACCGGCCCGGCGCGGCCGGGATGGGCGGCACGCGCCGGGACACCGAGCGCGCTGCTCGCAAGCCACCGGGTTGCGCCGGTCGGGCATCCGAGGGCGGCGCGTCAACGGGCCCGGCAGCTCTTCGCGGTTCCTTTTTCGGGCGCGCTCGATGCCCGCATCGCACGCTCGGAGGATCAGAACGGCGACGTCGGCATTGCAATCGGAGGCGACGTGCGCGGGACGAAGGTGGCCGCGGTGATGTCGATTCGGCTCTGGGGCGCCGCAAGTGAGAACGGCGTCGCGATGACGGCGAGCCGCGTGACCTTCTCGCCGGTCGGGTCGAAGCCTTACGCGGGCAAAATCGTCGCTCTGGCGGGCAAACGCATCGTCGCGAGCGTGACGAACACCAAACACCAGAGGCTGCGGTTGGCGATCGTCGTCCAGGTCGACACGGCCACCGGAGCTGTGACCGGCGACGTGCGAGGCCGAGCCGGATGACCGGCCGGCGAGCTGTTCAGGCGACGACGCCCCGGCACGCCGACCCTCCGGTCGGGCTCCCGCGTCTGCTGGCCGGAATTCGCTCCGACGGACGGGCGATGACGCTCGACGAGCACATCGACCGTCATGGTCCTCTGCCGTCGAGTGCCGGCCTCGTCGATGCCCTCGAGGCGAGCGGTCTGCAAGGTCGCGGCGGAGCCGGCTTTCCGACGGGGGCGAAGCTGCGTGCAGTCGCGGCTCAACGTCGCCGGCCGGTCGTCGTTGCGAATGCCGCCGAAGGCGAGAGCGCGAGTCTCAAGGACAAGGTCCTGCTGCGCCACGTTCCGCATCTCTTCCTCGACGGCTCCGTGCTTGCGGCGAGCGCGCTCGGCGCCCGCGAGGTGATCGTCGCCCTGGGTAGCAGCGCGGGCGCAGAGCTCGCGGCTGTCGAGCACGCGCTCGAGGAACGCGTGAGACGCCGAGTCGACGGGCGGATGTCGCTCAGAGTTGCGTCGATCCCCCGCGGCTTCGTCTCCGGCGAGGAGACCGCCGTCGTCAATGTCTTGAACGGCGGACCGCCGAAGCCGACGTTCACACCTCCACGACCGTTCGAACGCGGCGTCGGCCGGGCGCCGACGCTAGTGCAGAACGTCGAGACGGTCGCGAACATCGCGCTGATCGCGCGCTTCGGCGCCGATTGGTTCCGGGAAGAGGGCACCACCGCCGAACCGGGCACGATCCTGGTGACGCTGTCCGGTGCAATCGCGAAGCCCGGCGTCTACGAGGTTGCGCTCGCCACGCGGCTCCGGGATCTCGTTGCGCTGGCGGGCGGCGTCACGGCGCCTCTCCGAGCATTTCTCGTCGGAGGGTATTTCGGGAGCTGGATCGACGCGGATCGTGCGCTACCCCTGAGATTGCTCGACGCCGATCTGCGGAACGAGGGGGCCAGTCTCGGAGCCCGCGCAGTCGTCGCGCTTCCGGCGAGCGCGTGTGGCGTGTGCGAGACGGCCCGCGCGATCAGGTATCTCGCCAACGAGAACGCCGGACAGTGCGGTCCCTGCGTGTTCGGTCTCGGGGCGATCGCTGATGCCGTCGATCGAATCGCGCGTTGCGAACGGGTCGACCCGAGACAGGACCTCGGCCGCTGGCTCGAGGAGATCAAGGGCCGCGGCGCATGTCGACATCCGGATGGGGCCGCCCGCTTCGTGGCGAGCGCGCTCAAGGTGTTCGCGAGGGAGATGGACCACCACATCCAGCATCGGCGTTGCAAGACGGGTGGAACGACGATCCTGCCGCTGCCCGCGTCGTCACGGAGGCGTGCAGTTTGAAGACGGTGCTTGTGAATCCGATTGCCTGCAAGGGCCACGGTCTTTGTGCGGAGCTCCTCCCGGAGCGAATCCGCCTCGACGACTGGGGTTATCCGATCGTCGACGACACGCCGATCCATCCTTCCCTCGAGCGGCACGCCCGCCGGGCCGAAGCGGCGTGCCCTACGCTCGCGCTGGCACTCGTCCAGGCGAGCAAGGCCGCCGCCGGAGACGATCTCTGAACCGGGTCCAACACACCGGCCCACGCTCGGTGCTGCTTTATGACGCGAGTTGCGGGTTCTGCCGGTGGGCGCTTGCGCAAGTGCTCCGCTGGGATCGAGCGATCAGGCTGCGTCCTCTGGGGATCCAGAGCGAGGAGGGAGAGCGTCTGTTGGCGGTGCTGGATCCTGCCGAGCGTCTTGCCTCCTGGCATTTGGTTACGGCCGACGGTTGCTTGTACTCGGCCGGGGCGGCTGCCGCCCCGTTGCTGCGGCTCCTCCCTGGGGGCCGGCCGGGTGTCCTGCTCTTTTCACTGTCACCGGGTCTCACCGATCGTGCCTACCGGTGGGTGGCTCGCCACCGCACCCGGATTGGTCGTTTCGTACCGAGAGGCGCGAGGCGGCGCGCGTTCAAGGAGGTAGAGCGTCGTGAGCGTTTGGGGGCGGAGGATCCCGCGCCTGACAACGTGCGGCCGTGTTGAGATTGTCCTAGGCCGCTGCTTCGGCAGCCGAGCGCTCGTCGCGCTGTGGCGGGATCGCATCGGTGGAGTGCGTTCCTGTGCGAAGCGGAACCTCGCGCAGCAGCCACGTGAGCGCGAAGGCGAGGAACGACAAGCCGGCTGCGGTCAGGAAGACGGGGTGGAGCGCGGCGGCAAAGGCATCTTGGAACGCGGTGCGGGCTGCGGCCGGCAGGTGGTGGATCACCTGCGGGCTTGTCGCCTTGGGGATCCGCGCGTTCGGCGGCAGACGCGTTGCGAGCTCGATGTGCAGCCGGTTGGCGAAGATCGTTCCGAAGAGCGCGACGCCGATCGAGCCGCCGATTTGGCGGAAGAGTGTGGAGCCGCTTGTCGCGACGCCCATCATCGACCGGTCAACGGCGTTCTGCACGGCCAGCACGAGCACCTGCATCACCATCCCCAGCCCGAGGCCGAGAACGACTGCGCCGGCGGCGGCGAACCAGATGCTCGAGTTTGCTTCGAGCCTCGAGAGCAGGACCATGCCGACCGTCATCAGGGCGGTCCCTGCGATCGGGAAGAAGCGGTACCGGCCCAGTCGCGTGATCAGCTGCCCGCTGAGGATCGAGGTCACCAGCACGCCCGCCATCAGCGGCAGAAGCTGCAAGCCAGACTTCGTCGGGCTCAATCCCTTCGTCACCTGGAGGTAGAGAGGCAGGTACGTGATGGCGCCGAAGAGCGCGAAACCGACGATGAACCCGACGATGCTCGTGACCGAGAACGTGTGGTTGCGGAACAGCGTGAGCGGCATGATCGGCTCCGCGGCGCGTGCCTCGACGAACACAAAGAGCGGGAGCAGCACGATGCTGGCCACGATCAGCGCGATGATCTTGGTCGAGCTCCACGCCCAGGTCGTGCCGCCGAGGCTGGTGAAGAGAATGACGGCGCTGAGCGCGGCCGCGAGGAGGCCGGCCCCGAGGTAATCGATCTCGTGGCGCTGCTTGACCGTGCGCGCATGGAAAGCTGTCGCAATCACGGCGAGCGCGACGGCGCCGACCGGCAGGTTGACGTAGAAGATCCAGCGCCAGGAGAGGTTGTCGACGAAGAACCCACCGAGCAGCGGCCCGATCACGGTCGAAACGCCGAAGACGCCGCCGAAGTAGCCCTGATACTTGCCGCGCTCGCGGGGCGGGATCAGGTCGCCGATGACGGCGAGCGTGGTGACGATCAGCCCGCCGGCACCGAGGCCTTGAAGCGCCCGGAAGGCGATCAGTTGCACCATGCTCTGCGCGATCCCACACAACGCCGACCCGACGAGGAAGATGACGATCGCCCCCTGGAGGATCGTCTTGCGGCCGTAGAGGTCGCCGAGCTTGCCGTAGAGCGGGCCGGCGACTGTTGAGCTGAGGAGGTACGCGGTGACGACCCACGAGAGGTGGTTGAGGCCACCGAGGTCGCCGACGATCGTCGGCAGCGCCGTCGACACGATCGTCTGGTCGAGCGAGGCGAGCAGCAGCACCAGCATGAGCGCTAGGAAGATCAGGCGCAGGCGGACGCGAGGCTGGGTTGCGTCTCCGCCGGGCATCGGTCGGAGAATAGCAACAGCATGAAACAATTGTCTGATGCAATAATGCCCCCGTGATCAAGACCGACCCGGGTGAGCGAATCCTCGAGGAGCTCAGTCGGCTGATCCGGCAGCTGACCCGGATCAGCGGCGGCCCCGACGAAGCCCGTGCGATGACGGCGACGCAGCGCCTCGCGCTCTTCGAGCTCGTCGACAGTGGGCCGCTGCGGCTCAACGACCTTGCGCAGCGGATGGGCACGAGCGCGCCCACCGCGAGCCGGGCGGTCGACGCCCTGGACGACCTCGGTCTCGTCGAGCGGCACCCCGACCCTACGGATCGGCGCGCGATCACGATCGAGCTGACAGCCGACGGCCGCCGATCCGTCGAGGAGCGCAAGGCTCGCGTCTACGCGGCCTTCCGTCCTGCGGCCGCGGCCCTGTCGCCGGCAGACCGCGAGCAGCTCGCCGAACTTCTTGCCCGCCTCGCAGCGAAGCTTTCCGACTCGGAGATCGCGAGGAGAAGCTAGACCCGCTTGAAGCGCGGATCGTTGTGCTCCGTCAGAGTGAGCAGTGCTTTGTGCAGCGAGTCTCGTGACCGCTGCTCGAGCGGTTCTAGAACCGCCTCCTCGATTCCTTGGACGAGCTTGCGCAGCTTGACGAGCTGGCGCTTGCCCTCAGATGTGAGACTGACTGCATGGCGGCGGCGATCGTTCGGGTCGCGCTGCCGCTCGACCAGTCCTTTCTCTTCGAGCTCGTCGAGCACCCCCACGAGCTGGCTGCGGTCGAGGTGGAGCATGTCGGCGATCATCCCCTGGGTTCCGCATGCCCCCTCGTAGAGGGTCGCGAGCACGCCGTATTGATAGACGTTGAACCCCGCCTGCTCGAACTCCTCGACCAGGCGCGCCTTGAGCGCGTAGCCCAGCCGCGCCAGGAGGAAGAGCGTGCTCTCCAGGAGCTCCTCTGGGATCTGGGTCCCGTGGGACTGGGTCTGTGCGGTGCTCATCGCGAATAAGAGTAGCGCAGCAAATCGTTGTTGGGTAGTATCGTGGATCTCTTCAACGATGGGAGTAACAAATGGCTCTATTCGACACGCGCAAACGGTGGTTCGCCCTGGGCCTGATCGTGACGGCCCAGTTCATGGTCGTTCTAGACGTGGCAATCGTGAACGTCGCACTGCCGTCGATCAAGACCGACCTCAACTTCACCCAGGAGAACCTGCAGTGGGTGATCACCGCCTACTCCATCCTTTTCGGGGGCGTGCTTCTACTCGGCGGCCGGCTCGCCGACCTGCTGGGGCGCCGCCGGCTTTTCATCGCCGGGATCCTCCTTTTCACGGTCAGCTCGCTGCTCGACGGGTTTGCCTGGTCGGAGGCCTCGCTGATCGCGTTTCGCTCATTGCAAGGGCTGGGCGCCGCGCTCGTCTCTCCCGCGGCTCTCTCGATGCTGACCACCTTGTTCCGCGAAGGCCGGGAACGCAATCTCGCGCTCGGCATCTGGGGTGCCGTGTCGGGCAGCGGTGGCGCGGCCGGCGTGCTCCTCGGGGGCGCTTTGACGAGCGCCTTCAACTGGTCCTGGATCTTCTTCATCAACGTGCCCGTCGGGCTACTCGTGCTCGCACTTAGTCCGGTGCTCCTGCGCGAGAGCCGAGCCGACCTCGACCATCGTTATTTCGACTCGGCGGGCGCCGCGTCGATCACCGGCGGGCTGATGGTGCTGGTGTACGCCATGACCCGCGCCACCCAGCACGGCTGGGCCACCGCGGAGACGATCGGCCTGCTCATCGGGGCCGCAGCGCTCATCGTTGCGTTCGTCGTGATCGAGTTGCGCTCGAAGGCGCCGCTCTTGCCGATGCGGATCTTCAGGTTGCGGTCTCTGACCGCGTCCAACGTCAGCGGCCTGCTGCTCGGTGGCGCGATCTTCGCGCAGTTCTTCCTGCTCACCCTCTACATGCAGCAGGTCCTGCACTACTCGGCGCTCAAGACCGGC
>DAINSN010000076.1:0-7029 GCA_036741295.1 Gaiellaceae bacterium
CGACCTGAGGGTCTCGGCCGTGCGCTGCTCCATGAGCGGCTCTTTCAAGCGCCAGAGCCAGTCGCGCTCCTCGCGGCCCAGGTACATGTTCTGGACGACGTCGAGGTTGTCGCACAGTGCGAGATCCTGGTACACGATCTCGATTCCCAGCCTGCCCGCGTCCTTCGGGCTGCTGATGTGAACGGGCTTCCCGTCGAAGAGGATCTCGCCGCTGTCCGCGCCGTGGATGCCGGCCACGCACTTGATCAGAGTCGACTTGCCTGCGCCGTTGTCGCCGACGAGTGCCATGACCTCGCCGCGGCGCACCTCGAAGTCGACGTCGGTGAGCGCCTGTACCGACCCGAACGACTTCGAGATACCGCGGAGTTGGAGGATCGGCGTGTCGCTCACGGTGTCGCGTTTCCTACCACATCGACGGGTGAGGGCGCCCGCTCGGGCGCCCTCACCCGTCTATTACTCCTGGGTTACTTGCAGAACTGCGCGAACTCGCCGATGCACACGTCGCTCTTCTTCAGGAACTTGTCCTTGAAGAGTCTCGTGTAGTTGGCCTTCGTGATCGAGACGACCGGAATCTGGACGGTCGGCTCCTTCTTGCTGCCGTTCTTGCGGAACCCGTTGACCCCGGGCACCTTCTTGTGCTTCAGCAGCGCGACGGCCGCCGCCGCGGCTGCGTTGGCCTCGAGGGGCACGTACTTGTAGACGGTCATCGTCTGCCAGCCCGAGATGATGTTCTGCACGCCTTGCACGGTCGCGTCCTGCCCCGACAACGGGATCGGCTTCAGCTTCTTCGCCTTCAGGGCGGCAATCACAGCGCCGGCGATGCCGTCGTTGGCCGCGATGGCGCCGTCGATCTTGTTGTTCGTCTTCAGCAACATCTGCTCGAAGATGGGCTGGGCGTTGGTCGCCAGCCAGAGCGGCACGAACTGTTGCGGGCCCTTGGTCAGCTTGCCGCTCTTGAAGAGCGGGTTCAGAACGGCATCGTTTCCGCTCTTGAACCAGAATGCGTTCTGATCCGTCGGGCCGCCCCAGAGCTCGGCGACGACGGGCTTCGACTTCGACCCCAGGGCCTTGACGACGCCCTTGGCCTGGGCCGCGCCGACGGCCTTACCGTCGAAGGAGACGTAGACCTTCGCGATACCGCCGACGACCTGCCGGTCGTAGTCGATCGACTGACCGCCTGCCGCTTTGAACTTCTTCTCGATCGCGATCGACGTGCCCTGGGCGATGTCGGTGATGATGACGATCTTCGCCCCGCGGGACAGACACGAATCGGCCTGCGAGACCATCTTCTGCGGGTCGTTCAGCGCGTTCGTGATCGAGTAGGTCACTTTCGCCTTCTTCAGGGCCTTGGCGAAGTAGGGCGCATCAAACTGCACCCAGCGAACGGATGATTTCGTGTCCGGAAGCAGGACGCAGACCTGGATGTTCGCGGAGCTCCTGGCCGTTGCGCCGGTAGCCGCGATCGCGACTGCGACACCGACCAGGACTACGACGAGACCCGCCGCCGCGGACCTACGAAAGAATCGTTTCTTCACTGCAGCCTCCTAGGTGATGAGATTCGGAGACTCTAATACGAATTCCCGCACGCGCGCGTGATACTAGGCTGCTCACGGACAACAGTGGAGCCTCAAATGTCTCAGGAGGGTGCGACATGAAGACCTCGCTCGGAATCTGGGCGCTTGGGCCCATGGTCACACGCTTCGTGCCTGCCGGTTACAAGCCGCAGAGGGTGGGCGAAACGACTGTCGAACGCGTGCGGCGAGCTGTCGAAGGTCTCGGAGACTTGATCGACGGCTACGAGTTCCACTACCCGCAAGAGCTGTCGGAGGAGAACCTGGACGAGGTCCGCGACGCGCTGGACGGACACGACATCTACTGCCTCGCGACCGGCCTGCATCTCGATCCGCGCTTCGGCCGTGGTGGCCTCGTGTCACCCGACGAAGCGACGCGTGCGGAGGCACTGCGCCAGACGCTTGCGGCGATCGACTTCGCCGGCGAGCTCGGCTCCCACTTCATCATCTGGCCCGGGATCGAGGGCTACAACTACCCGTTTCAGACGCCCTACCGCGAGAGCTGGGCCTGGTTCGTCGAGGGAATCGGTCAGGCGGCCGAGCGTTGCCGGGAGCGTGGGATCCTGCTCTTCCTCGAGCACAAGAACTCGGAGCCTGCGATGAAGATGCTCATGCGCAACGTCGGTATGACGCTGCACGTGATCCACAAGCTCCGCGCCCAGGGCCTCGACAACATCAAGGTCAATATGGACTGGCAGCACCTGCTGATGAACGGCGAGAACCTTGCGGAGTACGCGGCTCTGCTCGCGGCGGAGGGAGTGCTCGGCCATCAGCACGCGAACTCGGGCTGGGGGACCTTCGACGACGACAACATGGTCGGTGCGCTCGCGTTCATGGAGACGCTCGAGCTCGCCGTCGAGCTCCGCCGTGCCGGTTACGGCGAGAACGGTGAGCGGCTCGGCTTCGACCTGTACCCGTATACGGAGGATGCAGTGGCGGCCGCACGGCGCAGCGTCCTGCAGTGGCGCTTCATCGACTCCGCCGCGTCGCGGATCGACGACGCCGCGTTGCGAGCGGCGCAGTCGCAAAAGGACGCCGTCGCCGCGTACGAGCTCGTCTACGCGGCACTCGGCGGGTGACGCAGCTCGTCGGTCTCGACGTCGGCACGACGGGTGTCAAGGCGCTCGCGCTTTCGCCAGAAGGTGACGTGCTCGCCCGGGCCGAGGAGAGCTACGAGCTCTCGACACCGCACCCCGGGTGGGCCGAACAGGATCCGGAAGACTGGTGGCGGGCGGCCGAGCGCGCGCTGGCCGCGCTCGGGGGCCAACCGACCGCGATCGGCCTCTCCGGCCAGATGCACGGTCTCGTGGTTCTCGACGATCGAGATCGCGTGCTTCGGCCGGCGATCCTCTGGAACGACCAGCGGACGGAAGCGGAGTGCGTCGAGATCGAGGAGCGGGTCGGGCTCACACGGCTGATCCAGCTGACCGGGAACCGTGCGCTTACAGGCTTCACGGCGCCGAAGCTGCTCTGGCTGCGTCGCCACGAGCCGACCACGTACGCGCGGGTTGCACACGTGCTGCTACCGAAGGACTACGTCCGCCTGCGTCTTACCGGCGAGCATGCGATCGACGCCGCGGACGCGTCGGGCACCCTGCTGTTCGACGTCGCGGGGCGGCGCTGGAGCCAGGAGATGCTCGAGGCACTCGAGCTCGACCCGGCCTGGCTGCCGCGAGCGCTCGAGTCGCCGGAGATCTCAGGCGAGACGGCCGCCGGCATTCCGGTCGCCGCGGGTGCCGGCGATCAGGCGGCGGCGGCGCTCGGCGTCGGCGTCGACCGGCCGGGACCGGTCTCGGTGGTGCTCGGTACGTCAGGCGTCGTGTTTGCGGCACTGCCGGCCTTCGCGGCCGATCCGCAGGCGCGCGTGCACGCGTTCTGCCACGCCGTTCCGGGCGGCTGGCACGCGATGGGAGTCATGCTGTCTGCGGCCGGCTCGCTGCGCTGGTTGCGTGACGCTCTCGGGAGCGTGAGCGGGTATGACGAGCTGACCGCCGCAGCCGAGGAATGGCCGCCGACCACCGAGGGGCTGACCTTCCTCCCCTACCTCAGCGGTGAGCGGACGCCCCACGCGGACCCGCACGCCCGGGGCGCTTTCGCCGGCCTCACGCTGCGCCACGACCGCGGCGCGCTCGTCCGCGCCGTGCTGGAGGGTGTCGCCTACGGGCTGCGCGACTCGCTCGAGCTGCTGCGCGAGCTCGGCGTCGACCCCCGTGCCGGCCACGTTTCCGGTGGCGGAGCTCGCAGCGAGCTGTGGCTTCGCATCATCGCCTCGGTCCTCGGCCTGCCCATCCAGCGTACGGCGACCGACGAGGGCTCCGCATATGGAGCGGCGCTCCTCGGCGGCGTGGCCGCCGGAGTCTTTCGCGACGTCCACGAGGCCGTCGACACCTGTGTCCGGCTGCTCGACCCGGTGGAGCCGGACCCTGAGTGGTGTGCCGCGTATGAGCGCGGTTACCGCCGCTTCCGACTGCTGTATCCAGCCCTTCGACCCTTGGAGGACGTATGACGACCATCTACGCTCCGTCTCGTGGACTTGCAACAGGTCGCACGGGGCTTGTGGCGCTGGGCACTGACACACCCCGAGTGGGAGCCGCCGAAGCAGGAGGACAGCCCGGCGGACTGGCCGGCTGAGGTCGGTTGCGTCGCCTACGAGACTCCGAGCACCTTGGTGCTGATCGACCCGCTCGTCGTGGATGGTGACCATGCGGCCCTCGACGAGCACGCCGAGCCAGTGCTGCGCGGCGGTCACGCCGCGCTCGAGCGAGCACTCGAATGAGCGCGGTCGCATCCGTCGAGCATGAACTGCGCGCGGCGGTCACCGCGGATGTCATCGCACCGACCGCTGCCTACCTGACGGACATGACCGAGGCGCGAGGGCTGAGCGGTCGCGGGGATGCCGTTGCGCTGCCGCGGACAGCAGAGGAAGTGGCCGAGGTCGTTGCGTGGTGTTACGCACACGGCGTCGCGATCGTGCCTCGTGGTGGGGGAACGGGTTATGCCGGAGGTGCCGTGCCGCTCGACGGCGGCGTCGTCCTCTCGGTCGAGCGCCTCGACCGTGTGCGCTCGTTCGACCCGCTGCTCTGGCGGATCGAAGTCGAAGCGGGACTGCGCACCTCGGAGCTGCGACGGATCGCACGCGAGGGTGGGCTGCTGTTCGCCCCGGATCCGGGCGCCGCCGAGCAGTCGCAGATCGGCGGCAACATCGCCACGAACGCGGGCGGGCCGCACGCCTACAAGTACGGCGTCACCGGCAACTGGGTGACCGGGCTCGAGGTCGTCGTCCCGCCCGGCGAGCTCGTTCAGCTCGGCGGACCGCTCCGCAAGGACGTCGCCGGCTACGACCTCAAGCACCTGTTGATCGGATCGGAGGGCACGCTCGGCGTGATCACCGCAGCCTGGCTGCGCCTCATGCCTGCTCCGGAAGCCGCCTGGCCTGTGATCGGCTTCTTCGACGGTGTTCGCGGCGGCGTCGCGGCGATCGAGCGGGTGATCGGCACCGGACTTCCCGTCGCGGCGCTGGAGTACGTGGATTCGGAAGCGATGCGTTACGCGGGCGAGAGCTTTCCGGGCGAGGTGCCCGACGGTGCGTTCGCGGTGCTCGCGGAGGCGGACGGGTCGACCGAGGAGGCGGCGAGGGTCCGCAGGGACTTGCTCGACGTGTTCGGCGAGGACGCGCTTGCGCTCTACGCTCCCGAGGCGCCGCAGGAGATCGCCGCTCTGTGGCGCTGGCGTGACGGTCTGGCGCTCGTCGTGGACGCCCAGCGCGGCGGCAAGGCGAGCGAGGACATCGCAGTGCCGCTCGACCGGCTCGGCGAAGCGATCGAGGAGTCGCTCGAGGTCGGACGGCGGCTAGGCGTGCCGACGTGCTCGTGGGGGCACGCAGGCGACGGCAACCTGCACACGGTGTTCCTGCTCGCGGGCGACGACGAGGTAGAGCTCGCGCTCGCGCCAAAACTCTCCGAAGGGCTCTTCGAGCTCGCCCTGCGACTGGGCGGAACGATTTCCGGTGAGCACGGCGTCGGCTTCGTGAAGCGGAACTGGCTCGCCAAACAGCTCGGTCCTCGTGCGTTCGAGCTGCACACCGCCGTCAAGCGCGCGTTCGATCCACAGAACCTGCTCAACCCGGGAAAGAAGGCTTGATCCAAAAGCTCCTCGTCGCGAATCGCGGCGAGATCGCGTTGCGCGTCTTCCGCACCGCACGAGACTTGGGGATCGCCACCGTCGCGGTCGTCGCTCCCGACGACAAAGGCTCGCTCCACGCACGTTCCGCCGACGAAGCCGTGGAGATTGCGAGCTACCTCTTCTCGGAAGAGCACATCCGGGCGGCGAAACGGACGGGAGCGGACGCCATTCACCCGGGCTACGGCTTCCTCGCCGAGAACCCGGACTTCGCGGAAGCGGTGAACGCCGCCGAGCTGACCTGGGTCGGGCCGCCCCCGGAGGCATTGCGCGCCGGCGGCGACAAGCTCGAGGCGAAGCGCATTGCGAGCAAAGCGGGCGTCCCGGTAGTCCCAACCGGCGAGCCCGAGGAGATCGGCTTCCCACTCGTCGTCAAGGCGGCGGCCGGCGGAGGCGGGCGAGGGATGCGTGTCGTCCGGGAGCCGTCAGAGCTCGACGAGGCGCTCGAGGCGGCGCGGCGCGAGGCGAAGGCCGCCTTCCGAGACGATCGCGTCTTCTGCGAGCGCTACGTGGAGCGGCCTCGTCATGTCGAGATCCAGCTGCTCGCCGACGCGCACGGAAACGTGCTCGCGCTGGGGGAGCGCGAGTGCTCGATTCAGCGCCGCCACCAGAAGGTGCTCGAGGAGTCGCCGTCACCCGCAGTCGACGAAACTCTGCGCGCCGCGATGACCGACGCGGCCGTCGCTTTCGCGCGTGCGATCGGCTACGAGAGTGCGGGCACGGCGGAGTTCATGCTGGACGGCCGGGACTTCTGGTTCCTCGAGCTGAACGGCCGGATCCAGGTCGAGCATCCGGTGACGGAGCTCGTCACCGGCATCGACCTCGTGCAGGCGCAGCTGCGGGTTGCCGCCGGAGAGCCCCTCGACGTGCGGCCGGATCCACGCGGTCATGCCGTCGAGGTGCGCCTCTATGCCGAAGATCCGCGGACGTTCTTCCCGCAGACCGGCCGCATCGAGCGGTTGCGGCTGCCGGAAGGGATCCGCGTCGACGCAGGCGTGGCGGAGGGCGACGAGATCGGGATCGCGTACGACCCGCTGATCGCGAAGCTGATCGCGCACGGAGCGACGCGCGACGAGGCGTTCGACCGTCTTCGCGACGCGCTCACGGAGACGGAGGTCGAAGGCGTCACGACCAATCTCCCGTTTCTGCGCTGGCTCGTCGGGCATCCGGTCGTCCGCGCCGGCGACACGACGACCGCATTCCTCACCGAGCATCCGCCGCTCTCCCCCTCTCCGGCTGCGCTGCCCGAAGCGGTCTGGCGCGGCGCGTTTCGCCTCAA
>DAINSN010000076.1:7039-10726 GCA_036741295.1 Gaiellaceae bacterium
GCTCTCCCCCGCGCCGGCGCGGGTGGCCGCCGCACCCTGGCGGACACCGTTTCGGCTCAACCTCGTCTCGCCGGCGCCGGCGCTTCCACCGGACATCGATGCCAGCGCCGCAGACCACCGCGGGGCTACCGGCGGGCAGAGCAGTGTCACCGCGCCGATGCCCGGAACGGTGATCAGACTCCTCGTCGGAGCGGGCGACTCGGTGCGTGCCCGCCAGCCGCTCGTCGTGCTGGAGGCGATGAAGATGGAGACGCCGCTCACGTCTCCATACGACGCGGTCGTCCGTGCAGTGCATGTCGCGGAAGGAGACCGAGTCGCCGGTGGCGCCGTCCTCGTCGAGCTCGAGGAGTGACTCGCTAGAAGAGCTTTTGCAGCTTCATCGCAGCGCCCATGTCGCCTTTGACCTTGAGCTTGCCGGTCATGTAGGCGCTGGTGGGGTTCTGGTCGCCGCTGATGATCTTTTCGAACGTCTCCTCGGAGGTGGTGATGACAGCGTCGGCGTCTTCCCCGCCTTCGGTGACGCTGACCTTGCCGTCCTCCACCCGCACGGTCCACTTGCCCGCCCCGTCGATGTCGAAGAGGTACGAGTTGGTCATTCCAGCGATCTTCGACGCGTCGGCGCGGCTCTCGAGGGTGTCGAAGAAGTCTTTGACGCCCGTCACGGCAGCAACCCTACCTCAGAGGTAGCGGTCGATCAGCGCGTACGAGAGCTCCCACTGCGTCCGGGCGAGCTTGACGCGGTTCCGCTCGAGCCGCGAGCCGTTGACGCCCTGGTCGCGCAGGCGCTGGCGCTCGGTGGTGATCGCGGAGATCTGCTCCAGGAGCGCCTCGACGGTCCGGCGCGAGTGCCCGCGCCGAAAGCGTGAGGGAACGGAGGGCCGCAGAAGCGTTGCGCTCATCTCGAGGGTCATCATCGGCATGCGACGGTCAAAGCTGAACCGGGTTAGCCTGATTTCGTAAAGACACGGTAAAACCCTGCTGCTGCTGCTCGGATACGATCGCGCCCCGATGGGTGAGCTCGCGATCGAGGTCAAGGCACCGGGAGAGGGCGAGCCCGACTCCCTTGCGATCCCTTTTCTGGAGGGAGGCACAGGGGGCGCATTCTCAAACGGCGCGCGTGAGCTGGACGGGCAGCTCAAAGGCCGCCTGCAACGGCTCGCAGACAGCGGCGAGCTGAAGGGCGATCTCGGGACGGCCGTCGTCCTGCACACGGACGGCGAGCTGAACGCGCGGCGCGTGGTCGTCGCCGGGATCGGGAAGAGGGACGAGCTTGACGCGGACGCATTGCGCACCGCGGCTTCGACTGTCGCGCACCGGGTCTCGGATGTCGGGGGGACCCTCGCCTGGCTGTTGGACGAGTCGCTCCCCCTCTCCCTCGAGGAACAGGCACGCGCGATCGTTGAAGGCACGATGCTCGGGTCCTACAACCCCGCTCGCTGGAAGACACAGGAAGAGCCAGAGGCGCGCGTGGAGAAGATCGTCTTCTACGCCACGGGCGAGGCCGGCCTGGCCGAGAGCGCAAGCCGCAGCGCGAGTGTCGGCAAGTGGGTCAACCTTGCAAGGGATCTCGCCAACTCACCGCCGAACGAGCTGACCCCCGAGGTGCTGGGGGCGCGGGCGGCTGAGCTCGCGGGACCGAAGCTCCAGGTCGAAGCACTCGACCCCGCACGGATCGACGAGCTCGGGATGGGAGCACTCTCGGCCGTCGGCCGCGCGAGCTCGAACGGGCCGCGCTTGATCGTCCTTCGGTACGAACCCGCGGAGGCAACGCGCAAGGATCTCGTGCTCGGGCTCGTCGGCAAGGCGATCACTTTCGACGCGGGCGGCATCTCGCTGAAGCCCGCACTGAAGATGCAGGACATGAAGGGCGACATGGCCGGCGGCGCGGCCGTGATCGCGGGCATGGCCGCGGTAGCTGAGCTCGAGCTGCCCGTGCAGATCGTCGCAGTCGTCGCCGCAGCGGAGAACCTCGTCAGCGGCGATTCGTTCCGGCCCGGCGACATCCTTCGCGCGGCAAACGGCAAGACGATCGAGATCACGAACACCGACGCCGAAGGACGGCTCGTGCTCGCGGACGCGCTGTGGTACGCGCGGCGCGAGGGCGCTACGCACCTGCTCGACCTCGCGACGCTGACGGGGGCGATGGAGCTCGCGCTCGGTGACTTCTACGCGGGCCTGTTCGCGAACGAGGAGGACTGGCTGCAGGAGGTGCTGGCCGCGGCGAAGACGAGCGGCGACCACGCTTGGCCTTTCCCTCTCCATCCACGCTATCGCCGCTACGTCGACTCTTCCTTCGCCGACCTGAAGAACTCCTCCGATCTCAGGCAGGGGTCGCCGGTCCTGGCCGCCGAGTTCCTGCGCGAGTTCTCCGGCGCGGGGCCTTGGGCACACATCGACATGGCCGGGCCCGGGTTCCTGGAACGCTCGCGCGGCGACTACCTGACTCAGCGCGGCGGCACCGGCTACGGCGTGCGCCTGATCGTCGAGCTTGCGCAGCGCCTCTCCCATTGAACTTCGATCTCGATCAAGAGCACGAGCTCGTCCGCTCCACCGTGCGCGAGTTCGCGCAGCAGCGGGTCGCGCCCGTAGCGGAGGAGCTGGACCGCGAGAGCCGCTTCCCGTACGAGCTGGTCGGCGAGCTCGCTGAGCTCGGGCTCATGGGCATGACGATCCCGGAGGAGTACGGCGGCGGCGGGGCGGACACGGTCTCGTACGCGATCGCGATCGAGGAGCTCACACGTGTGGACTCGTCGGTCGCGATCACGGTCGCGGCGCACCACTCGCTCGGGACGCTGCCGATCTACTACTACGGCAGCGAGGAACAGAAGCAGCAGTGGCTTCCCGAGCTCGCGTCGGGCAAGAAGCTCGCTGCGTTCGGATTGACGGAGCCGGATGCCGGATCCGATGCCGGCGCCACGCGGACGCGCGCGGAGTTGCAAGACGGTGACTGGGTCGTTAACGGCTCGAAGCTCTTCATCACGAATGCCGGCACCGACGTCACCGCCTGCGTGACGATCACCGCAAGCACGGGCGAGGACGAGATCTCCAACATCATCGTGCCGAACGGAACGCCGGGTTACGAGATCTCGAAGCCGATGAAGAAGCTCGGCTGGCACGCGTCGGACACGCGTGAGCTTTCGTTCAAGGACGCCGCGGTCCCCGAGGGAAATCTCCTCGGTCCCCGGGGGAAGGGCTTCCAGCAGTTCCTGGAGATCCTCGACGGCGGGCGAATCTCGGTGGCGGCGATGGGCGTGGGGCTCGCGCAGGGCGCGTACGACCTCGCCTTCGCGTACGCGCAGGAGCGGCAGCAGTTCGGCAAGCCGATCGCGAAGTTCCAGGCCGTCCAGTTCAAGCTCGCCGACATGGCGACGGAGCTCGAGGCCGGCCGGAACCTCGTCTACAAGGCCGCGTGGCTCAAGGACCAGGGCCGCGACTTCGCGCTAGCGGCAGCGCAGGCGAAGCTCTACACCGGCGAGCTCTCCAATCGCGCCGTGAACTGGGCCCTCCAGATTCACGGCGGCTACGGCTATATGGAGGAGTACGCAATCTCGCGCCTCTACCGAGACCAGAAGATCCTGGAGATCGGCGAGGGCACCAATGAAGTCCAGCGCATGGTGATCGCGCGCCACCTCGGCCTTTAAGGCACACGGGCGTCACGTTTACGTACCCGTGCCTGGCACCGGTACG
>DAINSN010000077.1:0-10724 GCA_036741295.1 Gaiellaceae bacterium
AACTGGTCCCAGTTGAAGAACGTGCGCTTCACCTCGGGCCAGCCGGGCGCGTGCGTGATCGCCAGCCCCAGCAAGGTGAAGAAGACCACCGTGCTGACGAGCGCCACCGTGACGCCGCGACGGCCTTCGCCGCCTGCAGTCACGCTGCTGAGGATCTTCGAGCCGCGGTTCGCGTTCAGACGGCTATTTCAGCACGGGCGCGTCGGCCTGGAGCCACTTTGCCTGGAGGCTCTTGAGCGTGCCGTCGGCGCGTAGCTTTGCCAGCGCGCCGTTGACGCAGCTGACGAGTGAGTTGCCCTTCTCGAAGACCATGCCGAAATGCTCGGGCGTCCCGACCGTCGGGAACTGGCCCAGGATCTTGCCCTTCGGCACCTGCACGGCCGTGACGTAGAAGGCCGTCGGGAGGTCGACGACCAGGCCGTCGATCTGCTTGTTCTTCAGCGCGGCGACCGCGGCGTCGTTCGTGTCGAACACGGCCGTCTTCTTCGCCGGCTTGATGTTGCTGACGATGTAGTCGTAGCTCGTCGTGCCGAGCTGGGCGCCGAACTTGTACGGCTTCAGCGCAGCGACCGATGTTGCGGTCGCGATCGGGGTTCCCTTGACGACGACGAGCGCCTGGTTGACGTCGTAATACGAGTCGCTGAAGTCGACGGCGTTCGCCCGCGCCGGCACGTACGAGATCTGGTTGATGTCGAAGTCGAACTTCTTCGGGCCGGGTGCGAAGGAGGTATTGAAGGGAACGACGATCCACTTCACCTCGCCCTTGGCGAAGCCGAGCTTGTTCGCGACCGCGTAGGCGACGGCGCTCTCGTACCCCTGGCCGGAATTCGGATCGCTCACCTTCCACGGCGCCTTCTCGTTGCCGCCGAACCACGGTGGGAAGGCCGGATTGTCCGTGCCGGCAGTCAGTTGCCCGGGATGGACGAGGTTGAGGCTGCCCTTGTCGCAGGACGCCGCTGCGGCTGTCCCGGTGGTTTCCGTCGACGCTTTCTTGCTCGAGCCGCCGCAGCCCGCGGCGAGGATCGAGAGCAGCGCAACCAGCAGGATGGCGGGGGCTCGGCGCACGAGCGCGACCCTACCACGCCGATACTTCGCGCCATGCAGCTCGCCGGCCACGACGTCTCGATCACGAACCCCGACAAGATCTTCTTCCCGGAACCCCGCCTGACGAAGGGCGATCTCGTCCAGTACTACGTCGACGTCGCCGATGCTGCCCTTTTGCACCTGCGCCGACGGCTCTTCCACATGGTGCGCTACCCGAACGGCGTGGAGGGGAAGTTCTTCCACCAGAAGCGGGTGCCGCCGCATCCGGAGTACGTGGGCGAGCAGTACGTCGAGTTCCCGAGCGGCCACTCGACGGTCTTCGCGGTGATCGACAACGCGGCGGCGCTGGCGTGGGTGGTCAACCTCGGCTGCATCGAGCTGCACACCTGGCACTCGCGGATCGACGACATCGAGCGGCCGGACTACCTGCTGATCGATCTCGACCCGACGACCGACGGGCAGTGGCCCTACGTCCGCGAGATCGCGCTCGTCGTGCGCGAGGTGATGGACGAGCTCGGCCTCGCGTCCTTCCCGAAGACCTCTGGCGCGACCGGGCTGCACATCATGGCTCCGATCAAGCCCGACCTGCTCTTCCCGGAGGTGCGTCGCTTTGCGAAGGCGCTCGCGGAGGAGGTCGAGCGCCGCGTGGGCGACCAGGAGGTCGCGACAACCACTTGGCGGGTCGCCGATCGCCGCGGCGTCTTCGTCGACTTCGGCCAGAACACCCGCGACCGCACCATCGCGACCGCGTACTCCGTGCGCCCGACCCCGGAAGCCCGCGTGTCTGCGCCTTTGAGATGGGATGAGGTCGCAGACGTCGATCCCGCTGCCTTCACGGTCGAGACGATGCGAGACCGCGTCGCCGACGTCGGAGATCTCACCGCCGACATGTGGCGGCACGAGGTGCCGCTCAGGCCCCGCTTTGCGAAGCTCGGCCTCGAGTAGCTCTAACTCGCCAGCAGGCTCTCGAAGGTCGGATCGTCCTTGCGGCGCTGCGGCCTCACCTCACGCCACGTGCACTGCTCGGGATCCTTGTCGTCGCGGAAGCGGAGGAAGCGCGAGCCGTGGCGGAAGCGGTTCCCCTGCACCTTGTCGTAGCGAACCTCGGCGACGAGCTCCGGCCGGACCGCCGACTCCCGCAGCTCACCGCTTCCCCAGCGGTTGGGCTCGGAGAAGCCGCGGTCGGGCGCGTCCTTCAACAACGGCTCGATGCGGTCGAAGATCTCCTTGTGCCGGCTCGCGGCGACAGCGGCCGAGCCGACGTAGTCGACCTTGCCGCCTTTGCCGTAGAGCCCGAGGAGCAGCGTCGCGATGCGTGTCGGCTTCTCCTTCCAGCGCACGCCGACGATCACGCAGTCGGCGGTCTTGTGCGGCTTCACCTTGAGCACGCCGTCGCGTGAGCCGGGCAGATACGGGAGCCCGAGCTTCTTGGCGATCACTCCGTCGAGACCGGCGGCCTCGAAGCTGTCCAGCCATTTCTGCGCGTCCGCCGCGTCGCCGGTGGCCGGCGAGAGGTGAAAGCCGTCTGCGACCCGTTCCAACTCCGCGCGGCGTTGCTCGAGCGGCTGCTCGTGGATCGGCTTGCCTTTCCAGAGCAGGAGGTCGAACACGATGAAGTCCGCCGGGATCTCGGCCGACAGCTTGCGCACGCGCGACTCCGCCGGATGAAGCCGCAGCTGCATCGAGTCGAAGTCCAGCACGCCGTCGCGGGCGATCACGATTTCGCCGTCGAGGGCCGAGTGGGGAGGCAAGAGGTCACCCAGGGGGCGCAGCTCCGGAAAATAGCGGAGCAGCGGGCGGCCGTTCCGCGACCAGAGCGCGAGCTCGCCGCCGTCGTTCTCCAGCACGCCCCTGAAACCGTCCCATTTCGGCTCGAACTGCCAGTCGCCGGAGTCAGGAAGCTCCTTCACGAGCTGAGCCTCCATGGGCGGGAAGGGCACGTTTGAACCAGGCACCGCGCGGAACCCTACTGACGTCGGACAGGTCCGAGGGACAAGTCCCTCGGACCTGTCTTCTACTTGTTCAGTTGAGCCAGGGCGCCAGGAAACCCTCGATGTCCCGGCACCCTCGTGGCCGCTCGAGTCGGGCCGCGACAGCCTTGTTCTCGACGACGACAAGGGTAGGGACCGTCTCGATCTTGAACCGCTCGTGCAGGTCCGGCCGCTCCTCCTCGGCCACCAGCACGAGCTCGAATGTGCCGTGGTTGCGGCGCCTCTGCAGCACCTGCGCGAGGAAGCCTTCGACGCGCCGGCAGTGACCGCACAGGCTCGAGTGGAAGAACACGAGCCTCGGCTGCTCCGTCAGTGGGGGGATAGCCACTGTCATGTCGCACCTCCGTTGAATCCGGAAGGGCGAGGACTTGGCCCTTGCTAGGAACGAGCGGATTTATGCCCCGAACCTGCTCTTTCGTAACCTCCAGTCGCGGCCTCATGTCTAAGCTCATGTGATGAGGAGGGTTGCGGTCACAGGGCTCGGCGCGGTCACGCCGCTTGGGAACGATGCGCAGTCGACCTGGCGCGCGGCCGTGGCGGGCGAGAGCGGCGTCGACTGGATCAAGTCGTTCGACGCGAGCGAGGCCCCAGTGCGGATCGCCGCGGAGGTCAAGGACTTCGATGCTACGCAGGTCGCCTCACCGAAGGAGGTGCGGAAGCTCGAGCGGAACGTCCTCCTCGCCCTGGGCGCAGGCCGCGAGGCGATGGGGGACGCCGGCCTGAACGGCTTCGACCCGATGCGCGTGGGGATCGTCTTCGGCACCGCGATCGGGGGCGTCAGCGGGATCCTCGAGCAGGAGGAGATCCGCCGCGAGCGCGGGCCCGACCGCGTCTCGCCGAACTTTCTGCCGAACGTCCTCGTCGACTCCGCGAGCGGCCAACTGGCGATCTCCATGGGCATCAAAGGCCCGAACTACGCCGTCGTCTCCGCGTGCGCGACCGGCTCGCACGCGATCGGCGAGGCCGCGGAGCTGATCAAGCGTGGCGACGCCGACGCGATGCTCGCCGGGGGCGGCGAGGCCTGCTTGCACCCATTGATCCTCGCCGGTTTCACCGCGATGCGCGGCTTGGCGGTGGAGAACGAGGACCCGCCTCGCGCCTCGCGCCCGTTCGACGCCACGCGCGCCGGGTTCGTGATGGGGGAGGGCGCATGCGTCTTCGTCCTCGAGGAGCTCGAGGCGGCACAGGCACGGGGTGCCCGCGTCTACGCGGAGGTGCTCGGCTACGGCGCATCGAACGACGCGCATCACATGGCGCAGCCGGAGCCGGAAGCGACCGGCGTCGCCGACATGATGCGAGCCGCGCTCAGGCGCGCG
This sequence comes from Gaiellaceae bacterium, assembly GCA_036741295.1. Taxonomy (GTDB): domain Bacteria; phylum Actinomycetota; class Thermoleophilia; order Gaiellales; family Gaiellaceae; genus 3-1-20CM-4-69-9. The sequence continues at coordinate 4,352 of DAINSN010000077.1, forward strand.
GACATCGAGCCCGAACGAGTCGGGTACATCAACGCCCACGGCACGTCGACTCCTCTGGGAGATCTCGCTGAGACGAAAGCGATCAAGGACGTCTTCGGCGCCCATGCCTACGAGCTGGCGGTCTCGTCGACCAAATCGATGATGGGACACACGTTCGGCGCCGCAGGGGCGATCGAGGCGATGATGTGCGTGCTCGCGCTGTATGAAGGAGTGATCCCGCCGACGATCAACTACCACCACCCCGATCCCGACTGCGACCTGGACTACGTGCCCAACGAGGCACGCGAGGCCAAGATCGACGTCGCCCTCTCGAACGCAATGGGGCTGGGCGGCCACAACGGCTGCGTGCTCTTAGGGCGCGTCGATTGACCTTCATAGTCGACCCCCGCGTCGAGGAGTACGCCGAGGAGCACACCACTCCCGACGGTGAGCTGTTCGAGCGCCTAGCTGCCGAGACACGCGAGAAGACGACCGCGCCGCAGATGATGGTCGGCCGTCTCGAGGGCCGTTTCCTGGGCGTGCTCGTCCGCGGCCTGCGGGCGCGACGAGTGCTCGAATTGGGGACGTTCACAGGCTATTCGTCGATCTCGATGGCGCTCGCGCTCGCGCCGGGCGGCCGGGTCATCACGTGCGACGTCAACGAGGAGACGACCGCGATCGCGCGGCGCTACGCGGAGGAGGCGGGCATCGCAGATCGCATCGACTACCGGCTCGGTCCCGGGCTCGAGACGATCGCGCAGCTCGACGGGCCCTTCGATCTCGTCTTCATCGATGCCGACAAGCCGAACTACATCAACTACTACGAGGCGACACTGCCACTGCTGGCTGACGGCGGGCTGATGGTCGTCGACAACACGCTCTGGTCGGGCCGGGTCGTCGACGAAGAGGACGAAGAGGAGACGACGCAGGCGATTCGGGCGCTCAACGACCACGTGTTGGAAGATCCTCGCGTCGAGAACGTGCTGCTCACCGTGCGTGACGGGATGAACCTCGTCTGGCGGGCATGACATGATCGGCACATGACCGAGACGATGGCAGCACCCGCGCAGCAGCGCGGGCCCGTCGGCAACACGCGCTCGATCGGCCTCTCGATCCTCTGGGCGATCCTGACGCTCACGATTTACACGTACGTCTGGACGTACAAGACTCACGAGGAGATCAAGCGCTACTCCGGCAACGGCGTCGGAGGCGTGATCGGGTTCGTCATCTACTTCCTGCTCGCGCCGGTGACCTACTTCCTCGTCGCGTCAGAGGTGCGCTACATGTACGAGGACCTGGACGGGCAGAAAAGCCCGGTTCGCGGGCTCACCGGTTTGTGGATTCTCCTCCCGCTGATCGGGCAAATCGTCTGGTTCGTCAAGGTCCAGGGCGCGCTCAACCGCTACTGGGAGTCGAAAGGCGCTCCACCTCCCTAACGACTTCGGGGTCGAGGTCTTTGATCGACTCCAGCACGACGTTGGCGAGTGCGAGCACATCGCCCGGCGGCGGGAAGGCTCGATTCGGAATGGTAAGGACGTGCATACCAGCGGCATGAGCAGAGCGGATGCCGCTGGCCGAGTCCTCGATCGCCACGCTGCGGGACGGGTCCGCGCCGAGCCGGCGGGCCGCCTCGAGGTAGACGTCGGGCGCCGGCTTGCCGCGCTCGACTTCCTCCGACGAAACGGTTATCTCGAAGCACGCCGCAAGACCGGAGAGCTCGAGGACGTGGTCGATCAGCTCGCGGTTCGACGACGAGGCGACGCCGAGCGGCCAGTGTGCCGCAAGCCGTTTCACGGCGTCGACGGCGCCGTCGATCAAAGGCAGGTGCTCCGAGTAGCGCGCGAGCATCCTGCGGGCGACCTCGCGGTTGATCTCCTCGGGCGGCTCCTGCAAGCCGACCACCTCGTGCATGTAGCGCGACCACTCCGTCGAGCTCATGCCCATCATGTCCGACTGCGCCTGCCCGCTCCAGCGGCCTCCACGCTCGCGGGCGAGTCCCTCGCGCACCTCGTCCCAGAGTTGCTCGCTGTCGATGATGACGCCGTCGAGGTCGAAGACGACTGCGCCGATCACGCGGGAAGGTACTCGCCGCCGCGGTACACGAGCCCCGGGCCGGGGAAGCCCAGTTCAGTGGACTCGACCTCGCCGATGAAGATCGTGTGGTCGCCGGCGTCGTGCTCGGATGACGTGCGGCATTCGAGCCACGCGAGCGCTTCGTTCACCAGCGGCCCACGCGAGCCTTCGCGCACGTCCGCGCCGTTCCACAGCGCGACCGGCGGAATGCCGCTGCGCGCGAAGTGCTGGGCAACGTTGACCTGGGCAGCGGACAGCAAACTTGCCGTCCAGCCACCGGCACGGCGAATCGGTTCGTGGGAAGACGAGTCCTTCCCGATCGAGATGCCGACAAGCGGTGGATCCAGGGACAGCGACACGAGCGAACCGACCGTCAGCCCGAAGCGCTCACCGTCCACCCCTGTCGTGACGACGGCGACCGGCGCAGGAAAGCGGCGCATCACTTCCCGCAGCTCGTCGCCCTTCATGCGTCGATGATATGGGCGTGACGAGGAGGGACGTCATCGAGCTCGGCCTCGCGGGGATGCTCATGGCTGCGGCTGGGAGCGCAAACTTCGCCGACGCGACGCCGGTGCTGACCTTCGGCCTGTCGGCGCTTGCGATCGCGGTGCTGGCCCGCCTCGTCGGCACCGCGACCGAGCAGCTCGGCAGCCGGGTCGGGTCCTCTGCGGCCGGCGCGATCCAGTCGGCGTTCGGCAATTTGCCGGAGCTCTTTATCGCGCTGTTCGCCCTGCACAAAGGGCTCACGCTGGTCGTGCAGTCGGCGCTGGTCGGATCCGTGATCGCAAACAGCGTGCTCGTGCTCGGGCTCGCTTTCATCGTCGGCGGGCTCCGGAACGGGACGCAGACGTTCGACTCGCCGCGCGCGCGGCTGATCGCCACGCTGACAATCCTGGCCGCCGCGATCCTCTCGGTGCCGACGCTCTCGCACGCCGTTCACACGACGGCGGCGTTCCACGAGAAGTCGCTGAGCCTCATCTGCGCCGCTGTCCTGATCACCCTCTTCTTCCTGACGCTTCCCGGCCTACTCGCGGTCAGAGACACATTCGAGCCGGAGCCTGCGCGCTGGTCACTGCCGATCACGGTTACCGTCCTGAGTGGGGCCGGTGTCGGCGCGGCGTTCGTCAGCGATTGGTTCGTCACGGCTCTGAAGCCGGCGACCGAGGCGCTTGGAATGAGCCAAGTCTTTGCAGGGCTCATCGTCGTCGCGATTGCAGGTAACGCAGTGGAGAACGTCGTGGGCGTCCAGCTCGCTGCGCGAAACCGTCCTGACTTCGCGATCTCCGTGATCATCAACTCCGCGTTGCAGGTGGCCCTACTGCTGACGCCGGTGCTCGTCTTTGCGAGCCTCTTCTTTGCGACCACGCTGACGCTCGTCTTCCCGACCCTGCTCGCTATCTGCCTGCTGCTGTCGGCTTGGATCCTTGCCGTCGTCGTCTACGACGGCGAAAGCACGTGGGAGGAGGGAGCCATCCTCGTCGGCTTCTACGTGGTGGTGGCAGCGAGCTTCTGGTGGGGCGTCTGAGGAAAGAAAGAAGGGCGGGTTTCCCCGCCCCTCAGATTTCAGACCGCGGGTGCCGGTCGGTCCCGTCTGACGGTTTCCTTCCCGAGGACCACACCGAGGCCGATCATGCCGATGCCGAGCCCGAGGTGGAGGATGTTGTCCGCCCAGTTGACCGGGACGAAGTTTGCACTGGTGTTGCTGTGCCAGATCACGCCGTAGACGAAGAGCACGAGGTAGATCAAGCCCCCGTACAGCAGGTACGTCTTCGCGCCCTCCCACGTCTTGGCCAGCGCCACGCCGGCGACGCCGAAGAGCAGGTGCACGATGTTGTGCAGGATGCTGACGTTGAAGAGGCCGAGCAACTTGGCATCAGAGTTGTGCCCGGCGAACTTCAGGTCGCTGTAGTGGGTCGTGATCCCGGGAATGAAGCCGAGGATCCCGACGAGCAGGAACACCACTCCGGCGAGCATCGCCGCAGACTGGATCGGTGAACGGGTTCGCATTAGACCCCTCCTAGTAGACGTGTTGAATTTGCACTCAGCGGTATTCGTGAAACCCGCCGAAGCGGTTCAACGGAGGTTCAGCCGACGAGGAAGGCGATCACGACCGCCACGAAGGCGGCGGTGCCCAGTCCTGCGATCTCGATGCGGTGCCGGGCGAGGAGCTCGTTGGCCCGGCTTTCCGGAACTGCCAGACGCGGAAGCGAGGCGATCCCGAGCAAGACGATCGCCAGAGCGAGGAGGGCGACGAGGACGGGGCGGACCGCGCGGGCGGCCTTCTCGACGCTCGAGGCGAGGACGGCTCCGGAGTGGCTGTTCCCGCCTTCGCTCAACCCGCTCGCCGACGGCTGTCCCGGGGTGAACGAACGCTGAACTTCCTGTGGTGAGCTTGAGACGTTGCTCGTGTTCGACGCTCCGGTCGGGCCGCTCGCTGCGGCTGCGAGGCGGCCCGCCGGAGTGCAGACGTTCGAAGCGCGCGCTGCGATGATCTGGTCGCGGGTCGGCGCTCCGCCTTCCACCACGACGATCGTCACGCGCTGGACGACTTGACCCGCGCGAGTGCGCGCTGTGATCCGGTAGGTTCCGGGATCGAGCTGCAGGTTGCTACCGCGGCTCGGGAAGCGGATTCGGTTGCGCCCGGCATGCCCGTTGACCGCGAAGTGCCCGGCGATCCTGCAGACCGGCGAGACCTGCCTGATGACGAAGACCACGCGGGCGGCACGCGGGAGCACGAACGTCAGAGTCGTAACGCGGCGGCGGTTCGGCCCGCTCGTCGCGATCCAGCGGCGCGAGGAGCGGAGGCGCTCGACCCGTGGCTGGTTCGACCGTGGGGAGCCCGACGCAGAAGACGCGAAGGACGGCGAGCCCGCAGAGCCGCCGCTTCCCGTGGTCCTCGAGCCGGTGCCGGAAAGCGCCGTGAGAACCGCCGAGGTCGAGGACGCGGCCGGTACGGATGGGGTCGTGGAGGGGACTGGCACCGGTGTCGAGGGTGCGGTCACGGGGCTCGGGGCCGGTACCGCGGGGGGCGGAAGCTTAGGGATCGTGGGCAGTGGGACGGCCACCGTGGGCGCAGCAACCGTCACGGTCGGGACGGTCGGAATGCCCACCGACTGGGCGAGAGCGTGTCCGGCCAGCAGGCCGGCGCCCACCAAGACGGTCATGGCTGCCGCAGCCCTCATACCAGAACAACTCCCCGGGGGCCGAATCGGTTGCGGTGTCTGTGCGTTAAAAGCAAGAATCCCGATATGGCCGCGGTCAAGAGGGACTACTACGAGGTGCTGGGGCTCCCGCGGGAGGCCGACGAGGAGGCGATCAAGCGCGCCTTCCACACCCTCGCCCGCGACTGGCATCCGGACGTGGCCGACGTCCCTGATGCCGAGGCGCGGTTCCGGGAACTGGCCGAGGCCTACGCCGTTCTCTCAAAGCGGGAAGCGCGGCTGCTCTACGATCGCTACGGCTATCGCGGCCGCGGGAACCAGGGCTTCGACGAGGCTCTGTGGGAGGCCAGGCCGGCCGTGGCGGCGCGGGGGGAGAACGTCCACCTGGGGCTCGAGCTGCGGAGCTTCGAGGCGGCCGAGGGAACGCGGCGCGTCGTAAATTACGACGCCGTCGTGCGCTGCAAGGCCTGCATGGGGCGCGGCTCGGTCGGCCTGCCCGATCCGGAGTGTGAGTACTGCGGCGGTACGGGTAGCAAGCGCACGGTGTCGCACCTGGAGGTGGCCAACCTGCTCCAAATCGAGCCGTGCCCGGCGTGCGTCGCAGAGCTCTGCTCGCAGTGCGGCGGAGAGGGGACCGTTTCGGCTGAACGCCGGATTCGCCTCCTCGTGCCGCCCGGCGTGCCGGACGGAGCGCAGCTACGCGTCGGCGGCGACGGCAACGACGCGGGCGCGGGCTCCATCCCCGGGGACCTGCTCGTGCGCGTCAAGGTCCTGCCGCCGCCACGCGACCGGCGCTACGTGCGCTACACGGCGTTCGTGCTGCTCATCATCGCGATCGCGACGCTGGTGCTCTACGTCACTCATTGATTCGCGCTGCGCTGCTTCGCCGCAGTGAAGAGCGGCGGGGGTGAGATTTGAACTCACGGACCGCCTTGCGGCGGTCAGCGGTTTTCAAGACCGCCCCGTTAGACCGCTCCGGCACCCCGCCGTTCGCACACCGTAGCGCCGCGCTCGGCGGCTAGAGCTCAGGCGTGGGTGCGCTCGGCGCCGAGCTTCTGGGGCGCGCCGAACTCGTGTAGCGACTCGGGGATCGAGACCGAGCCGTCGTCTTCCTGGAAGTTCTCCATGATCGCGAGCATCGCGCGCCCCGTCACGGCTGT
>DAINSN010000078.1:0-10683 GCA_036741295.1 Gaiellaceae bacterium
GGCGGGCGACGCGGAAGGTGCCGTCCTTGTTCTTTTTGACGGACCACTTTCGCGTGCTGGTGTCCGTCGCCCACACGTTCTGACACGTCCCGGAATCGGGGACGACGACGGTCGCGCTAAACCTGTTGTGCCCTGCCTTCTTGCCCTTGCCCTTTCCGCCCGGATCGGCGAAGCCAGACGCGGCAAGCGCCAGAACCCCGACGAGCAGGACGAACAAAATGATCATGCGACGCATCTGTTTCCACCTCTTTGCTGGGATTTAGTGTCCGTGGAGTAGATGCCGCGAGGCCCGCAGCCTTGCGGTGTGCGCGGGGGGAACCTAGGTGGCGCTGAGAGTCACTCAGAGATTCCCGCGCAGCGCCTGTTCACGCTCGATCGCCTCGAACAGCGCCTTGAAGTTCCCCTCGCCGAAACCGCGCGCGCCGTGGCGCTCGATCACCTCGAAGAAGAGCGTGGGGCGATCCTGCGCCGTCTTGCTGAAGATCTGGAGGAGGTAGCCATCCTCGTCGCGGTCGGCGAGGATCCTCAGCCGCCGCAGGTCGTCCCAGTCCTCGCCGATCTCACCGACGCGATCGGCGACGTCCTCGTAATAGGCGTCGGGCGTCGCGAGGAAGACGATTCCCTGGTCCTGCAGCGTCTCGACGGTGCGAACGATGTCCTCCGACTGCAGCGCGACATGCTGGACGCCGGGCCCGCCGAAGTACTCGAGGTACTCCTCGATCTGGCTCTTCCGCTTGCCCTCGGCCGGCTCGTTGATCGGGAACTTGATCTTCCCCTGTCCGTCGGCCATGACCTTGGACATCAGCGCCGAGTACTCGGTGTGGATCTGCTCGTCGGCGAAGTGGATGATGTTCGTGAAGCCCATCGTGCGCTCGTAGAACTCGACCCAGTAATCCATGCGTCCGAGCTCGACGTTGCCGACGACGTGGTCGATCGCCCGGAGGCCGACACCGCCGATTGGGGGGCGGCCGTTCGTCCGCGCGACTTCCTGGAAGCCGGGCAGGAACGGGCCCGTGTAGTCCTTGCGGTTGACGAACGTATGGACGTTCTCGCCGTAGGTCGCGATGGTCGCCAGCTCGACGCGGCCGAAGTCGTCTTCGACCCAGTGCGGATCGACGACGCCGCGAGCGCCGCGTTGCACAGCCTGCCGGTACGCCTCACCTGCGTCCGGAACGGTCAGCGCCGTGTCCTTGACGCCGTCCCCGTGGGCGCAGGCGAAGCGGTTGATCTCACTGTCGCCGCGCAGACCGCTCGTCAGCACGAGGCGGATGTCGCTCTGCTCGAGCACGTGGGACGCGCGGTCGCGCACGCCAGTCTCCGGCCCGGCATACGCCGTCTTGGTGAAGCCGAACGCATTCTCGTAGTAGAACGCCGCCTGTTTCGCGTTGCCGACGTAGAGCTCGAGATGGTCCCACCCGTCGATGGGCATGAAGTCCGCGTTCTGCCCCACGGCCCTAGCTTACTCGGCAGCTGGGAGGGGGACGGAGCCCCGCCGCGACGCCAGGACGATCCCGCCCGCGATCGCGATGCCGCCCACGATCTGCACCGTCGTGATCGGCTCCGACAGCAGCGCGAGCGCGACCAGGGCGGCGAGGAAGGGCTGCAGGTTGGCGAACAGCGACGCGCGCGAAGGACCGACGCGGTCGATCGCCGTGAACCAGAGCAGGTTCGTGATCACGAGCGGCCCGAGCACGGCGAACGCGAAGCCGATCCACACGAGCGCGCTGAAGTGGAAGTTTTGGTCCGCAAGCTGCCGCGACCCCGCCGCGAACAGCGCAACGGTGACTGCCAGCAGGAAGACGGCGCTCAACCTGAACGGGGAGTACCGGCGCATGAGCGGTCCGATCGCGACGGAGTAGGCCGCCCAGGTCGCGGAGCCGATCAGGGCGAGCACGTCGCCCTTCAGGTTGGCGGACAGATTCCCGCCCGATCCGAGCGCCACCAGCGCGACCCCGGCGAAGGACAGGCCCGCGGCGATCCAGAAGCGGACGGGCAGGTGCTCGACGCCGCTCCCGCGGGCGAAGAGCGCGGTGAAGATCGGCAGCGTCCCGAAGACGAGCGCCACCGTCGTTGCTGTGGTGAAGCGGAGCGCATAGACGAAGCTCAGCTGGTTGGCGAAGAGGGCGGCCGTGCTGAGGACGATGATCGGCAGGTCGCGCCGCGAGATCCGCAGCGAGCCCTCCCAGGCGAAGGTGATGCCGGCGAAGATAATGGCCGCGCACGCGTAGCGGATCGACGAGTAGGCAAGCGGGTGGAACCCGTGGTCGAGGATGTACTTCGAGACGGTGAAGTTGAGCGCCCAGAGGCTGACCGTCGCGAGCAGCATCAGATCGGCGGTCGGACGGCGCACGGAGGCCGGACGCTACCGGCTCATATCCCTCGATCGAGGGAGAGGCGCGGCCCCAGAAAGCCGACTTCTAAAGGGTGCCCCTGCGCACCATCTGTTGGCTCCTGCTTGCCGTCGCCGCGGGTTCGACGATCGGCTTCAAGATTGCCCTGCCCGGCTCCGATTCCGCCTCGGTCCCGGCCGCGTCAGCCAACCCCAACGCTGCGCAGGCGCCATTCACGTTCGCGCCGCCGAGCGGGCGGCCCGTCTCCCCCGTGGGCCTCGACACCGGCGGCCCTTCGCGCCCTGGTCTCCGGCCCGTCTCGCGAGCCGGTGGAAGCGCGATCGCGACGTATGGCTCGCGCTCGACCGCGGCCGGCGCCGCCGATGTCACCTTCAACGCGCCGTACGTCAGCGACCTGAGGTTCCTCGCCCTGCCGAGCGTGACCTTCCAGCCCACGGCCGGTTCTTCTCCGACCGACACGACCACAACCACGACCACGCCTGTCCAACCCGCCGGCCCGCCGCCGGAGATCGAGAACGTGCACACGATCTCCCTCACCCCGTTCTCCGCGACCATCGCCTGGCGCACAAACGTGCCGGCGACGTCGCGCATCGCGTACGGGCTCGACGCACCGGTCCTCTGGACAGCACCGAACATCGCGGCGACCGAACATCAGGCGACACTCACCGGGCTGACGTTCTCGAGCTCGTACAAGGTCGCCGTCACCGCCGCGAACGACGGCAGCCCGGGACGGGTCGAGGAATACGTGCTCACCACGCCCGCTCTCTCCGGCGCGGTGCAGCTGACGACTGCCAACGGCGTCATCTTGCTCAACGGCCAGCCCTCATTCCCGAAGCTGGTCTGGGGGCAGTGCCCCGATGCGGTTGCGGCGAATCTCGCAGTCGGCATCGACCTCTTCATGGGCAACGGCTGCGGTACCGGTGCCGACCTCGCGAAGTGGGTCTCCGGCCGAGCCTTCGTCCTCGCCGACGCGCAGGCGCCCGCAGCAGCGCGCGCCGGCACGGTCGGAACGCACCTGCCGGACGAATGGGACACGCATCTACCGGGCGACCTGACGACCGCCGACGCGCTGCGCCTGGTGCCCGAGATCCCGGGATCCGGCCCGCGCTTCCTCACGCTGACGAACCACTTCTACAGCCGAGCCAACCCGCTCCCGCAGGGGAAGGGGATGTATCCCGCCCTGGCCGCAAGTGCCGACGTGCTCGGGTTCGACCTCTACCCGCTGCAAAACTGGTGCCGCTTCGACAGCTTCGGCGACGTGTTCGACTCGCAGCTCGACCTGGTCGCGCTGGGCCGTGGCAGGCCGACCTTCCAGTGGATCGAGGCGCGCCGGATGGACTGCATGGGCGACCAGCTCGACCCGACTCCGGAGACCGTTCGCGCGGAGGCCTGGCTCTCGATCGCCGGCGGCGCGCACGCGATCGGTTATTTCCCGAACAACTGGAGCGCCGAGGTTGGCACGGAGATCGCGCGCACGAACCACGAGATCCAAGGGCTCGTCCCCGCTCTCGTCGAGCCCGCGATCGCAGCGAGCGTCTCGCTGGGCAGCTACGTGAAAGCGGGCGCCCGCGAGCACAACGGCGCCGTGTACGTGATTGCAGTGAATGCGAGCCGCAGCGCCGCGACAGCGTCGATCAACGTGCCGGCCCTGGGCGACCGCGTGCTCCGAAGCCTCGACGGACAGCACACCGTCACGGTCGACGGCGGGTCGTTCACGGATTCGTTCGGCCCCCTGGAAGTACGCGTGTACATCGCCGCACCTCTTCAGCAGTAGTCGCTCCGCGTGACTGCTAGGGCGCCGAAGCCGAAAGCGAGGCGGACGAAATGCGGGCGGTGACGATCTCCTGGTCCAGGTGGGTCTTGTCGCGGGCATCGATCCACATCGGATGAGCAACGCCGGCTGCGGCCACGAGCCCGGGGTAGCCGCCGTAAGCGATTTCATCCCCGAAACCGGCCCGCATCGCATCCGCCCAGAGCACGAATGCATCTTCCGAGTGCCGCGCGACGCGAACCGGGACCGCCCAATGCCTGCCGTCCCGGGAGCGCGAACAGAGAAACCATGACTGCTTTCGCTGCGAGTCGCCGGTCGTGTCGTAGAAGCAGGCCCAGAGCTCGCCCGTTTGCGCATCGACGGCGGAGGTGGGCCAGAACTGGTCCGCGGGCTTCGTTTCCGCGGGCCCGATGCGCCCACCCCAGAGCGGCCGAAGCTTGGCGTCGAAGACCGCGACGCCGACGTCCCACGTCTGATTCGGCGCAAGCGAGGCGTACGTGACGTAGGTTCGGCCGCGCCCGACCGTCACGGTCGGATTGGGGCCGAGGCAGCTGATCGCCTGTTGGGCGAACACGTACTTCCCGTTGCGCAGGCAGTTCGCGGCATTGTTCAGCGCCAACGGCGCGGCCTGTCTCACCGTGAAGTGGCGTCCCCCATCGGCGGAGCGTGCGAGCCAGACTCCGAGCCGCGCGTCAACGCCTGCGAGATACAGCGTCCCATCGACACCGCCGGCCGCTGCGCTGACCCATTGCGGATACGAGAGCTTCCGGTCGACCACATGCGGCGTCGACCAGGTTCGTCCGCCGTCGCCGCTCGAGCTCAGCACTGTGGTCTCGTAGGCTTGACCCAACAGCCTCGACCAGGCGACGTACACGCGGCCGGCGCCGTCGACTGTGATTGCCGGCTTGTCGTCAAAACCATCTTGAGTGGCGGGCGGGGCCACGCGACGGACGATCCACGCCGCGTCCGGACCCGGACGGGAGGCGACGACAAGGAACGGCGTGAGATCGATCCCTTTTCTGCAGATGGACTTCTCAGTGAACGCGACGTATTGACGTCCACCCGGAGCCAGCGCCACCGCCGGGTCTCCCCAGGCGCAGGTGAAGGCCGTCAGCCCTGGGCCGACCCGAGACGTCCAAGTTCGTCCTCCATCACGCGAGTCGTACAACCGGATCTGCGGCAGGACGGAATCATTCGATGCCGCGAAGAATCTCTGCGGGTCATCGGGGGCGACGGCCACAGCCACCTCGGTCTGTGCACCCGGCGCTCGTGAAATCGCCTGGACGTCGGATCCCGCCGTCGCCCACGGGGTGTGGGCATGGTGGACGCCGAAATGGTAGATCGAGCCTGCCACGGTTGCGATCAACACGGCGATCGCGAGCGCCTCGAGCCCGAACTTCAGGCCCGCGCGACTACGAGAGCCGGCGTACGCAGAACGGGCGCTTTTGCGCGCAAGGAAAATGGACGGAAGGGACCAGCGCGGTCGAGCCACGTGCCGAACACGTTCCAGAGTGACCCATTCGGGCGCACGGATCTGAAGCGCCCGCCTCCGCAGCGCCGGCGTCAGGCGCCTGCGTCGAGGCCGGAATGTTCTTGCCGACAAGCGCCGGTTCGAACCCGAAGTGGGATCGAGACTGTCACGCAGTCCCTCGGCGACGAAACTGATCGCCACGACGATGAGGACGATCGGCAGGCCCGGGAACGTGATTCCCCACCAGTGGTAGTAGCCCTCCGACTGCGCCTGCCTGAGAACGTCCCCGAGACTCGGTTTCGCCTGCAGTCCTACTAGGTTCGAGAAACCGAATCCCAGGTAGCCGATCGTCACCTCGAGCACGATCGCGGTCGCGATCATCAACGACGCTGCGGCAGCGAGCGGGGCGATTGCGTTGGGAAGCACGTGGCGCATGATGATGCGCAGATCGCTTGCTCCCGAGGCCCTTGCGGCGTCGACGAACTCCTTTTCCCGGAGCGCCAGCGACGAAGCCCGCAAGACCCGTGCTATGGACGTCCAGAGCAGACAAGCGAGCACGATCGCGGCCTTCTGCGCCGTGTCTGCGTGCAGGAAAGCGGCAGCAACGAGCACTACGGCAAGGACGGGAAGCGTCAGGAGGAGGTCCGTGAAGCGCATCAGAGCGTTGTCGACGAGCCCGCCGTAATAGCCGGCCAGGGCGCCCACGATCGTCCCGATCAGCGACGCCAGGAAGCCAACGAGCAGCGCGGTCCGCGCCGACGTGCCAATTCCATAGAGCGTGCGGCTGAAGTAATCGCGGCCGAGTTGATCCGCACCGAACGGGTGCGACCAGCTCGGTCTCGCGTTGAGAGCTTGCAGATTCGCCTCCTGGTAGCCGTACGGAGCGATCCTCGACGCGAGCAGCCCGGCCGCGAACAGCAAGACGAGGACGATCAGGCTGGCGACGGCAACACGATGCTGGAGAAAGCGGCCGAGGGCCCGGGACCAGTAGCTTCGCGCTTCACCGACGAGCGCCGGGTCGCCCAAGTCGCCGACGGGCGCGGGGGCGGTCGCGTCGAAGTCAGCTATGACGTCGCCTCGGCGCGCGCTCCCACAGGGATCTCAGACGTGAATGCAACGACGCAGTTAGGCTTTCTCCCATGCGGGAGCCGACCAAAGAGGACATCGACGCACTTGTCGGACCGGCGACACCGCACTTCGCCCCCCAGCTCCGGGCGCGTATCGAAGAGCTCGTGCTCCACCTCTCGGACGGGCACCCGGTGAAGAAATACGCGCGGGAGAAGATCGACCTCCTCGAGCGGCTCGCCTTCGCCTCCTCCAAAGCCGAGGAGGGCCCGCGCGAGCCCAGGTCGAGGCCCGGGTGGGAGGAGATCCCGAGCACTGCGCCCGCGCGCGACCCGCTCCCCGGTCGGAAATGAATCCGGTCAACGGCCGCTCCGTCGTCGTGACGGGCGGGACCCGGGGGATCGGGAAGGCGATTGCGCTCCGGCTCGCGTCCGAAGGCGCTGCACGCGTCGTCCTCGGGTACATGAGGAACGACGCTGCCGCCGAGGCGGCCGCAGAGGAAGTCCGACAGGCCGGCGCGGAGCCGGTGCTGGTGCGGGGCAACGTCGCGTCGGAGAAGGTGATCGCCGAGCTGGCGTCGCACGGGCCCTACGCCGTCGTCGTGCACAACGCCGCCACCGGAGTGATCAAGCCCGCGCTCGAGACAGAGGACAAGCACTGGGACTGGACGCTGAACGCAAACGCGCGCGCCCTTCTGTCGCTGGCGCGTGCGTGCGCGCCCGATATGGAAAGCGGCTCGTCGATCGTGGCGATCTCTTCGCTCGGCGCACAAAGGGTGCTCGAAAACTACGTGCTCGTCGGGACGTCCAAGGCCGCGCTCGAATCGGTCGTGCGTTACCTCGCCGTCGAGCTTGCTCCGCGTGGCATCCGCGTCAACGCCGTCTCCGCGGGGGTGGTCGAGACTGAGGCGCTCGATCACTTTCCGAACCGTGAAGAGATGTTGCGCGCGGGAAGGACGCGCACGCCTGCGGGCCGCCTGGTCGAGCCAGACGACATCGCCGGTGCGGTCGCGTACCTCTGCTCGCCCGACGCGGCGATGGTGTGCGGGCACACGCTGATCCTCGACGGCGGTTATTCGCTGCTCGCCTGAATGGAACCGACCGAGCACAACCGACGAGCGTGGGACGACATTCACCGGCGACGCGCAGCGGCGGTGACCGGCGAACGCGGCCTACCGAAGCAGGTCCGCCACGCGCTCGCCGACCTCGAGAAGAAGCGCGTCCTCGATCTACAGTGCGGAACGGGCGAGTCGACCGCCGAGCTCGCGGAGCTTGGAGCGATCGTCACCGGCGTCGACTCCTCCGGGCAGGCGCTCGAGGTCGCGCGCGAGCGCTGGCCAGCCATCCTCTGGGTGCAGGCCGACCCGCAGGAGCTACCGGCCGAATTGCGACGGGGCCGCTTCGACCTCGTGTATGCCGGGCTCGGGTCACTCCTGCAGATCACGGACGTCGAGGACTGGATGCGCGGCATCGCGACCGCGCTGCGCTCGGACGGTGAACTGCTGCTCTTCGAGGAGCACCCGGTCGCGCTCTGCGTGGACGGATTGATGCACTGGCGCGAGAGCTACTTCGACGAGGGCTCGCGGCGGCTCGGCCAGATCGTGAACGCCGCCGCACGCGCCGGGCTCGCGCTACGCGCGCTCGAGGAGTATCCCGCGCGCAGCGACGGCTTCCGGCACCACGATGCGCGGATTCCCGGGACGTTCCTCCTCTACGCGCGGAAGGCCTGAGTCGTTTGGCAATCGCCGCCGCTGGGGACGTCTGACCCGTGGGGCTTCCCGTCAGCCTGATCCTGATCGCCGTGGGCGCGATCCTCGCCTTCGCCGTCAACCAGTCCGATCCGAACCCGCCGGTGGACGTCGACGTCGTCGGCTGGATCCTGATGCTGGTCGGGCTCGTCGGCGGCCTGCTCTCGCTCCTGCTGTGGGAGCGCCTGGGGCCGGGCGCCTTGGGCTGGCACCGCGGTGGTTACGCGGGTCCTCCGGGGGCCGGGCCCGGCCCTGCGCGCAGACGCACGGTGGTCGAGGAAGAAGAGGCGCCGCCGCCGCCCGGGCCGCCGGCGCCTTAACGGCCCAGCCGGCTGAAGGCTTCGTCGAGCTCGTCGTCCGTCAAGGTAAACGGTGGAGCAGCCTGCATCAGCGCATGCCGTCCTTCGACCGCCGGAATCGGAATCACGAGCACGCCGTTCCTGTGCGCATGCGCGGCGTTTTTTCTTTTCGTCCGCAGCAGTCCCTTGCCGTGCCAGCCGGCAGCGGCAAACCGCTGAGATAGCTCCTCGACTCGAGGCAGCAGCTTCGGCACCTCATCGAGCACAACGAGCGCGGCGGCGCACGCGAGCGGATTGCCGGAATGCGTGTGCGTATAGAGATCCTCCCCGCCGAAGTCCCACACTTGCTCGAGATCGGTCTTCACAAAGAGCGCCGCCGAGATCGGCAACCCACCGCCAAGCGCCTTGCCGACGCAGAGGACGTCTGCCACTTCGGAGCCCGGCCACATCTCGCCGATGCGGCCGAGGCCGGTGAAGATCGCGTCGACGACGAGCAGGGCGCCTGCCTCGTCACAGCGCTCGCGCAACGCAGGCAGAAAGTCGTCCGGCGGGACGCGCGCACCCGCACGTCCTTGAACGGGCTCGACGATGACCACTCCCGCATCGTCCGGCAGCGCACCGGGATCCTCGCCGTACGCACGTCGATGGACCGGTCCCGGCAGCCACGGTGCGAACGGCTCGCGAAAGCGCTCGAGCCCGGTCGCCGCGAGGGCGAGCAGGCCGGTGCCGTGATACGCGCCGTCGAACGCGACGATGCCCGGCTTCCCGGTCGCGAGGAGAGCGGTGCGCAACGCGATCTCGACCGCGTCCTCGCCGGTGACGCCCAGCTTCGCGGGCCACGGCAGCGCGTCGCGGAACCGCTGCGTCACTTCCGCCTCCGCCAGGTCGCCGAGCGCGTGAACCACCGGCGCATCGCGGATGGCTTCGACGATGCGCGGGTTGCGATGCCCCAGCGCCGCGACCCCGAAGCCGCCGGACAGGTCGATGAACTCGCGCCCCTCCGCGTCCCAGACGCGGCAGCCTTCCGCCTTCGCCCAGATCACGCGCCGTTACGGCGGCCGATCAAGCGCCCGAGCGTGTCCGCGGCGATGTAGCCGGCGATCTTCGGGTTCTCCTGCAGGCGCCGGAGCGAATAGGCGTACCAGTGCCGCCCGAACGGGACGTAGATCCGTAGCCGATGGCCTTCGCGGACGAGCTCGTCTCCCAATTGAGGTCGGACGCCGAGCAGCATCTGGAACTCGTACTCGTCGCGCGACAGGCCGCGTTCGGCGACGAGGCGCCGTCCCTCGTCGAGGAGCCACTCGTCATGCGTCGCGATCCCCACGTACGAGCCTGCATCGAGCAACGCCTCGAGCGCGCGCACGTACGAGTCCCGCACCTCGTCGAAGTCCTGATACGCCACTTCTGGCGGTTCGACGTAGATTCCCTTGCAGAGGCGGATGCTCGGCTTCAGATCGGCGAGCGCCGCGATGTCCTCATGCGTACGCCGAAGCATCGCCTGTAGCACCACGCCCACGTTGTCGTAGCCCTGCTCACGCAGCTCGCGATACAGCCGCAGCGTGTCGTCCGTCGTGGACGAATCCTCCATGTCGATGCGGACGAAGTTCCCGCGCGACGCCGCGTCCTCTACGACGACGCGCAAGTCACGGCGGCAGACGTCGTAGTCGAGGTTCAGTCCCAGGGCCGTCAGCTTCACGCTCACGTTCGAGTCGAGCCCGCAGTGCTCGATGTCGGCAAAGACATCCTGGTATGCGCGCACGATCGCCGCCGCCTCGTCCTCGTTGGTGCTCTCCTCGCCGAGGACGTCGATCGTCGCCAGCTTGCCTTCGGCATTGATGTGCCGAACGGTCTCGCGCGCGTCCTTCAGCTCGGGCCCTGCGATGTAGCGCCCGGAGAGCTTCTGCACCAGCGGCCGCGGGACGGCCGGAAGTAAGCGAACGATCGCGCGGTCGAAGATCGCCAAGGGCGGCGGGATGTTA
>DAINSN010000079.1:0-7515 GCA_036741295.1 Gaiellaceae bacterium
ACCGGCGGATCGTGTCGCTGACCTCGTGGTTCTTGCCCTTCACCTGAAGTCGCATGCGCCTCCTCGTGAGCCGGAAGTCTCACCCTAGCGAATGCGAATCGGACCGGTAGTGTCGCTCTTCATGACGCGAATCGGAATCGTCGGGACATTCGACGTCATGAACTTCGGCGACCTCCTCTTTCCGCTCCTGGCCGAGCACGAGCTGCGCGAGCGTCTCGGTGACGCCACCGTCACCGCGTATTCGCACCGCGAGCTGGCTCCGCCCGCTTGGCCCTATCCGGTGCGACCACTCGAGCGTCTACCGCATGAGCTCGACACGCTTGACCTGCTGCTCGTCGGCGGCGGTCACATCGTGCGGTTCGACAAAGACGTCGCTCCCGGCTACGGCTCGACGAGCCCGGACGTCCACCACCCGACCGGCTACTGGTTGACTCCGACACTCGTTGCCGGAGCGGCAGGCGTGCCGGTGGCGTGGAACGCCGTCGGCGCCTCTTCAGGCACGCCCGACTGGGCCAGGCCGCTGCTCGCCGCAGCCCTGGACCTGGCGTCGTACGTCTCCGTCCGGGACGAGCCGTCTGCACGCGAGCTTCGCGCGGTCTCAACTTCAGCGAAAGTCGAGGTCGTTCCGGACACGGCCTTCGGCGTGACACGTCTCCTGACGCCGGAGCCGACCGAGGGCCTGCTCAGGTTGATTGCAAAGGCCGGCGTATCGCAGCGCTACGTGGTCGTCCAGGCAACTCCAAATCTGAGTACGTACGCAGGGGAGATCACAGCGGCGGTGACGCCGCTGAAGAAAGAGGGAATCGACGTCCTGGAACTGGCGATCTCTCCGGCGCTCGGCGACGAGGGTGGGTTGCTCGGTGTCGGGCATCCGCTCACGGTCGAGCCGTGGCCCGCACCGCTGCTGCTTGCCGAACTGATCGGGCACGCGGAGGCCGTGGTCGCCTACAGCCTCCACCTCAGCATCGTCGCGCTCGCACAAGGCGTGCCCGTCTACCGTCCGCCCAGCCCGCCCGCTGCGAAGTGGGGACTGCTCGAGCAGCTCCAGGGCGTGCACATCTGGGACGGCACCGGACTCGGTCTCGCACTCCAGGACCTGGGCCGACGTGAGCTCGGAACCGAGGCGGCGGAGCAGTCGGCAAGACTCGCGGAGCATTGGGATGCCGTCGCATCACTCGTGGGTGGCACGCGGCGGCCACGATCGGTGCGACTCGGTGCGCTGCTCGCAGAGCTGACTGCGGCGCTCGAGGACGGCGCCGACGCGGTCAGCTCCTGAGGCGAACGGCGCGCGCGAACGTCACAACCTCGACCCTGCGCGCGCCTCCTTTCCGGAGTGCCGACGCGGCCGCATTGGCCGTCGCACCGGTTGTGTAGACGTCGTCGATGAGCGCAACGCGGGCCGGAACGCGGCCATGCGCTTGGAAGGCGCCCGCCACGTTCCGGCGCCGCTCGTGTTGCGTCAGCCCTCGCTGGCGCGGAGACCCTCTCGCTCTCGTCAGGAGTGGCTGGAGGGGGAGCTCCCACTCAGCAGCAAGCTCGCTCGCCAGCCGTTCGGCCGCATGGTGTCCACGCTTCAGCCTGCGGTCCGGATCGCCCGGGACGAAGACGACACACGCGGCGTCCGGTCGCGCCACCGACTCACGGACGACTGCCGCGGCCCAGCCGGCGAGCCGGCGCAGACCACGCTCCTTCCACGCGACCACGACTGGTCGTAACCGGTCGTCGTACGCCAGCACAGCCCGAGCATGTGCGAAGGCGAGCCGCCGCCCGGCGCACTCTCCACAGCGGTGTACGGGCCAGGCCGTCGGGGCGCCGCAGCGCACGCAGAACGGAGGCTCGATGCGGCGCAGCGCCGCGGTGCAGCCGTCGCAGACCTGCGCTCCCGGGAGAGAGCAGACGAGGCAGCGCTGAGGTAAGAGCAGATCGAGCACGTCACCACGCTAGGGCAGCGTGAGTGACGTGTCTGTGTCAGCTTGGTGAATACTCCGCGCGTTCAGGCAAGCCGCGCCGGCGGCGCATCCGGTTGTCGGCCTCGAGCAGTTGGTTCGCATCGCCGATGTCGAACCACTCGCCCTCAAAGCGGTACGCATAGACGGGCTCGTGCTTGTGCAGCCACGCGACATAGTTCCCGGGCTGGTCGGGCGGGTTTCCCTCCTCCAGGTACTGCTCGATCAACCGAACGTGGTCGCGCTCGTAGAGATACGTCGCCGTGGCGCAGAGCGTGGTCGGCGGATTCTCCGGTTTCTCGACGAAGTTCGTGACGCGGTCGTTCTCGTCGACGTCCACGACGCCGTACTTCTTCGCGAGCTCGGGATCCTTGACGTCCAGGACCGCGATGCAGCTGCCGTCCCGCTCGCGCCAGAAGCGCTCGTAGTCCGCGAGGGAGTAGTCGAACAGGTTGTCACCCGCAATCACGAGCAGGTCGTCGTCGAGGCCGGCGAACCGAATGTCGCCGATTGCACCAAGGCGGTCCTCGTTCGACGTCGTTCCGTCGTTATGGATCTGCACGTCCTTGCCCTCGGCCCAGCGCTCGAAGCCCCCCGCGAAGCGAGCGTTCGTGACCAGGTGCACCTCGTCGGCGCTCGTCTCCTCGATCCGATCGAGGATCCAGTCCACCATCGGCCGGCCTCCGACGGGCAGCAGCTGCTTCGGGATCGAGTCCGTGAGCGGCCGCAACCGCGTCGCATAGCCCGCGGCGAGGATGAGCGCCTTCATACGAGCGCCGCGAGCGACTGCGCGTACGGGGCGCGGTGGACGCCGTGCTCGGTGACGATCGCCGCAACGAGATCCGCAGGTGTGATGTCGAAAGCGGGATTGCGTGCCGCGAAGCGTGTCGTGATTTCGTCCGCCCCACGCTCCTCGATCGGAATCCCAGCGCCGCTGGGCGTCGCGAGGTCGACGGTCGACGTCGGTGCGACGACGTAGAGCGGGATGCCGTGATGCGCGGCGAGGACGGCAAGCGAGTACGTGCCGATCTTGTTCGCCGTGTCGCCGTTCGCGGCGATGCGGTCCGCGCCCGTGACGACGCAGTCGACCTCCCCCGCGGCCATGAGCGAGGCCGCGGCAGAGTCGGCGATCACGGCGTGCGGGATGCCCGCGGTCTCCAGCTCCCAGGCGGTGAGGCGCGACCCCTGCAGCAACGGACGCGTCTCGTCGACCCAGACGCGCTCGAGCACGCCGCGCTCCCAGGCGGTCCGGAGCGCCCCGACCGCGCTGCCGTAACCGCCCGTCGCCAGGGCGCCGGCGTTGCAATGCGTCAGCGCGCGCGTGCCCGGAACGAACAGCTCCGCTGCGTGCGCGGCCATGGCGCGACAGCGCTCGACCTCCTCTTCGTGGAGGGCGCGAGCGTGCGCGGGTGTCGGGTCGTCTCGCATCCGTTCGAGCGCCCACGCCAGGTTGACCGCAGTGGGACGCGAGGCGGTCAGCAGCGCGACGGCCTCCTCGAGGTCCTCGCCACGCGCGGCCGCCAGCGCGAGGGCGTAGGCGGCGGCGACGCCGATCGCGGGCGCGCCCCGAATCGCCAGCTCTCGGATCGCCACGACGACGTCGGCGACCGAGCGACACTCCAGCTCGACCTCTTCGTCCGGCAGTCGGCGCTGGTCGAGGAGGACGATCTTCGGGCCGTCCTCCTCGTACCGGACGATGTCCTCCGGTTCTAGCGCTCGTTTCACGAGCGCTTCAGACGGGGGTACCGGCGAAGCCGGCACCCCCTCTTGGGCCGGCATCGCAAGCGACGCCTAAGTGCCTTCGTCCCACGAGGCCAGGTACTTCTCCTGCTCCTCCGTGAGCGTGTCGATGTCGACGCCCATGGTCTCCAGCTTCAGGCGGGCGATCTCCTTGTCGATCTCCTCCGGCACCGGATAGACCTTCCGCTCGAGCTCGGCGGCGTTCTGGATCGCGTACTCGGCGGAGAGCGCCTGGTTCGCGAAGGACATGTCCATGACGAGAGCCGGATGCCCCTCGGCAGCGGACAGGTTCACGAGGCGGCCGTCGGCGATCAAGTAGATGCGCTGGCCTCCTGCCATCGTGAACTCCTCGACGAAGGCACGTGCCTCACGGGTGTCGGTCGCCAGCGACCGGAGCCCCGGGATGTCGATCTCGACGTTGAAGTGGCCCGTGTTCGCGAGGATGGCCCCGTCTTTCATCGTCTTGATGTGTTCCTTGCGGATGACCGACTTGTCGCCGGTCGCCGTGACGAAGATGTCGCCGATCGACGCCGCCTTCTCCATCGTGAGCACCTCGTAGCCGTCCATGCTCGCTTCCAGGGCACGTATCGGGTCGACCTCCGTGATGATTACGTGCGAGCCCATCCCCCGGGCGCGCGACGCGACGCCGCGGCCGACCCAGCCGTAGCCGGCGACGACGAAGCGCTTGCCTGCTAGCAACACGTTCGTCGCGCGGATGATTCCGTCGATCGTCGACTGACCGGTGCCGTAACGGTTGTCGAACAGGTGCTTCGTCTGCGCGTCGTTGACGGCGATGACAGGGAAGCCGAGCGCACCGTCACGTTCGAGCGCCTTGAGCCTGATCACCCCGGTGGTCGTCTCCTCCGTGCCGGCGATGATGTCGCCGAGCTGCTCGCGGCGCGCGGAGTGCAGAACGCCGATCACGTCGGCGCCGTCGTCCATCGTCAGCTGCGGTTTGTGGTCGACGGCCGCCTCGATGTGCGCGTAGTACGTGTCGTTGTCCTCACCCTTGATCGCGAAGACGGCGATGTCGTACTCCTCGACGAGCGCGGCTGCAACGTCGTCCTGCGTCGAGAGCGGATTCGAGGCGCAGAGCACCACATCGGCGCCGCCTGCCTTCAGCGTGCGGGCGAGATTCGCGGTCTCGGTCGTCACGTGGAGACACGCGGAGATGCGGTAGCCGGCGAGCGGCTGCTCGTTCTCGAAGCGCTCGCGGATCGCGGCGAGCACGGGCATCTGGCGGTCGGCCCACTCGATGCGGCGCACGCCCTCGGGCGCAAGTGCCAGGTCTTTCACGTCGTGCCGTTTCGTCGTAGCCATTCAGTCCTTCCGTTGGTTAGGCGGCGAGCAGGCGCTCGTGCTTGCGCTGCTCCCAGTCGAGGGCGGACAGCTGGGTGCCTGCCAGCCAGGTGTCCACCGCAGCGCGCAGCTCGGGCTCGCGGTCGAGCCTAGCTGCGAAAGCGATGTCCGTGAGCTCCACGTCGTGGCGGCGGCGGAGCTCCCGCAGGGACCGGAGCTGGTTGAGCTCCAGGAGCCCGTACAGGCGATAGCCGGCCCCGCTCCGGCGGGGAACAACGAGTCCCGCGCCTTCGAGATAGCGCAGCATCCGAGGCGACCAGCCCGTCTGGGCGGCGGCCTCGCCGATGGTCAGTCCAGCCACAGCGGGCAGACCTTACCACAGCTGTGTTAAGGCTCGGAGGTTCCCTCCCGGCCGTACGCGTCCTCGAGGCGGACGACGTCGTCGAGCTGCGGCGTCGAGACCTCCAGGATCGTCGTGTCCTCGACCGCCGTGACGCGATGAACCGTCCCCGGGCGGAAGTGGAACGAGACGCCGGGCCCGATCACCTCCTCGCTCAGCACCGCGTCCCCGGCCGAGCCGAGCTCGAGCTTGGCACGGCCCGACTGGACGAGCCAGGACTCCTCCTTCACGCGGTGGAACTGCAGGCTGAGCGACTCGCCGGCCTTCACGAAGAGCACCTTGCCGACGAAGTGCTCGGTCTCCGCCCAGATGAGCTCGTAGCCCCAGGGCTTCTCCACCTTGCGCGGCTCGAAGGCCCAAGCGTCGAGGCCCTCGAGGTTGGGCGAGTCCACGCTCATCTGTGGCGACTCTATGCCGAACGCGAAGCGTTCTGTCCGCGAAGCGGACCGGTGGAGGGGGTCCGGGGGAACCGGGCGGTTCCCCCGGCGTCAACCAAGACGCGCGGTACATGTCCGGTGCCTGGCACCGGACGGGGCTAGCTGCGACCTCGGGCGAGGGTCGGCCGCAGCTCCGGATGAGCCGCGTAGTGCTCCTCCGCCCGCTGCAGGTCCTTCGGGGTGTTGACCGTGATCCAGAGGCCTTCGTGCCGGAAGCCGAACAGCTTTCCCTCCTCGGACAACTCGGGGAACGTCGACTGCTCGTGGTCGCCGCGCTCCGGCAGGCGGGCCAGCGCCTCGTCGTCGAGCACGTAGACGCCGGCGTTGACCCAGTGCGGCAGGCGCGGCGCCTCGCGGAAACCCGTCACGCGGTCGTTGTCGCCGAGCTCGACCACGCCGAACTGCGACCTGAGCGGCGCAACCACGATCGTCGCGGCGCCGCCGTTCTCTTCGTGCGCCTCCAGGAACGCGCGCAGGTCGACGTCGTGCAGCTCGTCGCCGTTGAACGCATAGAGCGGGCCCGACTCCTCTCGGTGTTGTGCCGCAAAACGCAAGCCTCCCCCGCGCCCGAGCGGCTCCGGCTCCGCGACGGCGATGATCGTGGCACCCAACCCTGCGAGCTTCGCCTCGAACAGCGCCGCCTGGCCCGCGCTACAGCTGACGATCACGCGCTCGACGCCCGCGCGCACGAGCTGCGACACCTGGTACTCGGCGAGTGGGTGGCCCGCGATCGGGACGAGCGCCTTTGGGTGGCCACGCGCCGCGTCGCCAAGTCGGGTCGCTTGCCCGCCGGCCAGGATGATCGCTTCCACTAGTTCTTCACCTTCGTCTCGGGCTCGGGCGTCTCCGGCAGCGCCTCGAACGGCGAGCTCGGCCGGCCGATGCCCTCGTAGGCGAAGCCGGCGGCACGTGTCTCGGCCGGGTCGAGCAAGTTGCGCCCGTCGAGGATGAGCGGCCGCGCCATCGCGTCGTGCACCTCCTTCGACGCCAGGCCGCGTAGCTCGTCCCACTCGGTCACGATCACCGCAGCATCCGCGTCCCGCACGGCGTCCAGCACGGAGTCGACGAGGACGGCGCCCTTCATCAACTCGCCCGGCCGCGCGACCGGATCCCAGGCGCGCACCTCCGCGCCCTCGGCGAGCAGGCGTGAGGCCAGCACGAGCGACGGTGCCTCCCGCATGTCGTCCGTGCCCGCCTTGAACGCGAGCCCGAGCAGCGCGATCTTCTTGCCGCGGAGCTTGCCGAGATGCTTCTGCAGCTTCTGCACGACCCGTCGCTTCTGCAACTCGTTGACCTCGATCACCGCCGACAGCAAATGGAAGTGGTAGCCCGAGTTCGACGCGAGCTGCTTGAGCGCGAGCGAGTCCTTCGGAAAACAGGAGCCGCCGTAGCCGATGCCCGCGCGCAGGAAATGCGGACCGAGTCGGTGGTCGAGCCCGATGCCCTTCGCAACTTCCACGACGTCGGCGCCAACCGCCTCGCACACGTTTGCGATCTCGTTGATGAACGAGATGCGCGTCATCAGGAACGCATTCGCGGCGAGCTTGATCATCTCGGCCGACGCAACGTCGGTTCGGACCATCGGCGCCTCGATCCCGCTGTAGAGCGCTTCGACCGCGACGCCGTCCTCCTCGGCGAACGCCCCGATCACGATCCGGTCCGGATTGAGGAAGTCACGCACCGCGTGCCCTTC
>DAINSN010000079.1:7615-10679 GCA_036741295.1 Gaiellaceae bacterium
GCGTCGAGCGTGTACCGGATGCGGTCGCGGTTCCGCTCGAGCACCTCAGGCAGATCCGCCTCGTGGAACGGCATCTGACCGGCGCGCAGTGCCTCGATCCTCTCCGGCATCACGTCGCGCACGATCACCTCGTGCCCGAGCTCGGCGAAGCAGCCGCCGGTGACGAGGCCGACCCAGCCCGCGCCGAAGACGCCGATCGTTCGCGATTCCGCCATGACCGGGAAGCCTACTTGGGAAGCGGCGCGAGCCCTCGCGCGATTGCGAGCATCGTCTCGTTGGACAGCTCGTCGAGAATCGAGTTCACGACCCAGTACGTCGCCCCATCCTTCCGGAGCACAACCATGTGAAGATGCGCGCCGGAGTAGTAGAGGGCGTATTCACGGCCCTTGATCTTGTGCACGAAGCTCGCGTCGGCGAGCGCCGGCGCGTCGTTCCAGTTCGTCTCCTGAATCCCCCAGTACTCGTTGGAGCCGATGCGGAAGGTCAGGCGCACCGCGCGGTGGCCTTTGCTGATGTTGTAGACCCGAATCGGCGCGTCGAACTCCAGCCGCGAGGAGCTCTCGATCAGGCGCGGCACCTGAAGCCTGAACCGCACGCGCTTGCTCGCCTGCACGAGCAGTGACCGGGTCATCGCCGCGTTCAGCGTCACTCTCGGCGGCTGCCGGGTCGGCGTCTTGTCGACCGGCGCCGGCGCAATCGTCCCGTGGAAGTTCTGCCCGACCACGACCGTGGCCATCGCGCCGTTCGCCAACGTGGCGAACTCCGCGGGCAACGGCTTGACGTCCGCGTCGCCGAACAGGTTCGCGAGCTTCGTTGCAGCGGCTTTGGAGCGCCGTTGCGCCGTGTCGTAGTACACCGCCGTGCGGAAATACTGGAAGTTCGGGGCGTTCTGCGGCTGCCCGGTCGGGGGCAGGACGATCTTGTAGCCGCGTTGCCCGAGCTCGTACGAAGCATTGGCCGCCGACCCTGCGACGCCGTTGCCGTTCAGAACCGTCGTGCTCACGTCGCGCGGACGCGGCGCGCGCGAGCGCCGCTTGATGCCGAACGTCACGTCACGCGCCTTCGCCGGAGCGTTCACGTCCGGCTGGACGAAGTCGCGTACGGCGGCGGCGACGCTTTCCGGCGCTGCGGACAGCTCGTTCGTGCCCGTCAGACCTTCGATCTTGGCCTGGAAGACGTGCCCGGAAGGAAGCTGATGGGCGAAGTAGAGGTAATCCTTCAACGTCTGCGGATCGAGGGCTTTACCACCGCCGCGGCCGACGACCACGTTCTTCTCGATCGCGGTCATGATCCTGAAGACGGTGTCCACGCCAAGCTGGGAAGAGATCTGCTGCTTGAGCGCTTTCAGGAACAGCTGCTGACGGGCATTGCGGTAGAGGTCCGAGTCGAAGTGGCGGAAGCGCACGTATGCCAGGGCGTTCGTCGCATTCACGCGCTGGTACCCCGGCTGCAGATTGATCGTCGACACACCCGGACAGTTGGTCGCATCACAGAGGTAGCGGTGGTCGACATCGAGCCAGACGCCGCCGAGATTGTTGACGAGCTCCGTGAAGCCGCGGAAGTTGACGGTGATGAAGTAGTTGATCGGCAGGCCCGTGAGTGCGCGCACGGTCTCGACGCTTCCGAGCGTCCCACACTCCGAGAACGCCGCGTTGATCCGATCTCGCAGGTCCGGATGCCCGGGACATTTGATCGTCGCGATCAGGTCACGGGGAAACGAGAGCATGGAGAGCGACTTCGTCTCCGGATCGGCCCGAACGAGGATCAAGGTGTCCGAACGGCCAGTCAGTTCCGCCTCTTTCCCTTTCCGGCGGTCGGTGCCGATCACGAGCGCGACCGTCGGCTGCCCGGGGATCGCGAGGTCCAGGCGCTTCGCGGCAGCGCGATCGGCCTTCTTTTTCGGGCTGATCGCCGCGATGAACTGATGGGTCTTGAGGTACGCCGCGCCCGCCGTCCCGCCCGCGACCAAAACCGCTGCCAGCACGACCCAGAGCACAACGGTACGGACTAGCTGCCAGGCGCCCCGGGGTTGCGGCTCCGGCTGGCGATAGCGCCGCATCGGCGTGTGAACGCCGGGCGGGTACACCGCGCGCCCGTTGCCGTTGACGGTCGCGCCGCGCCCCATGCCTCTTTTGAGGGTGGTCTTCATACGTCCCGAAAAAAGGACGGCGCCCGTTCCGAGGGCGCCAGCCGGGGTTGAGGATAGCCGACCCCCCGGCTACCCGACATCCCGGACCGTCTCCTCCGCCAGCCAGCTCGCCACCGACAGCAGGCTCCCTTCCGGCTCGTGGGCCCGGCGTTGCTCGTCCGCCCCGGTGCCGCGCTCGAGCAGGCCCTCGATCTCGCCGAGCTCGGCAGTGCAGCCGAGGTTCTCGGCGGCAGGTCCGGCGAGTTCGAGCAGTTCCCGAACGGCTTCGCGAGCCGGTCTGGGGCGGTCTCGCGGCAGATCGACCAACTCCGCCTCGAGACCGTGGCGTGCGGCGCGCCACTTGTTCTCGGAGATCAGGGTGCGCGGCTGAACCGGCACAGGCCGCTTCGTCAACGTCGCCGCAAGGCTCTGTGCGAGCGCGGCGATCCCCGCCACGTTCTCGACGCGCGTCTGGGCATCGCAGACCCGCACCTCGATCGTCCCGAGCTTCGGATGCGGCCGCACGTCCCACCAGACGTAGGTGTAGTCGGGGAAGAAGCCGGCCTTGGCGCCGCGCGCGACGAGCCGTTCGAAGTCGCCGAAGGAGCTCATTCGTGGTGGCAGACCGCTGCGAGGCATGACGTCGAAGACCTGGCTGCGTGTCGAGGAGAGACCCGTGTCGTATCCCTGCCAGTACGGCGAGTTCGCGGACAGCGCAAGCAGCTCGGGGACCCAGTTCCGCAAGCCGGTGGCGACACGCACGGCGGTGTCCGGCTCCTGCATCCCGATGTGCACGTGCAACCCGAAGATCGCAACGCGCTCCGCCACCCAGCGAAGCTTTTCGACAACTCCCTGGTAGCGCGGCGAGTCGGTGATCTCCTGGTGCTCCCAGCGCGAGAACGGATGTGTCCCCGCGGCGGCAATCAGGGAGCCGTG
>DAINSN010000080.1:0-10665 GCA_036741295.1 Gaiellaceae bacterium
GCGCAAGTGATCGAAGCTCTAACGCCCATCGTCGCCGCGGGTGTCTTCCCCGTCGCGCTCGGCGGCGACCACTCCGTCACCCTCCCGGAGCTGCGCGTGCTTGCGCAGCGTCACGGACCGCTCGCCCTCGTGCAGCTCGACGCGCACGCCGACACCTGGGAGGCGTACTTCGGCCAGAAGTACTTCCACGGCACGACCTTCAAGCGAGCCGTCGAGGAGGGCTTGCTCGACGCAACGGCTTCGGTTCAGGCCGGGATGCGGGGATCCGTCTACGCCGCCTCCGATCTGGGAACGGCGCGCGAGCTCGGTTTCACGGTGATCGAGAGCGAGGAGCTGCGAGCGCTCGGGCCGGAGGGCTACGGCGAGCTCATCCGCAAAAAGGTCGGGGAGCGCGCGGTATTCCTGTCCTTCGACATCGACTTCCTCGACCCGGCCTTCGCGCCCGGAACGGGAACGCCCGAGATCGCCGGCTTCTCGACCGCGGAAGCCGTCGCGTTCCTGCGCGCCCTGCGCGGGATCGACCTCGCCGGCTGCGATGTCGTCGAAGTCGCCCCCGCGTACGACGGGCCGGGGCAGCCTACGGCTCTCGCGGCGGCGAACGTCGTCTTCGAGCTGCTCGCCCTGCGGGCGCTCAGGCCGCAGCTGTAGCTGCGGGCTTCAGCTCTTCGCCGAACTTCGCCCGCCGGACGAACTGCCCGATCCCCGGCTCGGCAACGAGCTCGTCGCCCTCGACGAGGATCTGACCGCGTAGCAGCACGACCTCGGGCGTCCCCGTGACCTCGGTGCCCTCGTAGAGGTTGTAGTCGGTCTTCGAGTGCTGCGTCTTCGCCGAGATCGTGACCTTCTTCTCCGGGTCGAACACGACGATGTCGGCGTCGGAGCCAACCGCGATCGTGCCCTTGCGCGGATACAGGCCGAACAACTTCGCGGGGCTCGTCGCCAGCAGCTCGACCATTCGGTTGAGCGAGATCCGCCCGGCGCGCGCGCCGAACTCGTGGATCATCTGCAACCGATTTTCCAGGCCCGGCCCGCCGTTCGGGATCTTCGAGAAGTCGTCCTTGCCCATCGACTTCTGCCCGTCCCACAGGAAGGCGCAATGGTCGGTCGAGATCGCCGAGAGCGTGTCAGTCCGCACCGCGTTCCAGAGGACGTCCTGGTTCTCCTTGGCCCGCGGCGGCGGCGTGTAGACGTACTTCGCACCCTCGAAGTTCGGGCGCTCGAGGAACGTGTAGTCGACGAAGAAGTACTGGGTGCACGTCTCGCCCCACACGTTCCAGCCTTTCTCCCGTGCGAGCTGAATCGGCTCGACCGACTCCTTGCACGACACGTGCACGACGTAGAGCGGAGCGCCGGCGACTCGGGCAAGCTGAATCGCCCGGTTCGTCGCCTCCCCTTCGGTCTCGGGCGGACGCGTGAGCGCGTGCCAGTGCGGCTCCGTGTGACCTGCCGCCAGAGCTTTCTTCACGAGCACGTCGATCGCGTCGCCGTTCTCGGCGTGCACCATCACGAGCGCGCCGGTTTCCGCTGCGACCTCCATCGTCTTGAAGAGCGTCTCGTCGTCCACCATCAACGCACCCTTGTACGCCATGAAGAGCTTGTAGGACGTGATCCCCTGCTCGGGCAGCGACGCGAGCTCCTCCAGCGTTCCGCCCTCGCGCAGATCCGTGACCGCCATGTGGTAGCCCATGTCGATCACCTGCTTGCCGTTCGCCTTGCTGCGCCAGTCATCGATCGCGTCGGCGAACGTCGAGCCGTGCGGCTGGATGATGAAGTCGACGTGGCACGTCGTGCCGCCGAACGCTGCGGCGGTCTGTCCCGACTCGACGTCGTCGATCGTCGTCGTACCTCCGAACGGCATGTCGAGGTGCGTATGGGGGTCGACGCAGCCGGGAAGCACGTACTTCCCGGCTGCATCGATCACTCGCTCGGCCTGGACATCGAGTGATTCGCCGATGAGTGAGATCCGCTCGCCTTCGACGTAGATGTCGCCGACGTAGTCGTCCGCCGCGGTGATGATGCGGCCGCCTTTGATCAATACGGACATTGCGGATCTCCTCTCGGCCTGGTTCCTATTTCCCGCCCTCGGTGACCTTGACCTTGGCCTTCTTCCACTTCTTGCCGTACACGTCGACGCCTTGCGCTTTCAGCTGCGCGACGGCGGCCTTGGCAAGGTCGACCCGGTAGGCGCCCGACGGCGGCTGCTTGATGATCTTGAACTGCTGCGCGATCCTGGCCGTCCGGCTGAACGCCTTCGGATCGGCGATCCCGATGCCGAGCTTGTTCGGCCAGATGAGCGCATTGATCTCGTTCATCTGCCACTTCTGGTGCCCACCCGGTAGCGCCGGACCGTTCTTGAGCACGATCTTGACGCAGTCGCTCGCGTGGTCACGGCAGTAGATCCAGCCCTTGAAGGACGCTGCGAGGAACTTCTTTGCGGTGGCCTGGTTCTTCTTGTCCTTGATCCAGTCGTCCCGTACGAAGACCTCGTCCTCGAGCATCGACGTACCTGCGCCCTTCTTCGCGTCCTCCATCTTGATGACGTTCAGATCCGAGAGCTGGTAGAGCTTGCCCGTCTTCGGATTCTTCGTCTCGAGAACCTGCGCCAGCTCGTTGTAGGTCATCGCCGCCGCAGCATCGACCTCGCGACTGAGGAACAGGTCCATGTTGAACGGCTGATTGACGATCGTGACGTCGTTCTTGCTCTTCGGATCGATCCCGTTCTTGGTCAATGCCGCGTAGAGCTCCGGCTCGTTCCCGCAGCACCAGACTCCGACCTTCTTGCCGCGCATCTTTCCGATGGTCGTGATGCCGCTGTCCTTCCAGGTGAGCTCGGTCATGCCGCTCCTCGAGAACACCTGCGCGATCTGCGTGATCTTCTTGCCGCCGTCGCGGAACGACAGCATGCTTGGCACCCAGTCGATCCCGAACTCCGCCTGCTTGCCGAGCACGACCTGCTCGGGGGTGATGGTCGGTCCGCCGACCTTGAGGCTCACGTCGAGCCCGGCCTGCGAGTAGTACCCCTTTGCCTTCGCGGCGTAGTAGCCCGCGAACTGCGCCTGTGTGACCCACTTGAGCTGGAGGGTCACCTTGGTTGCTTTAGAGCTTGTCGCCAACTGGGTTCGAGCGGCTGCCCCTCCCGCCACGACCAGGCACGCGAACACTGCGATTCCCACGACCCACCTGTGCTTCATCCGGTTCCTCCTCCAGGTCCGATTTTTTCTCCCGCCATTCTCTCTTAGTAGAGGCCTGATGTGAAATTCCGCCGGGCCGGATGACGCTCCAGACACGGCGCCGGATCAGCACGCTCGCCCGCGGCACGTAGCGCCGCTACGCACCGCGAACGACCGCACTGCCCGGCTTGGTCTGGAGCGCCCTCCGGCGACGGCCGAATTCCACATCAACCCTCTTGATCTCATTCCGTATGGAAGGCCCGCGCGGATGGATGCCAGCTGGTCGTCAGCCGCTCTGCAAGAGCCACCACCGCGTAGAACACGATCCCGAGCAGGCTGGCCATCACGATTCCAGCCCACGCGTCCGTGAAGTTGCCGTACGACGAGTCGTTGAGGATCTTCACGCCAAGCGCCTCGATCGGCCCGCCGAAATACTCGCCGACGATCGCGCCGATCATCGAGAGGACGGTCGCGACCTTCAATCCTGTGAACATGTGCGGGAGCGCATTTGGAATCCGGACCCGCCTGAACATGGAGAGCCGCCCCGCCGCGTACGACTGCATCAGCTCGATCGACGACGGATGGACGGAGGTCAGCCCGCGCAGCGTGTTGATCATCACCGGGAAGAAGCAGAGCACGCCGGCGATCGCCATCTTCGAGAACGGATTCAGCAGGCCGAACCAGTTGTTCATGATCGGCGCGAACGCGATGATCGGGATCGCGTTCGCGGCAACCGCGTAGGGCATGAAGGCGCCGGCGAGCGGGCGCCAAGCGGCGAAGAGCAGTGCGACGAGGATGCCGAGGCCGGACCCGAGGGCATAACCGCCGAGCGCCTCCTTGAACGTGTAGATCCCCTGGCTCCACAGTGCGCTCTTCTGCGTCCAGAACGCATCGCCGATCGCCGTCGGCTTCGGCAGGAGGAACTCCTGGACGTGAAACGCCACGACGAGGCCCTGCCAGGCCCCGATCCCGATCGCGAAGACGGCAACCGCCGGGATCCAGTCGAGCGCCGTTCGGCCGACTCGCCGGCCGACGCTCCGTGGAACCGGCTGGACGATCGTGCTCACGGCAGGTCTTCCACCAGGGCCGGCTCCTGGGTCTCGCCCAGCGGGGCGCCGGCCGCGGCAAGTTGCTCGCGGACCCGCGTCACGAGCTCGAAGAAGCGCGGCTCTTCTCTCGTCGTGCTCGTGCGCGGTTGCGCAAGGTCGACGTCGACGACGCCCGCGACGCGTCCCGGCCGGGCCGACATGACGACCACCCGCGTTGACAAGAACACCGCCTCGGGAATCGAGTGCGTCACAAAAACGACCGTCGAGCCCGTTTCCTGCCAGATTCGCAGCAGCTCGGTGTTGAGCCGCTCGCGCGTCATCTCGTCGAGAGCGCCGAACGGCTCGTCCATCAGGAGCAGGGTCGGTGAGAACGAGAGCGCGCGCGCGATCGAAACGCGCTGCTGCATGCCGCCGGAGAGCTGCCAGGGATGATGGCTCTCGAACCCGGTGAGCTCGACGAGCTCCGTCATCTCCTTGACGCGCGCGTTCCGGCGCCCCCTGCTCCAGCGCAGAAGCTCGAGGGGAAGCGAGATGTTCTTCGCCACCGTTCGCCAGTCGTAGAGGACAGCGTCCTGGAAGACGATGCCGTACTCGTGGTCGCGCCGCGCGCGTTCCGCCGGCTTGCCGTTGACCTGAACGGTTCCGGCAGTCGGTTTGGTCAGGTCGCCGATGACCCGTAGCAGCGTCGACTTGCCGCAACCGGAGGGACCGATCAGGGAGACGAACTCGCCCGGCTCGACGTCGAGGTCGATCCCGTCCAGCGCAGTCACGCCAGCGTTGAACTGCTTGGAGACGCCCTTGAGCGAAACTGCTGCGCTCATGCCACATGCTCCGGCGCCCGCTTGAGGACGAGCCGCTCCAGCGCGACAACGGCGAGGAAGAACGTGATGCCGAGCAGCGCGCAGGCGATGATCGTCGCCCAGAGATTTGCGGGCTGGGTCGAGTAGTACTGATTGAAGTTCACGATCGCGTAGCCGAGCCCGCCCTGAAGGGACGCGGGAGTCTCCCCGATGATCGCGCCGATGACGCTTGCCGTCGCCGAGATCTTCAGTGCCGAGAAGACGTAGGGCAGAGAGGCGGGCACACGTAGACGCCAGAGAATCTTCCAACGCCCTGCTGCATACGAACGCATGAGCTCGAGCGCGCGCGGATCCGGCGAGTGCAGGCCGCGAAGCGTGTTGATCGCCACGGGGAAGAATGTGAGGTACGCCGCGATCACTGCGACTGCGACCCACGGGTTGACGCCCTTCGTCCCGAGCCCGAGAACCACCATCGGCGCGATCGCGAGAATCGGCACGGTTTGAGACACGATGATGTACGGCAGGAGGCCACGACGCAGCAGAGTCGAGTGGGCCAGCACGACGGCGAGCAGGAAGCCGATCAACGCACCGAGCGCGAAGCCCGCGAGCGCCTCCTTGCCGGTGAAGAGCGAGTAGTGCCAGAGGTAGTGACGCAGCGGCGGCCCGTCCGGCTGCAGCGGTTGTCCGAACGCGTGCCAGATCTTGCTGACGTGCGGCATGTTCGTATCGTTGACCTTGAACGGCCACGTCCAGTGTCCACGGATGCCGAGCCAGCGGTAGCCCTCCCAAAGGCCCCAGAGCGCGGCGAGGCCAACGGGCAGGAGCAAGGCGCGCCCCGCGGCGCGCGGCAGTGCACCTCTTCTCGAAGGCTCGACCGCGATCGCGGACATCGAACGATGCTTACCACGTTAGAGTCGCCGCGTGCCACTGAAGCCGAGCCGGACCGTCGACGAGCTCCGCGAGCTTCAGGAGCTGACCGGGGACGAGAACGGCGCGCAGCGGGTCGCGTGGACGGAGACCTGGGAGCGGGCGCGCGAGTGGCTCCGAGGAAAAGTCGCAGAGAGCGGGGCGGAGGAGACCGTCGACGCGGCGGGCAACCAATGGTTCACCGTGCGTGGGGCCACCGACCAGGCCGTCCTCATCGGGGGCCACATCGACTCCGTGCCGAACGGCGGGTGGCTGGACGGCGCTCTGAACGTCGTGGCCGGCGTCGAGGTGCTGCGCCGTATCGCGGAGGAGGGGACACCGCCGGTCACCCTGCGCCTTGTCAATTGGGCCGACGAGGAAGGCGCCCGGTTCGGCCGCTCCCTCTTCGGCTCGTCCGCCGCGGCCGGCTCGATGGCCGACCAGGAGGAGCTGCGCGCGCGCAAGGACGCCGACGGGACGGCGCTGCCGGACGCGCTGGGTGAACACGGTGTCGACCTCGACTCGGCGCTCGACGCGCATAGCGAGCTCGCCGGTGCCGCCGCCTACCTCGAGCTCCACATCGAACAGGGCCCCGTGCTCGAGGCGCTCGATCTGCCTCTCGGCGTCGTGCTCGGGACATTCGGCGTCGAGCGCCACCAGGTGACCTTCCGCGGACAGGCTGCGCACGCTGGTTCGACACCCATGGAAAAGCGCAGGGACGCACTCGCGGGCGCTGCACGACTGGAGCTGGAGATCCGCGAGATCGCGAAAAGAACAGGGGAGGGCGCGGTCTGCACGATGGGCAGCGTCGTCACGAAGCCCGGCATCGTCACGTCGGTTGTCGAGACTGCTGAATGCCTACTCGACCAGCGTCATCTCGACGCGAGGAAGCTTGCCGGCATGCTCGAAGAGGCGAAGCGCGCAGCGGAGCAGTACGCGCGTGACGAGGACATCGAGGTCGAGTGGCAGCGGATCTGGAACATCGAGCCGATCCTCTTCGACGAAGGGCTGATCGAGCTTGCCGACGAATCGATCAGAGAGGTGGCGAGCGACTCGCATCGCCTGCCGAGCGGTCCGTTGCATGACGCGGCCGAGGTCGCGCGCGCGGGCGTTCCCACGGTGATGCTGTTCGTGCAGTCGCTGCGCGGTCTCTCGCACACGAACCTCGAGGACACGAAGGAGGAGCACCTCGAGCTCGCAGTGCAGGCCCTCGACAAACTGGCGTCGAAGACGATCGACCGTGTGGCGGCGGCGGCGGGCTAGGAGCGCGGGCGAAGCAGGATGACGACGGAACTGTCCCGGTAGATCCGGCGCACACCCTGTTCTGTCAGTGCTCGTGCCGTGGCCGATCCCTGCCCACGAGGGAGGACGACGAGGCGGTGGTCCGCCAGGGCTGCCTGCCACTGCGGCGTCAACCTGTTCTGCAGCCGATAGAGCCGATCCAGCTCTTGGTTCGACAGCAGCTCGAAGCGCGCGTCGTAGGCGATGCGCCCGGCGAGCTCCGGTCTCGTCCACAGCAGCCAGTCCGCAAAGCGCACGTCGGAGTAGATGCGAGCGGTCGGATCCGTCGCAGCAGCTGCGCCGACGGCATTCGCAGCAGCGGCGGGATAGACCGAGCTGGTGAGCCACGAGTCGGGCCGCGAGGCCGCGGCCGCTCCGGCAACCGACACCGCTGCGATCGCGGCTGCGGCGAGCGCTGTCTTCACCGTCTTCGACTCCTTACCGCTGACCTCTCCGAGGCGTCGCCCGAGGGGGAACGGCAGGACGATGAGCGCGAAGAAGCTGAACCAGACCATGTTGCGCAGTGCGGCGACTCCCGCGACGAACAGGAGCAGCAGTGCCAGTTGCTCGAACGTGCTGACGGTGCGTCGGTTCCGCAAGAGCAACCAGGCGCCCGCGGCTGCGAGCACGTAGAAGGGCAGCGTCATGAGCGACGGCCACGAGTGCTGCCATTCGCTGACGACGCGGGCAAAGGACGAGTTGAAGGCCGTGCTGCCGTAGTAGTGGAACAGCGACAAGCCGTAGGGCGAGGCGAAGATACAGAGGCAGGGCGCAACGGCTAGGAGCACTCCGCGGAGTAACAGCTCTTTCGACGAGCCGGCCCTGCTCCGTGCTGCACGTACGGCGAGCAAGACGCCGTACACGGTCGTCAGGACCGCACCCAGCACAACGGAGCCGTGGACGTTCGCCCAGAGGACGAGGATGGGGAGGACGAGGAGGACGCGGCGTGACGGCGCCCGTGCATCGGCGATCAAGAGCCAGGCGGCCGCGACGAACAACGGGTACGCCAGGCTCTGCGTGCGCATCTGCGCGGACATCAGGATCACGACGAGTGCCGGTGCCGCGACGAGCCCGACACTGCGTGCGGAGCCGCCGCGCCACCTGGCTGCGGCGAGTGCCGCGGCCATCGCTCCAGCGAGCAGGCCGACATGCACGAGCATCACGAGCCGGAGGTTCCCGCTCGAGGCGAGCCGGTAGAGGAAGAGCTGCCCAAGCCACTGCTGATCCACCCATTGCACGTGCGCCGTCCATGCGGTCAGCGTGTCCGTGCTCGGAAGCCCAGAATGGGCCACGACGCGGCCGCTGACGAGCGCAAGCCAGCCGTCCTGCCGGAGTTGGTCGGGGAGGCGCACGATCAGCCCGCACACGAACAGCCCGAAGACGGTGACGGGCAGGCTCTCGCGCTCGAGCCAGGCGAGCACCCGAGCACGCCGGTGAATGAGGATCGGCTCCATAGCGGCCCTTCCTGTATCGGCCGGCTACCGGCTTCGGATAAGCGGCCCTGCAGCTAGAAGAAGCGCACCAGCGCGGCGCCCGCGAAGACAAGCGCCATGCCGCCGATGCGGCCGGCGCTGACGTGCTTCGGCTCGAATCCAACCCACCCGAAATGATCGATCACGACGGACGCAAGCGACTGGCCCGCCACGATCACGGCAATGAGTGCCGCCGCCCCGAGACGTGGGGCTGCCACGATCGACCCGGCGACGTAGAAGGCGCCGAACGCGCCGCCCACCCAGACCCACCAGGGCGCGTGACCGAGCCGTGTCAACGAGGGCAAGGGCTTGAAGACGAGCGCTGCGGCCGCGGCCAGGATGAGCGTGCCGGTCAGGAACGACACGAACGCGGCCCGCACCGGACTGTCCAACCAGCTGGCAAGCTGCGTGTTGATCCCGAACTGGACCGGCAGCGCGACACCGGCGGCAAAAGCGAACAGGACGTAGGGCCAGGACACTGTTCGATTCGTTTTCGCGGCGGTATGCTCGTTCCCCTGCCAGCGACCGCGGAGGATCGATGCTCAGTTTCGGCGTAACCGTCCTGCCGGACCCGCCGTACCAGCGGATGATCGAGCTCATGAAGCTCGCCGAGCAGCACGGGTTCGAGTACGCCTGGACCTACGACTCGCACATCCTCTGGGAGGAGTCCTACGCGACGCTCCCCCTGGCAGCCGCGCAGACGAGCAAGATCAAGCTCGGCCACTTCGTCACGAATCCCGGCATCCGCGACGCGACGATCACCGCGAGCTGGTACGCGACGATGCAGGACATCTCCGACGGCCGCATGGTGATGGGCATCGGACGCGGCGACTCCTCGCGCCGCGTCGTCGGTCTGAAGCCCGTGAAGGTCGCGGATTTCGAGAGCCGCTGCGCGATGATCAAGGACCTGATGAACGGCCGCACGGTCGACTGGAACGAGAAGGAGCTCCAGCTGAAATGGGTGCGTGACGAGCTCCCCGACATCCCGATGTGGATCGCGGGCTACGGGCCGAAGGCGCTCGCCGTTGCAGGCCGGGTCGCTGACGGCGTCATCATCCAGTTGGCGGACCCGGTGATCATCCAGTGGATCATGGACACCGCGCGCCGCGCGGCCGAGGAGGTAGGCCGGGACGCGAGTGAGCTCAAGTGCATCGTCGGCGCGCCGAGTCACATCTCCGACGACATCGCAGATGCGCGCGAACAGTCGCGCTGGTTCCCAGCGATGGTGTCGAACCACGTCATGGATCTGGTCGAACGCTACGGCGAGGACTCGGAGATCCCGAAGGATCTCACGGACTTCGTCAAGGCGCGGAAGTTCTACGACTACAAGGACCACTCCCGAGTCGGGGCGGCGCACGGTGAGTTCGTAACCGACGAGATCGTCGACCGCTTCTGCGTGCTCGGCACCGTCGCGGACGCGACGAAGAAGCTCAAGGAGCTCGAGTCGATCGGCGTCGACCAGTTCAACGTCTACCTCATGACCCACGGACAGGAGGAGACGCTCAAGGCGTACGGCGACGAGATCATCCCGCAGTTCTCGAGCGTCGCCGCGTAAGCTGCCGCTGGCCTGACGGCTCGTGAAAGTTCGGGGTCTGTTCCTCGTCGCGGTCTGTGTTGCGCTTGCCGGTTGCGGCGGATCGTCGGGTACGGCTCCCTACGCCAAGGGAGCGCCGCAGGGCAACCACCGCTGCAACGGATCGAAGGTGGCGGCGAAGAGGGAGTTGCAGCGGCGGAAGCTGACCGCCGACCTTCGGCGCCTCCGCGTGGCCGCCGCCACCGTCAAGGGTTACACGCAGAAGGGCAATGCGGCGATCAACAGAGCGGTCGATCGGTTCGAGCTCGACGTCGCGGAGGAATCCATCCCCGTTCAGGAGCGCTCGCGGTTCATCGACAGAGCCGCCGCGCTCGTTGCGGCTCATTGCTATCTGTGCTTCCAGGCGCTCGAGGCGAACCGGCCGCTCGCGGCTGGGGCAAAGCTCGCCTGCGG
>DAINSN010000081.1:0-10588 GCA_036741295.1 Gaiellaceae bacterium
GACGTCGCCGTCGTCTGCCTGACGGCGTCCGCGAACTTCCGCGAGGTCGACGCGCTCTACGAAGCGGGCGCGGTTGCGTGCCTGTCCAAGGACCAGGAGCTCGACGAGATCGTCGACGCGATCAGGAACGCCGCCTGATGACGTTGACCGCCGAGAACACTGCGATCGTCCTCGATTCGACTGCCGACTTCCCGGAGGCTCCGGAGCGTTTCCCGAACTGGCGGGTCGTCCCGTTGTACGTCCTCTTCGGCGATCAGAGCTATCGCGACTACGTCGACCTCACGCCGGAGGAGTTCTATGCACGGCTGCGCACCGCCGATGTGCTGCCGACCACGTCGCAACCCACGCCCGGCGACTTCCTCGCGACCTACGAGGAGCTGAGCGGCTACGAGCGCGTCTACTCCCTGCATCTTTCGTCGGCGCTCTCCGGGACCTACCAGAGTGCAACAACCGCAGCGTCGGAGCTCGGCGACAAGGTGCGCGTCGTCGATTCCGAGAGCGCGTCCGCGGCGATCGCAATGCTCGGCCTGGCGATCCAGCGCCGGCTCGACAGAGGCACGACCGACGACGAGATCGACGCGTTGATCGGGCGCTTCAAGGAGGACGCGGGCATGATCTTCACCGTCGACACGCTCGAGTTCCTGCGCCGCGGCGGACGGATCGGCCGCGCGAGCGCGTGGGCCGGAAACTTGTTGCACGTCAAGCCGATCCTCACGGTCAAACGCGAGGTGGTCCCGCTCAAGCGCGTGCGCGGAAATCAGAAGGCGATGCAGGAGTTCGTGTCGGAGTTCACCTCGACGACCGAAGACACGCCGACCCTGAAGGTCGGGATCGCGCATGCCGACGCGCCGGAGCGCGCGGAACAGCTGAAGAAGATGGTGCATGCGGAGCGCTCTCACGCGGAGGTGGAGATCGTGACGACCCTCGGTGCGGTCGTCGGGACACACGCGGGCCCCGGCACCGTCGGCTTCTTCTGGTTCGATGACAGGGAGTGACGACCGTCGGGGTAGCGCTGCCGGTGGGTTTTGCCGGTACGGACGCGGGCGAATGGCCGCGCCTGCGCACGTTCCCTCGGGCTGAGGAGCTCGAGCGTTCGGTCGAAGTCCTCCCGGGCGTGGGGCCGGTGGTGAAGAAGAAGCTGGAGCGGCTCGGGCTGGTGACCGTCGGCGACCTGCTCGCCCACCGGCCGTTTCGCTACGAGGAGCCCGTGCCAGAGCGGCGCATCGCCGATCTGCAGGCAGACGAGGACGTTGCGATCTCCGGTGAGGTCCTGACGGTCTCGAAGCGGCGGCGAGGGAGATTGCAGATGCTGACGGCCCGCATCAGCGACGGCACCGCGACCGTCTCCGCGACGTGGTTCAACCAGCCGTGGCTCGAGGGCCAGCTGCAGCCGGGCACGGCGGTGCGCTTGCGTGGGCGTCAGGGGCGTTACGGGTTCGGCGTGCGCAGCTTCGACATCGGCGACGGCGAGGCGACCGCGGACTTCGCACCGGTCTATCCCGCGAGCGAGGAGATCACCGCGAAGAAGCTGCGCGAGCTCGTCGGCGCCGCGCTGCCCGCTGCGCTGTCGGACCCGCTGCCCGCCGAGCTCAAACAGCACGAGGCGCTGCCCGAGCGAGTGGACGCACTCTGGGCGCTCCACCGGCCACGTTCGCTCGGCGAGGCGGAGGCGGGGCGGCGCCGGCTCGCCTTCGACGAGCTGCTCCTGCTCCAGCTCTGGCTCGCGCGCCGGCGGCGCGAGCGCGAGTCGGAGGTCGCACCGGCGCTCGGGCCGCCCGGCGACCTGGTCGCGCGTTACCGCGACGTGCTGCCGTTCCGCTTGACCGAGCATCAGGAGCGCGCGATCGCCGACCTAGACGGCGACCTCGAGCGCAGCGTGCCGATGCAGCGGCTCCTTCAGGGCGAAGTCGGATCCGGCAAGACCGTCGTGGCGCTCTACGGATTGCTTCGTGCGGTCGAAGCCGGCAAGCAGGGTGCGCTGATGGCGCCCACGGAAACCCTTGCCGAGCAGCACTTCCTGACACTCGAGGAGCCTTGCCGTCTTCTCGGCGTCACGTGCGCGCTGCTCACGAGCTCCACCGCCAAGCGCGAGCGCGATCTCGCCCCGAATGCGGACATCGTCGTCGGCACGCATGCGCTCATCCAGGAGGGAGTCGAGCTCCGCGACCTCGCGGTTGCGGTCGTCGACGAGCAGCATCGTTTCGGCGTCGAGCAGCGCAAGGCGCTGACCGAAGGCAAGTCGCCGCATGTCCTGCACATGACCGCGACTCCGATTCCGCGCACGCTTGCCCTCACGGTCTACGGCGACCTCGCGGTGTCGGAGATCACACGCCCACCGGCCGACCGCAAACCGATCAAGACCGCGTGGGTCGCGGAGGACCGGAGTGCGGCTGCCTACTCGCGGCTGCGCAAGCACCTCGACGCAGGACGGCAGGCGTACGTCGTTTGCCCGCTGATCGAGGAGTCGGAGACGACGCAGGCCAGGGCGGCGGAAGCCGAAGCCGAGCGCCTGCAAAAGGCCGAGTTGCGCGGCTACCGGGTCGGCCTGCTGCACGGGCGGCTGCGTCCGGCTGAGCGCCGCGAGTTGATGGCGCGCTTCAAGGCGCGCGACCTGGACGTGCTCGTCGCGACGACGGTGATCGAGGTCGGCGTCGACGTCCCGAACGCGACGATCATGATCGTCCAGGAAGCCGACCGGTTTGGCCTGGCCCAGTTGCACCAGCTGCGCGGCCGCGTCGGCCGCGGTGCCGAGCAGTCGTACTGCCTCTTGATTTCGCGCGCGCGCGAGGACCTGACAGAGCCCGCCGTCGAGCGACTCGAGGCGCTGGTGCGGACGAACGATGGGTTCGAGCTCGCGGAGGTCGATCTCGACATCCGCG
This sequence comes from Gaiellaceae bacterium, assembly GCA_036741295.1. Taxonomy (GTDB): domain Bacteria; phylum Actinomycetota; class Thermoleophilia; order Gaiellales; family Gaiellaceae; genus 3-1-20CM-4-69-9. Next base: position 2,880 of record DAINSN010000081.1, read on the forward strand.
GCAGCGGACAGCTGCTTGGAACGCGCCAGTCCGGCCTGACCGACCTCCACTTCGCGCACTTGCGCAAGGACCGCCCACTGTTGGAACGCGCACGCGCAATCGCCGACGACCTCGTCGACGCCGAGGGCCCGCTCTCGGACGAGGTCGAGCGGGCGTTCGCCGGCCGGGACCTCTCGGCGGCCTGATTCGCGCCTAAGGTTCGGGTCGTGAAGGCGGCCCTCGTTCTCTTACTAGCAGGCGTCTTCGCGACCGGCCCGTCACACGCGTGGACGCTCGAGCATGCGCGACATGTTCTGGCGAACAACGTCTATGAGGTGACCGACACGAGCCAGTCCGACCGGCCGGAGTACGAGCTCACGTTCTCGCCCCGGGCGGCAAAGGCGCTGCGCCGTGGTTTCGCCTTCGCCGGCAGCGCACACGACACGCTCACCGACACCGATGTGCGAGTGCGCTTCAGCTTCGTCCGTCCGGGCCGCATCACCGGCTTCCAGGGACCGGCGGCCGATACGTCGCAGCCTCTGTTCCCGATCCACGCCGCCTTCTACTACGCGTGGTATCCCGAGGCGTGGTTCCGTTATCCGGTCATCCCTTACAGCCGCTTCCGTCCGTCACTCGACTTCTACAGCGCAGACGACGCGCGCATCGTGCGCAAGCACACCGACGCGATGCTCTACGCCCACCTCAACGCCGGCATCTACTCGTGGTGGGGGCGGGACGGTTACCCGCCGACCGACGATCGCTTCGGCCGTTACCTCGCCGTCGCGCGGACGACGCCGTTTCGCTGGGCGATCTACTACGAGCGCGAGGGTTACGCGAACCCAAGCGTGGAGACGATCCGCTCCGACCTCGAGTACATCCGCGACCAATACGCGAGCAAGCCGGCCTATCTCAAGATCGACGGCCGCTTCGTCGTCTACGTCTACGGCAACTCCGAGGACAGCTGCGACGCGACGGCGGCGCGGTGGCGCAAGGCGAACACGGTCGGCGCCTACGTCGTCCTGAAGGCCTTCGCCGGTTTCCGCTCCTGCCCCGCACAGCCCGACGCGTGGCACCAGTACTCCGCAGCTCTGCCCGAGTACGACCTCGCCCCCGACGCGTTCATGATCTCGCCCGGGCTCGACGAATGGAGCGAGGGTGCACCACGGCTCGGCCGCGACCCGGAGCGCTGGCGCACCGACGTGGCGGCAATGGTTGCGTCGGACGCCCGCTGGCAGCTGGTGCTCACGTTCAACGAATGGCCGGAGGGCACGTCCGTGGAAAGCGCCCGCGAGTGGGCGACACCCTCTGGTTACGGCGCCTACCTCGACGTGCTGCACGAGGTACTCCCCTGATGAGGATCATCGCCGGCACGCGCCGAGGCCACACGATCCAGGCTCCCAAAGGGCTCGACACGCGCCCGACCTCGGACCGCGTACGCGAGAACGTGTTCAACATCGTCGCACCCTGGGTCGAGGGCGCCCGGGTCCTCGACCTCTACGCCGGCTCCGGCGCGATGGGACTGGAGGCGCTCTCGCGCGGTGCCGAAAGAGCCGTGTTCGTCGAGTCCGACGCCGAGGCCGTGCGGGCGATCGAGCGCAACCTCGACAAGCTCGGCCTCACCGGGGCTCGGGTCGTTCGCCTTGACGCCGTCACCGGGTTGGCACAGGAAGCCGGGGCGCGCAGAAAGTACGATCTCGTGCTCGCGGACCCCCCGTACTCCATGACCGATTACGACTCCCTCTCTCGATATCTTCCCGGTGTGCTCGCCGACGATGGGCTGCTCGTCTTCGAGACGGCGGCGAAGACCGAGCCGGAGCTTCCCGGTCTCGTCGTGCGCACGTCGCGGAAATACGGCTCGACGCGCGTGACGGTGTTCGAGCACCCATGATCACCGCGATCGCGCCGGGTTCGTACGACCCCGTCACGAACGGGCACATCGACGTGATCGGTCGGGCAGCCGGGATCTTCGACCGCGTGGTCGTGGGGGTAGTGGGGAACCCGACGCACAAAACGCCGATGTTCGCGCTCGACGAGCGGGTCGCCTTCCTCCACGACGCTCTCGGCGACCTGCCGAACGTCGAGGTGGACGTCTTCTCGCAGCTCGTCGTCGACTTCGCGCGCAAGTGGAGCGCCAAGGTGATCGTCAAGGGCCTCCGGGTCATCTCGGACTTCGAATGGGAGTTCCAGATGAACCAGCTGAACCGCACCCTGGCGCCCGACGTGGAGACCGTCTACGTGATGGCCAGCCCGGCCGTGAGCTTCGTCTCCTCGAGCGGCGTGAAGGAGATCGCCGCCTTCGGCGGGAAGGTGGACGAGCTCGTCCCGGAGGCCGTAGCCAGGCGGTTTGCAGAGCTGTTTCCCGACGGTCGGCCGGGCACCCCGGAGAATCCGCAAGAATAGGAGCCCATGGACGTACTGGTACTCATCGACAAGCTCGACGACCTCGTTCACAACGCGAAGGCCGTGCCCCTGACCGATCAGGTCCGGATCGACCGCGAGGAGATCTACGACATCCTCGACCAGATGCGGGCCACGATCCCCGAGGAGATCAAGCAAGCCCGCTGGATCGTGAAGGAGCGGCAGGAGATGCTCGCCGAGGCGAAGCGCGAGACCGACCGGCTTCTGGGCGAGGCGCGCGAGCAAGCGGTGCGCGAGGCGTCGCAGACGGAGATCGTCAAGATCGCGGAGCGACAGGCGCAGGACATCGTCGACGAGGCGCGGAGACAGGCAAGGGAAACGAGGCTCGAGATGGAGGACTGGGCCGACTCGATCCTGTCGACGCTCGAGGTCAACCTCGAAAAGTTCTTGAGCGCGGTCAAGCGCGGGCGCGAGCGGCTACACGAGCGCTCGCAGGAGAGCGTCGTCGCCGGCGTCGCGGCCAGCTCCTCGGACGACTCTCAGCCGTACAACTAGGCGAACAAGGGCTCGAGCTCCAGCTCGGCGCAGACCGCCTGGGCGGTCTCGACGAAAGCGCGCGCCGCGGGAGTCCGGTAGCGGTCCCGGTGCCAGGCGAAGGAGATCAGCCGAGGCTGCACCTTCGGCAGCTCGATCAGCTCCGTGGTCTCGTCCTCCGGATCCATCGTCAGGCGCGGAACGAGCGCGCTGCCGACCCCGGATGCGACGAGCGCCTGCACCGTCTGGTTGTGATCGGAACGGAACACGAAGCGCAGAGGGCGCCGCGCATCGCTCTCCAGTTGGGCAAGCGATCTGCAGTGCTTGTGCCCGATCAGATCGAGCTCGGCCATTTCCCGCCATGTCGGCGCCGCGTCGCGCTGGGCGAGCGGGGAGCCGGCCTGCACGACGAGCACGTACGGATCGCGCAGCAGCTCCACCGACTCGAACGGGCCGTCGGTGAGCGGCAGATCGGCGAACGTCAGGTCGAGCTCGCCGCGCTCGACGAGGCCGAGCAGCTCGAGGTCGTCGGCGGATTCGGTCAGCGTGACGTTCACCTGCGGCCAGGCTGCGAAGAACCGGAGCATCACTTCGGGGAGGATCCGCTGCCCGACGCTCTGGAAGACGCCGACGCGAAGGGTTCCAGATTGACCCTCGGCGAGGGCCGTGAGGTCGGCCTGGGCGGCGGCCACGCGCGCTGCGATCGCTCCCGCGTGCGTGAGAAGCATGCGGCCTGCCTCGGTGAGTGATACCGGCTTCGGGCCCCCCGGCCGCTCGATCAACCGCTGGCCGACGATCCGCTCGAGCGTGGCGATCTGCTGGCTGACCGCCGACTGGGTATAGCCCAGGGACGTTGCCGCCTTGCCGAAGGAACCTTCCCGCGCGACCGCTTCCAGAGCCAGGAAGTGCCGCAGTTCAACGCCTAGCCAGCTATCAGCTCCCATAATCGAAGTCCATTATAACTGGATTTGCCCTAATGGTGCTCCGATGCCGATCATGGAGGTATGACAAGCATCCTCGTCCTGGTATTCCTGGTCGCGATCGGCCCGCTCGCCGTGTTGTTCGGCGCGGATTCACAGAATCCCAACGACCGCCGCTCAATCTAAAGCCTCGTGACCGCAGCATTCGCGCGCCGCTCCCCAGCTGCGGTGGCCTTGGCGTTGGCCACCGTCTACCTCGTTTGGGGCTCGACCTACCTCGCGATCCGGGTCACCGACCGGACGATGCCGCCGTTGCTCATGTCCTCCGTCCGGTTCCTGATTGCCGGTGCGGCGCTCTACGCCTTCGCGTCGCGCGGCCGCGCGCGTCCCACACTCCGTGAGGGGCGGGCGGCCGCCATTGTCGGCGCGGCATTGCTGCTCGCCGGAAACGGTGGGGTCGCGTGGGCGGAGACGCGGCTCGAATCCGGTCTCGCTGCGCTGATCGTGGCGATCATCCCGCTCTGGGTAGCGGTGATGGACCGCGCGTTCTTTGGACGCCGGCTGTCACCAGTTGCAATCGCGGGCCTGGTCGTCGGTTTTGCCGGCGTCGCGCTGCTCGTGCGTCCCGGAGGCGGCGGCGACGTTCTCGCGATGCTCGCTCTCGTCGGCACCACCGCGGCGTGGGCCGGCGGCTCGTTGTACGCGCGCGGAGCGGCTCTGCCCGAGAGCCCGCTGCTGTCTGCCTCGATGCAGATGCTCACGGCGAGCGCCTTCCTCGGCATTGCTGGGCTCGCGACGGGGGAGACCCGAGGCATTCATGCGAACTCGTTCTCGACGAAGCCGGTGATCGCATTCGTCTACCTCGTGCTGGTCGGCTCGCTGATCGCGTTCTCCGCGTACGCCTGGCTGCTGAAGAACGTGCGGATCGCTGTCGTCTCGACCTATGCGTTCGTCAATCCGGTCGTCGCGGTCACGCTCGGGACGGTGTTTCTCAACGAGAAGATCGGCTGGTCCACCCTGGCCGCGGGTGCCGCGATCATCGTCGCGGTCGTACTGATCGTGACCGCCCGCACGCCGAAGAAACAGGGGATGGTCGAGGTTTCCGAGCCGCTCAAAGCGGCTGCGTAGCCGGGTACCCTGAGACTCCATGAGGAGTCTCAATCTGCGGCAGATCAAGCTTCGTTCGGGCGAGGAGTATCGCGACGAGATCGAGCTCGAGCTAGAGCCGTTCGAGCTCGGCGGCGAGCGCTATCTCCCCGTTCCCGACAAGGTGCCCGCGGAGCTCGCGATCACGAAGGCGAGCACCGGCACGGTGCTGGAGCTCGGCTTCAGCGCGCGGTTGCACGGGCCCTGCTACCGCTGCCTCGGCGATGCTGTCCTCGAGGTGCCGATCGCGGCGCGCGAGTATCAGGCGAACAATCCCGACGGCCTGGACGAGCTGCGCACGCCCTATCTCTCGGACGACAACCTCGACCTGACAGCGTGGTCGCGCGACGCCGTCGCCCTCGCGCTACCGGAGAAGATCCTGTGCCGCGCCGATTGCGCGGGCCTCTGCCCGATGTGCGGGAAGAATCTCAACGAGGAGCCGCACGAGCACGAGGAAGAGCACTCCGACTCCCGGTGGGCTGCGCTCGAGAGCCTGCGCGAGCAGCTCTAGCCCCGTCCGAAACGGGCACTGTCCTGGGGTCTGACCCCAAGACAGTGGCCGGAAGTCGCAGGGCCCAGCTACACTCCGGCGTTCCGATGGCCGTCCCCAAGAAAAAAACCTCCAAGGCCCGCCGTGACAAGCGCCGCGCGCAGCACAAGATCGAGTCGCCGCGGCTGAACGTCTGCCCGCAGTGCGGCCGGCCCAAGCGCCCGCACCGGGTCTGCCCGACGTGCCACACCTATCGCGGCCGGGACATCGAGCCGCTCCGTACCCCCGCGCCGTAAGCCCATGATCCGCGTGGCGGTCGACGCCATGGGGGGCGACCGCGGGCCCGCAGAGATCGTCGCGGGTGCCCTCGACGCAGCGTCCGAGACCGTCCAGCCGGTCATCGTCGGCCCCGCAGGCCTCGACACCCACGGGCTCGAGTTGATCGAGGCGCCCGACGTGATTGCGATGGACGAGAAGCCGACGGAGGCGGTACGCGCCAAGCCGAACAGCTCGCTCGTCGCCGCCTGCCGGGCCGTGGGTGAGGGAAAGGCCGACGCCGTCGTCTCGGCGGGCAACACCGGCGCAATGCTCGCCGCGAGCCTGCTCGAGCTCCGCCGGATCCCCGGCGTGCGTCGCCCGGCGATCGCTGTGACGATCCCTGCGCGCCGCGGCCCGTCCGTTCTGCTCGACTCCGGTGCGAACGCCGACGCGCGTCCCGAGGACCTCGTCCAGTTCGCGCACATGGGCGCCGTCTTCGCGGAGCAGATTCTCGGCGTCGCCAATCCGGAGATCCGGTTGCTCTCGATCGGCGAGGAGCCGGAGAAGGGCAACCAGCTCACGCTCGAGGCGCACCGGCTCCTTGCCTCCTCGACAGACCTCAACTTCGCCGGCAACGCCGAGGGGCGGGATCTACTCGCGGGAGCGGCCGACGTCCTCGTCACGGACGGGTTCACGGGCAACGTCGCCCTCAAGGTCACCGAGGGCACGATCAAAAGCATCCTGGAGGGCCTCCGCGAGGAGATCACCGCAACGGCCGCGGGGAAGCTCGGCGGCCTCCTGATCAGGCCGTCGGCACGCAGGCTGCGCGAGCGGCTCGACCCGGACACCTACGGCGGCGCGTACCTGCTCGGTCTCAGGGGATTGGCGGTGATCGCGCACGGGAACTCCTCTCGCCGCGCTATCACGAACGCGATCCGCCTGGCCGCCCGCGGGGTCGAGAAGGACGTCGTCGGCAGGCTGAGTCAGAATCTGGGCGAGAGCGTGTTAGCATCTCGCCCCTCTACGACCCCGACCCCCAACGTGAGGTGACATGGCAGCGTCGCGCGAGGAAGTCTTTGAGCGAGTCAAGGAAGTCCTGACCGAACAGCTCGGCGTCGAGGAAGGCGACATCACCGAAGAGGCCTCCTTCCAGGAGGACCTCGACGCGGATTCGCTCGACCTCGTCGAGTTGATCATGGAGCTGGAAGATCAGTTCGGAATCAAGATCTCCGACGACGACGCCCAGAAGATCCAGACCGTCGGCCAGGCCGTCGACTACGTCTCGTCGCACCAGTAGCGCCGCGACGGGGGACGTCGCCCCGCTTCGAAAGCTGATCGGGCAGCTACCCGCGGCTCGGGCCGAGCAGGTCTACACGCATGCCTCGTGGGCGAGCGAGCGCGCCGACTCGTACGAGCGCCTCGAGTTTCTCGGCGACAGCGTGCTGGAGCTCGCGATGGCGCGCGAGCTCTACGAGCGCTATCCCGATTTCTCGGAGGGCAGGCTCGCCAAGATCCGGTCGCACGTCGTCTCACGGGCGAGCTGCGCCGTCGTCTCGCGTCAGCTCGAGCTGGGGAAGGAGCTGGCCGATCGCGGAGTCGACATCCCGCCGGACGAGCTCGGGCGCCTCTCGCGGAACCGCAACGTGCTGGCGGCGCTCCTCGAAGCCGCGCTGGCGGCGCTCTTCCTCGAGCACGGTTTCGAGAAGATCGAGCAGCCGATCGTCCAGGCGTTCGCGGGTCGGATCCACTACGCGTTGAACAGCCACGTCGACTACAAGACCGAGCTTCAGGAGGCACTCGCGCGCCGGGGCCAGTCGGTGACGTACTCCGTGCTCGAGGTCGAGGGGCCGCCGCACGACCGTCGCTTCACCACGTCCGCCGTCATCGACGGCGAGCAGCTCGGCGCCGGCAGCGGCGAGTCGAAGAAGGCCGCCGAGCAGGAAGCCGCCAAAGAAGCCCTCGCGAAGCTCGGCGTCTAACCGCGCGAAAGCTTCGCTTTCGCGCGGTGGTTGGGTACGCCGCTT
>DAINSN010000082.1:0-10570 GCA_036741295.1 Gaiellaceae bacterium
GCAACCCCGCCGAGCCGGTGCGTCGGCGTGTCGCTGATCGCGCGCAGGCAGCCGACGAGTCGCCCGCTCCGCGCAAGTGCGCCCGATTCCATGTCCACCGCGTCCGCGCCGGTCTGCGCGTGCAGCCGCGCACGCTCCGCGGGGTCGTCGACGATCCGGCTCGCGCCGAGAATCGTCCCTGTCCGTGCCGGTGAAGCTCCGAGCGGACCACCTTCCCAGAGGACCGTCCCCGACTCGTCGACGACGCGCGTCGCGTCGATGACGGTGCCGACCGGGAGCTCGCCGGAGAGCGCACCCGCGATCCCGAAGGAAACGAGCCGTCCCTCGGGCACGCCCTTCGACGCCCCGAGCCCCACAACCGCCGTCCGGCCAAGCCGCCGCGCGATGCGCTCCTCGACGGTCATGGCGCAGGCGAAGGTCAGCCCGTCAGCGTCCAAGCCATGCTCCTTGCGCTCTCCTTGAGCGAGCCGGCGGCCTCGTACGCGGCCGAAGGCTCGAAACCGGAATGGATCGCGCAGTGCTCGCAGCGAGGATCGTTCCCCGGCCCGTAGTCCTCCCACTCCATGCCCTCGAGGAGCGCGTCGTAGGTCGGGAAGATCCCGTCGGTGAGCAGGTAGCACGGCCCTTTCCAGCCGTACGGATTACGTGTGATCGAGCCCCACGGCGCGCACTTGAGCTTCCGCTCGCCGGTGAGGAACTCCTGATAGATGGGTGTCGCGAGCCAGCGATAGCCACGCTCGCGGGCGACGGTGCGGATGACCTTGAACTTCTCCTCGTGCTCGGCCCGCGTCATCGTCAGCGCCGGATCGATCTGGGAGTACTGATAGCCCGGTGCGATCAGCATGCCGTCGATGCCGACGTCGTCGGTGAGGTAGGCCATCATGTCGATGACGTCCTCGATGGACGTCTCCTTGAAGATCGTCGTGTTCGTGCTGACGCGGAAGCCGGCCTCGCGCGCCTTCTTGATCGCGTCGACGGCGACGTCCCACAGGCCTGGGTAGTCGCAGATGTAGTCGTGGATCTCGCGCATTCCGTCGAGATGAACGACGAACGTCATGCGGTGGCTCGGCTCGAAGACGTCCAGGTATTGCTCGAGCCGCAGCGCATTCGTGCAGAGATCGATGTTCTTCCCGAGCTCGAGCATGCCGGCGACGACGTCCTCGATCCCCTTGTAGACGAGCGGCTCGCCTCCGCAGATCGACACGACCGGAGCCGGGCACTGCACGCCCGCGTCGATGCACTCCTCCACGGTGAGCCGCGCCTTGTTCGATTCGTACTCGCGGATCTTCCCGCAGCCGATGCAAGCGATGTTGCACGCGAGCGTCGGCTCGAGCATGAGGACGAGCGGATAGCGGTCACCCTTGCGCTGCTGGCTGGCCACGTAACGCCCGATCTGGACGGTTGAGCGGAGCGGGAACTTCATCCGTTGAGCCTTTCTCTGAGGCGCCCGAGCGCAAGGAGGGGGAACGTATGCCGGTAGAGGTGGTAGCCGATCATGAAATCGAGTGGAAAACCAGTGCCCGTGTAGTGCTGCTCGTCCCAATCACCGTTAGGACGCTGACTCTGGCAAAGATACTCGGCTGCACGTCGTGTGGACAAGCCTCTCTCGGCCCCGCCCGCCACGTAAGCCAGCAACGCCCATGCGGTCTGCGAGGGAGTCGCGGCGCCGCGGCCGCGCCGAGCTGGATCGCTGTAGGAAAGGACGTCCTCGCCGAAGGCACCGCTCGGTTGCTGAACCGAGTCGAGCCACGCGAGTGCGCGCCGAATGGCCGGATGCTCCGGAGCGACGCCGCAGGCCTCGAGCGCGGGCACCGCAGCCCCCGTGCCGTAGACGTGGTTCACGCCCCACCGGCCGAACCAGGAGCCGTCCGACTCCTGCTCGGCGAGCAGCCAGTCGAGACCGGCGGCGACCGCCGAGTCGTACCCGGGCTCGCGGCCGAGCGCCTCGAGGGCGTGAGCGGTCACGTCGGCGGTCGGCTCGTCCGTGACCTTGCCGAAGTCGCACATGGGGAGCCTGTAGAGCCACAACGCCTCGTTGTCGGCGTCGAACGCCCCCCAGCCGCCGCTCCGCGACTGCATCCCGACCGTCCAGTCGAGCCCACGCCGAACGGCCTCGTCGCCTAGTTCGAGCTCACGGAGCGCCACAGCGACCACCGCGGTGTCGTCGACGTCCGGGTAGAGGTCGTTGTCGAACTCGAACGACCAGCCGCCCGGTGCGAGGTCGGGCCGGCGGATCGCCCAGTCGCCGCGGACCGTCACCTCCTCGCCGAGGAGCCACGAGCCGGCGGCCTGGAGCCGGGGATCGTCTGCCGGGAACCCTGCCGCCCGCAGGGCCAGCACCGCGAGCGCCGTGTCCCAGATCGGCGACTGGCACGCCTCGGGACGGAGGCGGTCCCCGTCGCGCACCATGAATCGCTCCCAGCCGGCGAGGCCGCGCGCGAACGTCTCGTCCTCGAAACCGTGCCCGAGCGCGGCGAGCATGATCAGCGACCACACCCACGGCGGCTGGATCCCACCCCATGAGCCGTCGGCCTCCTGCCGCTCACGCACCCACTGCTCCGCGACGGCAATCGCGCGCCTGCGGCGTCCCGAGAGGCGTGGCCTTCCCGACGCCGCCGTTTTGCGCCCGCCGATCTCGCTCAGATCGATGGCGCTCGGCCGGACAGGCTGGAGCGCCTCGACCACCGACAGCGACACCATCGTCTGCCGGGCCCAGCACGCAAGGTCGTACACGGACAGCGGGCCGTTGGCCGGGAGCAGGATCAGCTCGACCGGCACGTGCGCCAGCCGCCGCCAGGGCCACTGCCCGATCAGCGCGAGGAACGCACGCGTGAAGATGCGCGCACGCGCGACACCGCCGTTGCGCCGGATGTAGTCGCGCGTCTCGTCGCCGGCGTCGACACCCACGAGCTTCAGCGCCGTATACGCCTCCACCGTCACGGACAGGTCCGCCGGGCCCTCGAACCAGATCGACCACGTTCCGTCCGCGCGGCGGCGCGCGAGCAGCTCGTTCGCGAGCAACCGGTCCGTCTCCGCGTCGCGCAGACCGAGGAAATGGAGCAGGAACAGGTGCTCCGCGATCATTGTCGCGTTCGATTCGAGCTCGCCCTTCCACCAGCCGTCGGGATGCTGAAGCGAGAGCAGGCGCTCCGCGCCGAGCTCGACGGCGGTGTCGAGCCCGGTCAGCTCTTGCACGATGGTCATGCAGCAATCCTAGTTGTCACATCGGACAACAACATCGCTGCTGTTCGTCCGGAGCGAACCGCGCTCTCCATCGTCGCGGGCCAGCCGGTCGAGGTCCACGCGCCCGCACGCGTGACATTCGGACGCGAGGTGAGCGGGCCGGGCCGACGCGACGCCGTTCCCGGGCGGAGCGCGACGGTTGCGTGCGGCTCGCGGCTGACGCGCGACCACACGAGCTCTGCGTGACCGAGCCGCTCGGTCAACTGGGCGGCGATGTGGTCGACGAGCTCGCGGCCACGGATCTCCATCAGTTCGGGCACCCCGCTCGACACTACCGTCAGGTACTGGCCCTGCTCGGGCTGCTGCCCGGTGAGCGCACCGCGATCGAACACCCAGTGCGCATCCGAGCCGAGCAGCGCGGCCAGCGGCGTGCGCAGGAGCGGACGATCGAACAGGAGGTGGACGCTGACGATCGGTGACGGGTCGAGGCCGGGCTCCGCTTCGCCGAGCAGGCGCGCCGATTCAGCGGGCGGCGTCGCGACGACGACCGCGTCGGCGTCGAGGTCGTCGAGATCGTCGACCCGCACTCCCGTGTCGACGGTCACACCGCCTTCCTCGAGCGTCCGCCGCGCCGCGTCGCCGTGCATCCGGCCGAGCGGCTTCGCCGGCAACACGAGCTCGCCCGCTCTGCGGCCCGCCAGCAGTGCCGTCTGCACCGTGAAGATCCCCATCGCTGCACTCGCCTCCGCCGACGGCAGGTTCAGTGCGGGACGGATGAAGACGTCCCAGAACCGCTCGATCGCGCGTTCCGACTGTCCCTTGCGCAACAGGAAGTCCGCGAACGTCTCGTCGTCGTGCGCCGCAGGATCGACCCCGCGCAACGCGAGCAGCTGCCAGACACGGGGACGCTCACGCAGCGGCAGATGCGCGTAACGCGCCAGGAGGATCGACGCGGGAGAAATCTGCGCCCAGCGGCGACGCTCGTCAACGACGGGCAGGCTCAGGCGCAGGCGGCGAACGGAGCCCGACTCGCCGATCCGCTCGAGGAAAGAGAGGTACTCGGTAAAGCAGCCGAGGGCGATGTGCTGGCCGTTGTCGGGCGGCGGCGCCGGATCGCCTTCACGCTCCGGCAGCGTCTGCACCGCACCGCCGAGCGTCGGCCTCGCCTCGAGGAGCGTGACGTCATGGCCCGCGTCCAGCAGCTCGAGCGCGGCCGCGCAACCGGCGAGGCCGCCGCCGACGACGACGGTCTTCAACGCCGCAGCCCTTCGCCGACGATCCGGAGCTTCGTCAGCGCAGACAGGTGCGGTGGGCCGTCGAACACGTCGAAGCCGCGAGCTTCGATCCGCTCGAGCGTCGCCCGGTATAGACCGGCGAAGGTCGAGACGCACAGGGCGCTGCGACCGTCGAGCGAGCGCAGCAGCCCTAGGCCGTCCTGCAGATGGACGCGGGCGCGCTCGGCCTGGAACGTGAGCAGCGCACGCCACGCATCCGTGGCGCGACCCGCCCCAATGTCGTCCTCCGACACGCCGAATGATGCGAGCTCGTCCTGCGGCAGGTAAACGCGGCCGAGCTCCCAGTCTTCGCGGACGTCGCGAATGATGTTGATCAACTGCAACGCGATCCCGAGCGTCTCGGCTCGCTCGACGTCGTCGGAGCCGTAGACGGCAACGCACGCGACGCCGACCGCGCCGGCCACCTTCGTGCAGTAGCCGCGTAGCTCCTCGAAGTGTGCGTACCGCGTCTGGTCGAGATCTTGCAGGCCGCCGTCCACGAGCGCGTGCAAGGCACGGTCGGGAATCGGAAAACGATTCCGCGCGTCGGCGAGCGCGACCGACATCGCGTCGTCTCCCGGCGAGGCAAGACCGGCGCGTATCTGTTCGAGCTGCTCCCGCTTCTCGTCCGCCGGCAAATCGGGTCCGTCCGCAACATCGTCGACGCGGCGCGCAAAGGCGTAGATCGCCGCGATCGCCCGCCGCTTCTCGCGCGGCAGCACCATGATCCCGTAGGAAAAGTTGCGCGCCCGCCGGCGCGTAAGTCGCTCGACCTCTGCGTATGCCTGCTCTGTCGTCATCTTGCGAAGGCAGCCAGTGCGAGTCGAGTGCGCGACGGGCGCGGCCGCTGCGTGAACACGTCCCACCGTGCCGACTCGAGCGCGTCGAGCGCGGCAAGCCCGCCGCGCGCGAAGAGCCCAACTGCCCTTCCCATCCGGCCGCCGATCCGTTCCTGCAGCGCGCGCCCCCCGGCCAGGAGGTCCCGCGCCCGCGCAGCCTCGTAACGGAGCAGCTCGACGAGCTCGGGGCTCGGACGGTCGAGCGCGGCCACGCCGAACCTACGACGATCCTCGAGCGGGAGATAGATGCGGCCGAGCTCGAGATCGCGCGGCACGTCCTGCAGGAAGTTGACGAGCTGCAGCCCGGTGCAGACATCGTCGCTCGCGGCAACGAGCTCGTGCTCGCCGTCCAGGCCCAGCAAGCCGAGCACCAGGCGGCCGACCGGGGCGGCCGAGTGGCGGCAGTACTCCTTCAGGTCGTCCCAGGTCTCGTACTCCGCGATGCGCTGATCCATCCGGTTCGCCTCGATCAGGCGCAGGAATGGCTCCCGCGGCAGCGAGAACTCGTGGATGGTCGGCGCGAGCGTCTGCATGACCGGCCAGGAGGGCTCCCCCGAGTAGCAGGCGCCGAGCTCCTGCTCCAGCTCGTCGAGCGCGGCGAGACGATCGCCCTCGATCTCGTCCCCGAGGATGTCGACGAGCCGGGCGAAGCCGTAGACGGCGCGCAGGTGGGGCCGGAGGCGGCGCGGGAACAGCACCGAGGCAACCGGGAAGTTCTCAGTCCGCGCGCGGCTGGCTACGAGGGCCACTTCCATCCCACAAGCCTCACTGGCCCGGCCCCGCTGGTCAACCGGCCACGTTTGCCTACGGAGGGCCGAAGATGCTTCAATCACGTGGCGCCGCACCCGCCCAGACCCAGCCGCGGGCGCTCATCAAGCCAAATCCAGGAGGGCGGTTGACTGACCGGGGGAACATCGCTGGAGACGGCCTGCGCAAGCACCCTGTGCTGGGCGTAGACGCCGTTGGAGCCGCCTACGTGGTTCGCCTGGGCGGCGAGCTCGACCTCTACAACGCAGCTCAGGTCCGGACAGCTCTGGCCGACGCGTGCGCTCAGGCTCCGGAGCGGGTCGTCGTCGACCTCGGGGAGGTCGAGTTCATCGACTCGACCGCACTCGGCGTCCTGATCGAGACGCGGACGAAGCTGGTCAATCGGGGCGGGTTCCTGCTCGCAGCGCCCGGCCTCGAGACGCGGCGTGCGCTACAGATCTCCGGGCTCGACAAGCTCTTCGCCGTGCACGAGACCGTGCCGGAAGCGCTGGTCGCGAAGGTCTAGACGGACGCGGCCGGGGCCTCCGCCGCCATCTCCTCGCGCCTGATCAGCGTGACCACGGCGATGAAGGCGAGGACGGCGAACACTGCCAGGGCCCAGAACCCCCACGCGTAGCCGCCGGTCAGAGCGTCCGCAAGCGGCTTGCCGTCCGCGGTCAGCGACTTGAAGTGGGTCGTGAACACCGTCGAGGCAACGGCGACGCCGACCGCGCCCCCGATTTGCTGTGACGTGTTGATCAAGCCGGACGCCAGGCCTGCCTCGCGCTCGACTACGCCCGCGAGCGCGGCGATCGAGACCGGCACGAAAGCGAAGGCGATCCCGACGCCGACCATCAAATACCCGGGCAGCAAGTCGGACGCATAGCTGCCGTGCACAGGGATTTGCGCGTACCAGATCATCCCGCCGGTCAACAGCGCGAGGCCGACCGCCATTACCGGCTTCGGGCCGATCTTCGTCGTCAACGCCTGCGCGACTCCTGCGGCAAGGACGGACGTGCCCGCGGTCGCCACGAAGGTCACGCCGGTCTTGAGGGCGGAGTAGTGCAGCACGTTCTGCACGTACAAGGTCAGCAGGAAGAAGTTGGCGAAGATCACTGCGCCTAGGAGCAGGCCGACGACGTTCGCCCCGGTGACCGTTCGCACGCGGAAGATGTGGAAGGGCATCAGCGGATCCTGGACGCGCCGCTCGTTGACGAGGAACCCGACGAGGAGCGCTCCTGAGGCGACGAGAAGGAGGATCGTCCGCGCGGTCAGCCAGCCCACGTCGGGCGCTCTGGAAATCGTGTAGACGAGTAGTGCCAGGCCGCCGCTGACGAGGATTGCTCCGAGGGCGTCGTAGCGCCGCTCCGCGCCCTCGCGCCTGCTCTCGGGGACGATGCGAGGCGTCAAGACGAGCACCAGCGCGCCGACCGGCACGTTGACGAAGAAGATCCATTCCCAGCCCAGGTACTTCGTCAGCACGCCGCCGGCGAGCACGCCCACCGCGGCGCCGCTGCCGCCGAGCGCGCCCCAGATTCCCAGCGCCTTGTTGCGCTCCGCGCCTTCCTCGAAGCTCGTCATCACGATCGAGAGGGCAGCCGGCGTGATGATGGCGGCGCCGAGCCCCTGTACGGCACGGGCCACGATCAACATCCCTTCCGATTGCGCCAGCCCGCAGACGAGGGAGGCGACCGTGAAGACAACCACCCCGACCACGAACACGCGCCGCCGCCCGAGCAGATCCGCGGCGCGGCCGGCCAGGAGGAGGAAGCCGCCGAAGGCGATCGAGTAGGCCGTGATCACCCACTGCAGGTTCTCCCGCGAAAAGTTCAGCGACCGCGCGATCGAAGGCAGTGCGACGTTCACGATCGCGATGTCGAGGATCGTCATGAAGAACGCCGTCGCGACTACGGCAAGGATCCTCCAGCGATGTGGATGCGAGGTCATGACGCGCTTAGGCTATTAAGAGCGGAAGACGAACGGGGGAGCAACCGCTCCCCCCGTTCGCGTCTCGACTAGATCTTGCCGAGCTTCCGCCACTTCGCATAGATGTCCCTGAAGTCATGGTCCGCAGCGCTGACCGCGTCGGCGGCGCTCATCTTGCCCTGCGAGACCTGGGCGAACATCTTCGGGATCAGGAACTTGCCGAACACCTCGGAGAACGCGGCGTTCGTGTGGCCCGGATAGCCCGGGTTGACCGTGTACTTCTGCGCGATGGTCGCGAGGATCTGGTACTTGCCGCGCGGCTTGTGCGTGTCGGCCGCCGCAAGCTTCTGGATCTTCTTGAAGGGAAGCGCGCCCGGGAACGTCGGGAAGTTGTAGAACTTCGACGCGACGAACGCGTCCTTGTAGTTGATCTCGAGGTCGGCCATGAACTTCTTGGCCCCCGCAATGTTCTGCGCGAACTTCCAGATCGAGTAGGACCCCATCACGTGCTCGAGCCCGAGTCGCTGCACCGGGCCCTTGGGGATCGGATAGATGTAGAGCTGATCCGAGAACGGCAGGCCGAGATCCTCCGGCGTGCGGGTCGCCGAAATTGCGTTGAGGATCATCGAGCCCTTGCCTGAGTACATGAAGTTGTTGTTCGAGGCCGGCGTCCAGCCGAAGATCTCGTCGGTCTCACCGCTCTTGAAGATGTCGGCCATGAACTTCACGGCCTCGACCGTGTGCTTCGACTTGATCGTGACCTGATGCTTCTCATTCTGGACGTACGAGCCGAAGCACATCATGAAGGCCATCAGCGCCATGTTCGAGTCGAGCTCGGCCGACTGGCCGATCCCGATCGGATGGCCGGCGGCTTTCAGCTTCGGCGCCGCCTTGCGCACGTTCTCCCACGTCGAGGGTGCGATGCCGACACCGTTCCAGAGGTCGTGCCGCCACACCACGGGATCGGGGACGTAGTTGTCCGCGAAGGCGAACCATTTCTTCGTCTTCGGGTTGTACGTCGCCCGCTTGCCGAGGCCCCCGATCTTGCCGACCTTGCGCTGAACCTCCTGGACGATCTCCACATGGTTGATGACCTGGTCCTCGAACTGCGCCTGCGGCGACAGGTTGAAGAACAGGTCGTGGCCGGAACCGGCCGCCGCCTCCGCCGCTGCACGAGCCGGCAGCAACGTGTTGAGGATCAGGTCGACGTGGACCTGCACGTCGTTCTTCTGCCCCCAGTTCTTCGCCCACACGTCTGTGAACCACTTGTCATACGCGGGAACGAAGTGGGCCCACTGGATGATCGACAGGTCGCCTTTGAGCCAGCGGCCCTTGAAGCGCAACGGGCCGTAGAACGCCCGCCCGAAGCCCGAGCCCGCCACGCCGACCGTGATGCCCGCCACGCCGGCCTTGCGGATCAGCTCGCGGCGGTCATACCTTCCTTCGCGCCGACTGGGATCGTCTGAACTTGCCACTACCCCCTCCTTTCTCGGCCCTACCGGAATGCTCCCCCGGTAAAGCCTGCGATGAACCGGTCGAGGAACGTGTTGTAGAGGAGCGCGAGCGGAATGCTCGGTATGAGCGAGGCAACCATGATCGCTCCCCACTGTGGCAGGTC
This sequence comes from Gaiellaceae bacterium, assembly GCA_036741295.1. Taxonomy (GTDB): domain Bacteria; phylum Actinomycetota; class Thermoleophilia; order Gaiellales; family Gaiellaceae; genus 3-1-20CM-4-69-9. Next base: position 9,588 of record DAINSN010000082.1, read on the forward strand.
GCCGCGGATCAGGTCGGTGTAGACGCCGGTAGACAACGTCCTGCTAGACGAGCTCGAGATGAACGTGAACGCGTACACGAACTCGTTCACGACGAGCGAGAACGAAAAGATGACCACGGTCAGGATCCCCGGGACCGAGATCGGAAAGACGATGCGTACCAGAGTGCCGAGTCGTGACGCCCCGTCGATCAGAGCCGCGTCCTCGAGCTCCCGTGGAATGGTCTTGAAGAACCCCATCAAAAGCCACGTCGCGAAGGGCACGGTGAACGACGGATACACCAGGACAAGCGACCAGATCGAGCCACGTAGGTGGAAATGTAAGAGGTGGCTGGTCTGCCTGTCGAGCTGGGTGATCACCGAGAACAGCGGCAGGAACAGCAGTGTCGGCGGCACGAGGGACGTCAAGAAGATGCCGACGCCGACGCTCTGCCCGAACTTCCCCGAAAGCCGCGCGAGCGCGTAACCCGCCGGGACCGCGAGCACCAGCGTGATCAGCACGACGACGATGCCGATGATCGCGGTGTTCCGCAGCCACGTCGTGTACTGCGTCTCGTTGAAGAGGAAACGGGCGTTGGCCAGCGTCGGCCCCTTGTGGAACCAGTACGGCGTATGACCGAGGTCGTAGAAGTCGCGCTGATGCTTGAACGCCGTGATCACCATCACGTAGAACGGGAAGGCGAGCACGATCGCGAACGGCCCGACGATCAGGTACGACATCCCCTTCTCGCGGAATCCCCTGAGCACGGCATCCACGGGCTACGTCACCTCGGTGCGGCGCGCGAAGATCAGCATGCCGATCGCCACGACGGCCAGGACGGGTAAGAGGAACAGAGAGATCGCCGCCCCGGCGCCGAGCGAGCCGGTCTCGATCCCGGTCTTGTACGCCCACGTCGTGACCATCTCCGTGGAGTCGGAAGGCGGCGGGCCTCCGTTGGTCAGGATGTAGACGACGGCCATGTCCGTCGCGGTGAAGACGATCCCGA
>DAINSN010000083.1:0-10560 GCA_036741295.1 Gaiellaceae bacterium
CCAGGACTCTCTGAGTCCTGAGGCTCCATTGCCTCGGCGCCCGCCTTCTGCGGCGAACGACCTGGATGGAACCCTAGTGGTGAGGTCGGACCGCAGTCAAGTCCCGTGTGCCAGGATCGGCGAATGAACATCTGGACCGACGAGTGGGACGCGACGGACGACTGGTCCGGAGGGGGCGCGAAGAGCAAGCATCTCGTCGACCGCGGCCCGCTGCTCGGTGCGAGCCTGTACGAGCTCGGCCCGGGGAACTCCGTCGTCTACCACTTCCACCACGGCTCGGAGGAGTTCCTGATCGTGCTGCGCGGACGGCCGACGCTGCGCGGACCCGAAGGCGATCGGCAACTCGGCGAGGGCGAGGTGGTTCACTTCCCCGTGGGCCCGGACGGCGCACACGGTCTACGCAACGAGACCGACGAGCTCGTTCGCTACATCGTCGCAGGCATCCGCGTCTCGCCCGAAGTCGTCGAGTACCCCGACGTCAAGAAGATCACCGCTCAGGCGCGTACCGATTCGCAAACAGGCGAGCGGCTCTGGCTGATTCACGACGTCGAGACCGGTCCTGATTCACCAAAAGCTTGACACGTTTGCTACCGTCTTGACGGTATGACGCTCTTCTTCGGCTGATTTCTCACGTCCCGTGCGCCGCCTGCGTTCAGCAGGTGTCTTGCGCGTACCCGTGTCCCGCCGAATCGTAGGAGCTTGAAGTGTTCGCAGTAGAAGTCAACAACTTGCGCAAGGAATTCTTCCGCCGCGATGCGACGCGAACGCGCGGGCGCAAACGGCGTAAGCGCGTGGCGGCGCTCGAGGGCGTGACGTTCACAATGGAACGCGGCGAGTGTGTCGCGATCCCGGGCCAGAACGGCTCGGGCAAGTCGACGCTGGTCCGGCTGCTGTCGACGTTGCTGCTGCCGGACGCCGGCAGCGTGAAGATCTTCGGCCACGACGTCGTGAAGGAGTCGCGTCCGGTGCAGAGGCTCGTCAACCGAGTATCGGTCGAGGCTTCGTTCTTCAAGAAGATGTCATCGGAGGAGAATCTCGCCTACGCGGCGCGCTTCTACGGCATCCCGCCGAGCGTCACGAAGACGGCCATCCCCGAGATCCTCGGGCGAGTCGGATTCCCGGTGGGGCGCCGGCACGAGGCGATGGAGAACCTGTCGCGGGGCATGCAGCAGAAGGTTGCACTCGCGCGTGCGCTCCTCACGTCGCCCGTCCTGCTGCTCCTCGACGAGCCGACGACCGGGCTCGATCCGCGCTCGAAGCTGGAGGTGCAGGATTTCATTCGCGACGTCTGGACCACGCACGACGCGACAATCCTGCTCTGCACGCACGACATCCGCGAGGCCGAGGTGCTCGCAGATCGCGTCGGCATCCTCGACCGCGGGCAGCTGATCGCGCTCGATCCTGCGGACGCGTTGAAGGAGCGCTACGAGGTCGAGACGCTCGAAGAGGCGTTCTTCGCCGCGACGGGTCGGACTTTCGAGGACGAGAAGGACGAGGATGCAGAGCGGGGGGTGTTCGCGTGAGAGAGGCGGCAGGAGCTCTCCGGCACGAGTTCATCGGCCTCTACGGGATGGTCGAGCGCAACTACTACCTCATCAAGCGCTACGCCTGGTGGGAGGTGGCGTTCTTCTTCTGGACGGCCGCGAACACGCTCACGATCGTCTTCATCGCGAAAGGCGTCGTTGCGGAGGGCGGCACGGTGAACATCGACCGCCTGACCACGATCCTCCTGATCGGCGCGGTCATGTGGTCGTACCTCGGCATCGTCTTCGAGTTGCTGATCGAGACGGTCGCGTGGGAGCGCTGGGAGGGAACGATCGAATACACGTTCATGGCACCGCTGACGCGTGCGACGCATCTGCTCGGCACCGGCATCTTCGCCATCGGCTACGGGATCGTCCGCGCGTCGATCGTCTTCGCGGCGATCGCGGCGTTCTTCGGGCTGCACATGCCGAACGCGAACTTCGTCACCGCGGTCGTGCTGATCGCCGTCGCGTCGATCTCGTTCGTCGGCATCGGGATGATGACGGCCGTCCTGCCGCTCATCTCGCCCGAGAAGGGGACGCAGTTCGGCTACGTCGCGCAGGGTTTGATGCTCGTCGTCTCCGGCGTCTACTACCCGGTCTCGGTCCTACCGCAGTTCATGCAGTGGCTCGCGACCATCTCGCCGGCGACCTATGCGTTGCGCGGCGAGCGGGCGGCGATACTCGACGGCACGAACGTCAGCGGGGTCTGGGGCGACATCTGGCCGATGCTGATCATCGGCATCATCTCGGTGCCCCTCGGAATCTGGGTGTTCCGCCGCGGCGAGCTGCATGCGAAGAAGCACGGCAAGCTGAAGCGGTCAGGCTAGACGGCTAAGGCATTCGCGCAGGCCTTCCCGCCAGTGCGGGAGGGCCGGCGCGTCTTTCTCGCTGCGCAGCACCGCATTGACGGGCCGCTGCGCGGCCCGTCCAAGCTCGGCGCTCGAGATACGACGGACCCGTGTGTCCAGGCCGGCTTCCTCGAAGATCGCTTCCGCAAACTCGGCCCAGGTCGCATCACCTTCCGCGGCGAGGTGCCAGACACCGAACGGCCGCTCCAGCACCTCACGCGTCGCCGCTGCCAGATGGCCGACGTACGTCGGCGACGTGCGCTGGTCGTCGACGACGGCGACCTCGTCGCGCGCACGCGCGAGTTCGAGCATCGTCCTGACGAAGTTCGTTCCGGTCGGACCGAAAAGCCCCGAGCTGCGCACGATCCAGGCCTGCTCTCCGGCCGCGCCCTCTCCGTACAGCTTCGTCCGCCCGTACGCAGAGAGCGGGTTCGGCGCATCGGACTCGACGTACGGCTCACCTTTCCGGCCGTCGAAGACGTAATCCGTGGAGTAGTAGACGAGCGGAGCGCCCAACTCGGCCACATGATGCGTTCCCCCCACGTTGACGGCGGCGGCCTCCTGCGGGTCGGCCTCGGCGCCGTCGACATCCGTCCAGGCTGCCGCGTGCAACACGAGCCCGAGCGGCTCCCCCAGTTCAGGAGGCGGGAACGTCACGTCCCAGTCCGCATGGCTCAACGCCACTGCGGCCGGAAACTCCTCCGTGAGCGCACGGCCGAGCTGGCCGCCAGCGCCCGTGATTACGAGGCGCTCTGGTCCCGCTTCGACAGGATCGGCGATGTCGTGCTCCAGAGATGGATTACGCGTGGATCGTTCCACGGCAGCTGGTGCTCGTCCGGATCGGCGGGGTCGTACTCCTCGGTGACGTGGTAGAGCATCAGGACGTCCGTCAACGCCTCGAACCCATGCGCCAGGTTCCCGGGCACGTACACGGCGGCGAAATTGCCCTCGCCGATGTCCTCGCTGAAGGCCTCTCCCGTCTCGCGGTCGAGCGCGACGACGCGCACACGGCCCTGGAGGCACACGAACAGGTCGTCCTGGCCGCGCTCGTGGTAGTGCAGCCCTCGGATCGTGCCCTGCCGTGAGAAGGACACGTTGGTCTGGCGGATCGGCTTCGGCAGGGCGCCGGTCCGGGCGATCTCCGTCAGCCATCCCCGCTCGTCCTCATAGCGCCGCAGCGGGAACGGACGCGGACGCTCCGACCCGAAGTGCGGCCGCCGTACGCGTTCGATCACCTCGTAGTACGCGTCGATCGATTCACCCGCGTCGCCCCAGTACTCCTCGAAGATGTCGTACTCGAGTGTTCCCGCGCGCACGTAGTGGTTGTTGACGTCCGTGATCTCGAGCTCGCCCCGTCCCGACGGCTCGAGCTCGGCAATCACGTCGAAAACGTCCGGCTCATAGCAATAGAGGCCCGTGACCGCGAGGCGCCCGGGGGGATCGACGGGCTTTTCCACGATCTCCGTGATCCGGCCGTTCGCGATGCGCGGAATGCCGAGATGGCGGAGATGCTCTGTCTCGCGCACGTGCGCGAGCAGGACTCGTGCGCCCGAGCTCTGCCGCCCGAAGTTGTCGATCGTCGGCGCGATCGACCCCCGGAAGATGTTGTCGGCGAGCATCACCACCACTCGCTCGCCCCCGATGAACTCGCGTGCGAGGCCGAGCGCCTCCGCGATGCCCCCCGGGCGTTCCTGGTTGCCGTACTCAAGCTCGTCGCCGAGGAGGCGCCGGAAATCCTCCACGTGCTCACCACCGGTCACGAGCATCAGCTCCGTCACGCCTGCCTCACGCAGAGCTTCGATGGCGTACACCACCATCGGCCGGTCGTAGACCGGCAGGAGGTGCTTGTTCGTGATCCGCGTCAGCGGATCGAGACGCGAGCCGGTCCCGCCGGCTAGAACGACGCCCTTCATGGCGGACGCGATGCTAGTGGCCTGCGGGCTCGAACGCCGTCAGGGCCACCGGCCACGTCTGAACCCTGCCCTGCCGGGGTACCCTGAGACGATGGAAAAACGACGACGCGACGTGGGACACGCTGCCGAGGAGATCGAGCAACTCTTCGCCGATCTCTGGGAGGTTTTTCCGTTCTCGCGCGGGATGCGCCGCAGCTATCGGCCGGAGGTCGACGTCTACCGAACCGAGGGGCCGGCCTCCCTCACCGTCGTTGTCGAGCTCCCCGGAGTCGACCCGAGCGAGGTGAAGGTGGTTGCATCCCCGCGGGCGCTCCTGATCGCGGGTGACCGGCACCGGCCCAAGGATTGTGGGCAGTACCAGCAGCTCGAGATCGAGTACGGCCCGTTTCAGCGTCAGGTGACGCTGGCCGAGGACGTCGACCCGGAACAGGCGACCGCGACGTACGAGCGAGGGTTTCTCACCATCAAGCTGCCGATTGCCCCGAAGCCGGCCCCGGCGGAGCGCATCTCGATCGTGGTGACGTCTTCATGAGCTCGGCGACCAGCGACACAATCGTCGAGGAGCCGACGGAAGAGCTCACGTTCCCGGCGACCCTGCCTGTTCTTCCGCTGAAGGACACGGTCGTCTTTCCGGAGTCGGTGACGCCGCTCGCGATCGGCCAGGAGCGCTCGATCAAGCTGGTCGAGAACGTCGTCTCGGGTGACCGCGTGCTCGCGCTTGTCACGGTCAAGAATCCGGACGCGGAGCAGCCCGGCTGGGACGACCTCTACGAGGTCGGCACGGCCGCCGTGATCCACAAGATGATCAAGGTTCCCGACGGGACGTTGCGGATCCTCGTCCAGGGCGTACAGCGCATCAAGCTTGACCGCCAGGTGCAGGAGGACCCGTACCTCATGGGCGAGTTCATCGAGTTGCCGGACGAGCTCACTGAGAAGCCCGAGGTCGAAGCTTTGACAAGGAACGTCCAGAATCTGTTCGGACGCGTCATCGGCCTCGTTCCTTACCTGCCGGAGGAGCTGCAGATCGCCGCTGCGAACGTCGACGACCCGAGTGCGCTCTGCAACCTGGTCGCCTCCACGCTGCGTCTCAAGACGGAGGAGAAGCAGCGACTACTGGAGCTCACCGACATCGAAGCGCGGCTGCGAGACATCTCGGCCATCTTGAACCGCGAGCTCGAGGTCTTCGAGCTCGGGTCGAAGATCCAGTCGCAGGTCCAGGAAGAGATGGAGAAGGGGCAGCGCGAGTTCTTCCTGCGCCAGCAGCTCAAGGCGATCCAGGACGAGCTCGGTGAGAGCGATCCCGAGGCCGCGGAGATTGCCGAGCTGCGCTCGACGTTCGACTCGATGGAGCTTCCGGAGGACGTGCGCAAGGTGGTCGACCGCGAGCTGGCCCGCCTGGAGAAGCTGCCGACCGCCGCGGCCGAGTACGGAGTCATCCGCACCTACATCGACTGGATCGCGTCGCTCCCGTGGCACAAGACGACCGTGGACAACCTCGACCTGGACAACGCGAAGCAGGTGCTGGACGAGGACCATTTCGATCTCGAAAAGGTGAAGGAGCGGATCCTCGAGCACCTCGCCGTCTCGAAGCTCAAGAACGACACCTCTGGGCCGATCCTCTGCTTCGTCGGACCGCCGGGCGTCGGCAAGACGTCACTCGGCCAGTCGATCTCGCGTGCGCTCGGTCGCAAGTTCGCCCGTCTGTCCGTCGGCGGCGTGCGCGACGAGGCGGAGATACGCGGCCATCGCCGCACATACATCGGCGCGATGCCGGGGACGATCATCCGTCATCTGCGCGACGCCGAGTCGATGAACCCCGTGGTGCTGATCGACGAGATCGACAAGATGGGCGCCGACTTCCGGGGCGATCCCGCGAGCGCGATGCTCGAGGTCCTCGATCCAGAGCAGAACAAGAACTTCCGCGACCACTACCTCGATCTGCCGTTCGATCTCTCGAAGACGCTGTTCATCTGCACGGCGAACACGCTCGACACCGTCCCCGCGCCGCTGCTGGACCGCATGGACGTCATCCAGCTGTCGGGCTACACGGAGGACGAGAAGTTCGGCATCGCCAAGCGTTACCTGGTGCCGAAGCAGGTCGAGGCCCACGGGCTCGGCGGCGACCAGGTCACGATCACCGACAAGGCGCTGCGGCTGATCATTCGCGAGTACACCCGCGAAGCGGGCGTACGCAACCTCGAGCGGCGGCTCGCGGACGTGCTGCGCAAGGCGGCGCGACAGATCGCCGAGGGCAAGCAACGCGCGAAGAAGCTGCGCATCGACGAGAAGCGCGTGCGCGCTTCGCTCGGCCCGCGCCGCTACGAAGGCGAGGTGCGCAAGCGAACTTCGGAGCCCGGCGTGGCGACGGGTCTTGCTTTCACCGCTGTCGGTGGCGACATCCTCTTCTTCGAGGCGACCGCCTACCCGGGCAAGGGCCGGCTGACGATCACGGGCCAACTCGGCGACGTGATGCAGGAGTCTGCACAGGCTGCGCTCTCGTGGGTGCGCGCGCACGCGGACAAGCTCGGCCTCGAGCCAGACTGGTTCCGCGAGAACGACATCCACTTGCACGTTCCGGCCGGCGCCGTGCCGAAGGACGGGCCTTCTGCCGGGATCACGATGGCGACGGCGATCGCCTCGCTCGTGCGCAACCAGCCGGTCTCGGAGGACGTCGGCATGACCGGCGAGATCACGCTGACCGGGCAGGTGCTCCCGATCGGCGGCATCCGCGAGAAGGCGCTCGCGGCGCAGCGCGCCGGCTTGAAGCGCATCATCATGCCGCGGGACAACGAGCCCGACCTCGAAGAGCTGCCCAAGGAGACGAAGGAGCAGATGGAGTTCGTCCTCGTCGACACGATCGACCAGGTCTTCGACGCGGCGTTCGACGGCAAGGGCGCAACGCACCCCAAGCCGTCACCCGTCCGCGACCGTCAGGCCGCGGCAAGCCTGAAGGACGTCAGCAAGCGGTCGCAGGCCTCGGTCCTGCCGCCGCGCTCGTAGCGGCAGAGCAGCAGGTACTCGGTCTTCCCGCGCAGGACGAACGCGATCCGCTCGACGAGCTGCTTCCCCTCGCCCGCGTAGGCGACGTCGTACCTTCGAGCCTTCTGGCCGGCGACCGTGACGGTGCGAGGGTCGCTCACCGTGCCCTGCTGCTGCCTCGCCACCGCGGTGGCCGCCCGATCGAGTTCCGGAACGACCTTGTCCCAGAGCGCGGGCTTGAACCGGCGGAGCAGCGGAAAGCGCGTCACCGAGATCAGCAGCGTGCCCTGCGCGACCTGAACCTCACGGCCCTTCCGCGAGACCCCCCACTCGGCTGGAGCCACGAACGTGAAGCCGGCTCCTTGGACGACGTACCCCTTCTGGGCCGCGCTGCTCCCACATCCTGCGACGACCAGTAGAGTGAGCCAGAGAACGGCTTGTTTGCGTCGATTACGCACGGGTACGCAAGAGCTGGCAAACGAGCGAAAGGACACTGGGAGCATGGCCAAGACGAGAGACAAGGTAATGGACCGGGCCGGCGGGGCGAGGCCTTACATCGAGCGCGCGTTCAAGGACGAGGATCTGCGCGACAACGTGCGCAACGCCTACGAATCGGCGCGCGTCGTCTACAACGAGTTGATCGGCGGGCGCGGAGCGATTCCGGTCGCCACGCGTGTTGCCACCGACAAGGACATCCAGGACCACCTGCGAGAGGCGCTCGACGAGCTCCGCCAGGCAGCCGACCGCGTGCACGGCAAGAAGGACCACGGCGCGCGCAACGCAACGCTACTGCTGACGGGCATTGCGCTCGGCATTCTGTTCAACCCCATCTCAGGGGCGCAGACGCGCAAGTGGCTGTCCGACCGGGTCTTCGGGCCGAGCGACGAGTTCACTTATCAGGGCGGGAACTCGAGCCCTAGCTCGAACTAGCTCGACCTACTTCTTCGGCTTTTTCGAGCTGAAGTTGTCGGGCCTCACGATGAGGGGCCTGATCGCACGCTGCAGCGAGCCCGGGACGAGCCCGTCCGCGATCGAGATGTCGGTCGCCGTCAAGAGGATCGCCCCGGGCTTCGGCGCGCTTCCGAGCGAGTGCAACGGGGCCCACGCGTCGCCGCCCGCAAAACTGACGTCCTGGAGATGCTTCCAGGCGAGGAGGTACGAGGTCGGATTGACCGCGCCGTCGTAGCCGAGCCCGAGCAGGCCGACTGGATGAACTTCGAAGTGCAGGTGGAACGGCGTCCCCTGCGCGTCGCCGGTGTTGCCGACGAAGCCCACGACGTCGCCCGCGTTCACCTTGCTCCCGTTCACCGCGAGCGGCGAGAACGCGGAGAGATGCGCGTAGTAGAAGAGATTTCCCTGACCGTCACGGAGCCAGAGGCGGTTTCCTCCGACCTTGTTCCAGCCCACCGAGAAAACGGTGCCGGAAGCAACTGCCAGCAGCGGCGCGCCGAGCGGCGCGAAGATGTCGTCGCCGTGGTGCCAGCCGCTCGAGACGTCGCCGCGCAATGCCCCGAAAGTGTCCACGAACGACGAGGGGCCGTAGACGGGGAACACGTAGCCGCCTGCGGTCAGCTTCGGCGTCACTTGCGGCGGCTGGCGGACCGGCGGGAATCCAGGTGCAGGCTCCGGCGCCTTCCCGGCCTTCGATCCGGACTTGCCCTTGGAAGGCTGCGGAACCTGGATGGGCGGCTCGGGTGGCGCAGCCTGTGCCGCGACCTCCGCATAGCCGACGAGGATCGTCGTCCCGGCAGGTAGACCCCCGTGCTCGGCGGTGAGCCTGATCTCGAGCGCCGTCACGCTCCCGCGGTAACCGGTGGCCGGAGAACCGCTGGCGCCGCCGGCGACGGTGGTGAGCGAGCCCCAGTCGGCGAGCTGCAACGAGTTTCCTGTCACGGGCTGACCGAGCGCCACGAGGTCCGTGACCGCCGAGCCGGAGATGTCTCCCTTCGCAGCGCCGGCCCGCGCTTCTGCGTGGGCCTGCGCGATGACGCTCGTGGCCGTGATCTCACCGCCGAACAAACTGAGGTTGTTGACCTCCGCGGCTGCGGTTGCGTTCGCGGAGGAACCTGCAACCGCGGACGCGCTCGCGTTCGCGGAGTCGGTCGTGACGGCATGGTTGTAGTCGAAGCTGCCGCTGAAGACGACGGAGTCCTCCGGCGCGGAGACGGTCGGTGTCTCCGCTCCCGGCTGGTCGGGAACAACAACGCGGATCGCATACGCCCGCGCGGTCGCCCCCGAGGCCCGAGTTTGCTGCCAGCCGGCATCGGCGGCCGCAGCAGTCAGCAGCAACAGGGCGGCGACGAAGGCGACAGAGGCGCGCTTCACGAGCCTCCCATTATGCAGCCTCCCCGGCTGGCGGACGGTTCAGTCGCCGGCGAGCTGTCTCCGGGCAAATTCCCGGAAGCGGTCCCTGGCGTCCTCGTCCGGGCCGAGCGGCTCGTCATGCGCGTACTTCGGGTCGGCGGCGATCTCCTCCGCGACGGCCCGCACCTCGCGTTGCAGAGCGTCGTGGTGCTTCGGGTCACGCAACAGCGCCTCCACCCAGGTCTCGTCGGCATCCTCGGCGGCGAGCTCCTGCTCAAAGAGCAGCTCACCGAGCAGGATTCCGACGCGGATGTACGCGAAGGTGCGGAACGCCAGGACCCGATGCGGCGAACCCACGAGACGGTCAATCTCGGGATCTTCGGCCTGGAGCCGCGTAACGATGTCGCCGACCGGCTCGTCGACGAGCGGCAGCCAGATCTCCTCGGGGCCCGCCATTCGCACAGGATAGGTCAGGATTCGGAGCGGCGCGCGCGCAATGCGATCTGGACGGCAACGAGGACCAGGAGGCCTGCGAACAGACGCCGCAGGGTCGACCCGGGTAGCGCCTCGGCGAGTGCGACACCGCCTTGCGCGGAGACGGCGGCCGCCACTCCGAGCACCGCGGCGGCCCGCCAGCGGACGTTGCCATAGCGCGACTGCCGCCACGTACCGACGAACACGGTCGGGACGATGGCGAGCAGAGATGTCCCGATCGCATCGTGTTGGTTGAGGCCCAGCGCGATGAGTGTGGGAACGAAGAGGATGCCGCCCCCGACGCCGAACATTCCGGCGAGCATGCCGGCGACTACGCCCAGCGCGATTGCGAGAGCGTAGGTCATTTCACAAAGAGCCAGACGGCGACGGCAAGGATGAAGCAGGCGAAGAGCAATTCCACCGTGCGCGTGCGCAAGCGCTGCTGCAGCGCCGTCGCAAACGCGACCGAGCCGGCGGCCGGCAACCCGACGAGCGCTGCGTAGCCGACGTTCACGT
>DAINSN010000084.1:0-5004 GCA_036741295.1 Gaiellaceae bacterium
CACTTTCGTCACGGTGTCCGACACCAGGCCGTGTCCTAGTTGGCCTACGGGAAATTGGCTCGAACTGGGCATCGGAGCGTGTTCCGTCACATCGGAACGAATCCGACGGCAGTGTGTCCGACACCGTGACGTGGCCTTACTAGTCGCCTCGCTTCCCGACTAGGCTGCGCGGCATGGAGTTGACCGAGTACCGCGAGCGGTTCCCGATCCTCCGCGACACGACGTACCTCATCAACCACTCGCTCGGCGCGATGCCGGCTGCCGCAGAGGAACGCCTGCTCGAGTTCGCACGGATGTGGAAGGAACGCGGCATCCGGGCCTGGGGCGAGGGCTGGTGGGAGATGCCCATGACCGTCGGCGACCAGGTCGGCCGCATCATCGGGGCGCCGCCCGGGTCGACCGTCATGCATCAGAACGTCGCGATCGCCGAGGCGATCATCGTGTCCTGCTTCCGGCCGGTCGATCCGCACCGCAACCGCGTCGTCTACGAGGAGGGCAACTTTCCGAGCGTCCGCTACCTGTACCAGGCCCAGCCGGAGCTCGACGTCGTGGTCGTCGACGACGACCGGGCGATCGTCGAGGCGATCGACGAGCGCACGCTGCTCGTCCCGATCACGCACGTCCTCTTCAAGACTGCGGAGATTCAGGACGTCGCCGCGATCGTCCGCCGCGCACACGAAGTCGGCGCGCACGTCGTGCTCGACGCGTACCAGTCGGCGGGAATCGTGCCGCTCGACGTCGCCGCGCTGAACGTCGACTTCGCGGTCGGCGGCAGCGTCAAGTGGCTCTGCGGCGGGCCGGGAAACGGCTGGCTGTACGTCCGGCCCGATCTCGCCGAAGTGCTGGAGCCCACCTTCGTCGGCTGGCAGGCGCATGCACGTCCCTTCAGCTTCGAGCCCGAGCTCGACTACGCCGACGGCGCGGCGCGCTTTCTCACCGGCACGCCCAACGTCCCCGCCCTCTACGCGGCGACCGCGGGCTACGACCTGATCGAAGAGATCGGCGTCGACCGCATCCGCGAGAACTCGCTTCGCCAGACCCAGCTGCTCATCGATCTGCTCGACGAAGCCGGCTTCGACGTCGGCAGCCCGCGCGATCCGGCCCGCCGCGGCGGCACCGTCACGGTGCGCACGCCGCAGTTCGAGGCAGTGCACAAAGAACTCGGCGAGCGGCAGATCCTCTGCGACTTCCGTCCCGACGCCGGCCTGCGGATCGGGCCGCACTACTACAACACCGATGAAGAGCTTCGCTTCACGGTCGCCCAGATCGCCGAGATCCTCGAGACGGGGGCCTACGAGCGCCACCTAGGCGCCACCGCCCGCTTCTAGTCCCTCGTTCGAGCGTTTCCTTACAAGTTTCTAAGTTTCAATGCCGAAAATACAGTTGTGAGGAGCCTGGTCGTCGCCGTGTGCGCATTCCTGCTTTTGCCTGCGTCCGCGTCCGCCTCGGAGATCATCGACCGGAACGCGCAGAACGTCAGGCTTGGCGTCGACGCGAGCGGTCAGGCGCTGATCACGTACAAGGTCGGCGGCCGCGTCATGCATGTCCGCGCGTGGGGAGCGGTCAACGCGCGCCAACCGACCATGAGCCGGCCGCAAGTCAGCTTTCGAAAGGACTACTCGGGCCGGTACTGGACCTCCTTCAGGAACCAGTGCCGTGCGTACGACGGGCCGGCACTCGCCTTCCAAGTGGCTGCCTGCGCCGCGCCCGACGGCTCGTACTGGGCGCTGCAATCCTGGCGTAGGACGCTGCCGAACTTCGACGGCCGCCCGCGCAGCGGCCTGGGCGCATGGGAGCTCCATCTCTCCCACTGGTCGAGCGCGATCGCGACGCTCGATGCCTGGACCGACTGGGTCTACGACGGCCGCTACCACCACCTGTTCGGGCGCCTTACGTACGACGGCAAGCCCGTGTACGGCTTCTCGGCGACGCGCGTCGGCTCACCACTCGACGGCTACGGCCGGAACGTCTACGTCGACACGCTCGACTCGCGCTACGGGAAAGGCTGGCGGCGTGAAAACGCGTTTCTGGCTCACCAGCCGACCGGAGTCTTCTGCTACGGCTTCTACCGATTCAGCCCACGCGGTCCGGGGAACGGTGTGAAGTACCGCCTGTCTGCGATCGGCCCCGGCGTGACGCCCGACGTGAGCGTCACGGTCGCCGGCCTACACGACTACAACCCGAACAGCTCCGCGGACGTCGCATACGAACACCAGCAGAACGCCTTGCAGGACTCCATCGCCGGAGTCGACAAGAAGTGCCACGTTCACTGATCGAGCAGCTCCAGCAGGCGTAAGGCGTACGCCGGCGCCGTCGGCTCGTCCTCGTGACGGAAGTACGCATAGAGCGGCACGTCGACGGCTCGTAGACGATCGGCCCACTCCCGCAATGCCTCGTCGTCATACGGCGGATCCCGAAACCGCACGTACCGGAACGTCGCCTCGTGGTCGAGATCGTTGACCCGCACCGCTCCCGCCTCTGCAAGCCGCGGCTCGATCCCGTCCCACGACGGATGCGCGAGATCGAACGCGAGCAGGAGCTCCGGATCGAGCGAGCCGAGGATCAGCTCGATCATCCCCTCGTCGCGCGCGCTGGCCAGCTGGACACGGATCGGCCCGAGCCGGTCGCCGAGCGCGCGCACACGCGGCCCGAAGTCCGCGAGCATGCGCGGCCGGTTGCCCGCGAGCTTCGGCGCGAAGCGGAAACCCGGCGGCGTCAGCCCGGCCCAGCGCGCGAACTGCTCCTCGCCCGGGAGCCGGTAGCCCGTGGTGTTCAGCTCGACGGTGGCAAAGCGTCCCGCGTAGAAGCGGAGGAACTCCTTCGCATCGGTCCCGGCCGGGTAGAACCCGGGCTTCCACGAGGGGTAGGACCAGCCAGAGGTGCCGACATGCACCCTGGCTAAACTCGATTCTCCGGTGGCCACGACAGACAGAGTGACAGCCGAAGACGCAATCCGAGTGCTTGACCATGGCTTCGTCCGGCTTGACGACTCGATGGCGACCGACCTCTCCGTCGTGAACGCCGCGCGCGTCAGCTTTGCCCGGCGCAAGGACGAGATGGATGACGCCGATGCGGGTCTGATCCGTTTCCTCATGCGCGACATGCACGGCACGCCATTCGAGCACAACTCGTTCCGATTCCATATTCGCGCTCCGATCTTCGTGGCGCGGGAGTGGTTCCGCCACCGCATTGGTTCCTTCAACGAGTTCTCGATGCGGTACGCGAAGGCGACGGACGACTTCTATGTTCCCGAGCTCGAAGACGTGCGCAGCCAGGTCGGTAAGCCCGGCGCGTACTCCTTCGAACCGGTGGACGACGAGCTCGCCGAGCGGACACGCGAGGAGTTCCGCGGGGTCTACGAGCATGCGTTCGAGACGTACGAGCGGCTCGTCGAGGCCGGTGTCGCGCGCGAGCTGGCTCGTTCGGTGATACCGGTCGGCGCCTACACGGAGTTCTTCTGGACGGTGAACGCGCGCGCTCTGATGAACTTCGTCTCGCTCCGCGCCGCCGAGACGGCCCAGCGCGAGATCCGCCGCTACGCGGACGCCGTGGAGCAGTTCTTCGCGGCCAAGATGCCGGTCACGCACGCCGCCTTCGTCGCGGCGGACCGCATCGCGCCCTAGACCGGCGTCGGCTGCAGGACGACTTCGGTCGGCTGGTGGTTCTCTGGCCGCTGGCGCGTGATCACCCAGCCGTCCTTGTCGAAGTGGTTGAGGTCGTAGGCCGCGCTGAAGTGCACGATGACCTCGTTGCCCGTCACGTTGAAGGTGCCGCACAGCACGACCGGCTTCCCGCCCTTCGTCAGGTAGAGGTCGTAGTAGCCGCCCTCAGGCAGTTGTTGCAGGCCGCGAGCGTGGAGGATCATCGGCCAGTTGCCGTTCGCATCAGCCTTGCCGAGCTCGAGAGTCCCGCGCGCGTCGCTATCGAGCTGCGTTCCCGCGAGCTTCACGACGCGTACGGTCTGCATCGAGCTCGATTTCGGCGCCGTCGACTGCCCCAGCACGAAGCCAATCCCGATCGCCGTGGCGATCGCGGCCGCGAGCAGGAGGGGACGGCTCTGCTTCGGCTTGAGCAGCGGCACCTGAGATTCCTCGGGCCAAGGCACCGCGTCCAGCTCGGGCGAGAGCTCCGGCGGAGGCCCGGCCTCGACGAGCAGCCGGTGCGCACGCAGCAGGCGCGCGCGCTCCTCGTCCGGCACTTCCTTGCCGACCAGATCGTCGAAGTCCGGTGCGCGCGTCACTGGAATTCTCCTTCGAGCAGGTCGGCGAGACGGCTCAGGCCGGCGCGTGTGCGCGTCTTGACGGTGCCGAGCGGGATGCCCAGGAAGTCGGCGATCTCGCTCTGCGAGAGCTCGCCGTAATAGGCGAGCTCGATCACGTCGCGCTCGTTGCCGGAAAGCCCTTCGAGGGCGCGGTGCACGCGCCAGGAGACGTACGAGGCCTCGGCGCGCTCGGCCGGGCTGGGCTCCAGCGACGGGGCGTCGGGAGCCTCGCCCAGCGGCTCACTGCGGTTCCGGCTCCGGTCGACGATCGCGTTCCGTGCGACCGCGTAGAGCCAAGGTGCCCCGGGGCCGCGTTCGGGCCGGTACGTTCGTGCGGAACGCCAGATCGCAGCGAAGGTCTCCTGCACGGCGTCCTCGGCGCGCATCCGGTCGCCGAGGCGCCTGAGGGCAAGGCCGAAGACCGGCCGGGCGAAGCGCCGATACAGCAGCTCGAAGGCGTTGGCGTCACGCCGCGCCACACGGCTGATCAGGTCGCCGTCCGTCAGCCCGCGCTCGTCCCGCGGGTCCTCGCCGGTCGTTTCCCGGCTGCCGCCAAGGGGCATGGCAGCGGGCAAGGCAACACTGACACCCATCTTCTCGGGATCTCTACGGGATTCCACGTCTGCTGGATTGCAGCAGATTCAGGGCTTCCTCCACAAGCACGACCCATACCAAACGCTTAAAAACCCCTTACCGGGTACGAACGTCTCAAGGGAAGAAGCCAAAAACACCAGGGGGTTCCA
>DAINSN010000084.1:5104-10549 GCA_036741295.1 Gaiellaceae bacterium
AACACCAGGGGGTTCCACGATGCGCAGGTTCATTCCGATCGCCGTGGCAGGGATGTCGCTGGTGCTGGCCGCACCCGCGTCAACGGCGACGAGCACGGTTCAAATCAAGAGCACGGGGTTCGTGCCGGCCACGGTGACGATCAACCAGGACGACTCCGTCACCTGGACGAACGCGGACACGAAGGACCACCAGGTCGTGGCGAACGGAGGCTCGTTCGCGTCGCCGATCCTCAATGCCGGCAAGAGCTACACCCACGTCTTCCGCGGTGGGGGGACGTTCCGCTACCACGACGGCCTTCATCCCACCCTGAAGGGGACGATCACCGTTCGCGGCGCGCCACCGGCGGTGACGTTGGCCGTCTCGGCGCCCGTCGTGAAGTTCGGGACGCAGGTGACGCTCAGCGGCGTCGTGTCCAACAAGCGGACCGGCGAGACCGTCACGCTGACCGCGCTCCCGTTCGGTCAGACCACCAAGCAGGTGATCGCAACGTTGCAGACGACGAGCGGCGGCGCGTTCACCTTCAGCCTCACGCCGCAGCTCAACACGACCTACCAGGCGCAGTGGAAGGGCACCGAGAGCTCGGTCGTCGTGCAGGTGCAGCCCGTGATCAAGCTGCCGTTCGTCTCACAGTCCGGCTACTTCCACTTCTACGTCACCGCCGGCGAGTCGTTCGCATCGCGCTTCGTCTATCTCCAGCGCTTCACGCTGGCGCGCACGTGGATCAACGTCCGGCGGCTGCAGCTCGGGCAGCAGTCCGGCCGGATCATGGGCATGAAGTTCGTCCGCTCGGTGATCCCGCGCGGTCGCTGGTCGATCCGGATCTACATGCCGGCGAGCGAGATGCCGCCCGGCTACATCGACGGGTGGAGCGGAACGCAGCCGGTGGTCAAGCGGTAGCACAGCGCAGGTTTGACCGGGACGCAGCGTCCTTGCAAAAGCCGAACTAAACAGGGGTGATTCGATCATGAAGAAACTCGTTGTACTGGCACTGGCGGTTCTCGCCGCTGCCGCGTCCTCGTCCGCCCCGGCTGCGACGACGACGATGGCAATCACGCACGACGGCTACGTGCCGAAGACGCTCACGATCGCCTCGGGCGACTCGGTCGTATTCGCAAACCAGGACACGGTCGCACATCAGGTGGTGCTCAAACCCACCACCGGATTCACGTGCACCGCGAATCTGGTGATCCAGCCGGGTCAGAGCTCGACTTGCACGTTCCGCACCGTCACGAAGTACTCGGTAACCGACCCGAACAAGAACGGCGCAGCCTTCAAGGGAACCATCAACGTGACGGCCGGGCCGCCCGGCAGCACCCTTTCGCTCACCGCGGCTCCGAGGGTCGTGCTCTACGGCCGTAGCGCCACGCTGACCGGCCAGCTGGCGTCGGGTCAGGCGAACCAGAAGGTCGACGTCTTCACACAGGAGTGCGGGGCAGCCGCACTCACCAAGCTCACGACCGTCTCGACGACGACGGGCGGTGCTTACACACTGATCGTGCAGCCACACCGCAACACGACCTACCAGTCCCGGTTCCGCTCCTCGTCGAGCTCGCAGGTGCTCGTGAAGGCTCGGCCGAGGGTATCGCTGCGCAAGCTTGCGCCACGCAAGTTCCGGGTCACGGTGCTGGCCGCGGAATCCTACGCAGGCAAGTTCGTCCTGTTCCAGCGATACAGCTCACTGAAGCTACGCTGGATCACGGTCCGCTCTGTCGTCCTACGCGCGGGTTCGACTCTGACGACGCCGATCAACCCGACCAGCGTCTCCACCGCAACCTTCCGGGCGAAGATCCGCGTGCGTCTGCGCGTCCGGGCATACCTGACGCAAGCACAAGCCGGCAGCTGCTACGCCGCATCCGCGAGCACGGCAATCCGCAGCTGAGCACCTTCGAGGGCGCGGACTACTTGTCCGCGCTCTCGAACCTCTTCTGTACGGCATCCCAGTTGACGACGTTCCACCAGGTCTCGAGGTACTCGGGTCTGCGGTTCTGGTACTTCAAGTAATAGGCGTGCTCCCAGACGTCGATGCCGAGGAGCGGCACGTCCGAGTTGCTGATCGGCGAGTCCTGGTTCGCGGTCGAGTAGACGGCGAGACCTGTGCCGTCATAGACGAGCCAGCTCCAACCCGAGCCGAAGCGCTTCACGCCCGTGTCGTTCAGGAGCTTCTTCAGCTCGTCGACGCTGTCGAAGGTGTTGTTGATCCCGTCGGCGAGTGAGCCGCTCGGCTCTCCCCCGCCGTCCGGGCTCATGATCTCCCAGAAGAGGCTGTGGTTCGCGTGGCCGCCGGCGTTGTTACGAACGGCGGTCCGGATCTCCTCCGGCAGGATCTCCAGGTTCGCGAGCACCGCCTCGACGGGGCGGTCCTCCCACTCGGTGCCCGCGAGCGCCTTGTTGGCGTTGTCGACGTAGGCCTGGTGGTGCTTGTCGTGGTGGAGGCGCATCGTCGGCTCGTCGATGTGCGGCTCGAGCGCGCTGTAGTCGTACGGGAGAGGCGGGACCTCGTAGGGCATCGGTGGCTCCTTCTGTGGTTTCTACACCGAGGATATGCTCCGCGCGCCGGTCTAGTCGAGGAGAGGGAGAAATGACGTCGCTCGCGTTCAAGTTCGAGGAGATCACCGCCCGGGAGCTGAAGCCCGAGCTGTACGAGCTCGACGGCATCTCGCGTGTCACGATCGAGGCCCACTACAAGCTCTACCAGGGGTATGTGAACAAGCGGAACGAGATCCTCGCGAGGCTGGACGCTGTCGATACCGCGAGCGCGAACCAGGTGTTCTCGGACCTCCGCTCGCTCAAGGTCGACCTCACCTTCGCGATCGGCGGGATCAAGAACCACGAGATCTACTTCGAGCATCTCGGTGGTGGCGGGGGCGACCCCACCGGGCTGATCGGCGACCTGATCGAACGTGACTTCGGCTCGGTGCAGAATTGGCGCACCGACCTGAAGGCCACCGGGATGGCCGGCCGCGGCTGGGCCTGGACGGCGTACGACTGGGACGAGGGCCACCTCTTCAACTACGTGGGCGACGCGCAGAACACGTATCCGATCTGGAACGCCACGCCGCTGATCGCGCTCGACGTCTACGAGCACGCGTACTTCCTCGACTATCAGACAGACCGTGCCTCGTACATCGATGCGTTCTTCGACAACCTCGACTGGTCGACCGTCAACGACTGGGTGTCGAAGTACCAGATTCAGACGTAGGGCCAGATGAAAACCGCGCTCCTTGTCGCCGCGGGCTACGTACTCGGCTCGATGCCGTGGGGCTACTGGCTCCCGCGCCTCGTCAAGCGCGACGACATCCGGCGCCAAGGCAGCGGCAACATCGGCGGCACGAACGTTTGGCGCGTCTACGGCTGGCGGCTCGGATTGCCCGTCGTGCTGCTAGACACGGCGAAGGGTTTCGTGCCGGCTCTCGTCGCGATGCTCATGGTCTCGCATCTCGCCGGCGTGCTCGCCGGCGCCGCGGCGATGCTCGGGCACTGGCGCCCGATGTTCCTGCGCTGGCAGCGCGGCGGCAAGGTGGTGGCGACCACGGGCGGTGCGTTCCTCGGCGTTGCGCCGGTCGTCGGCGTCGTCGGTGCGGGTGTCTGGATCGCCGTCTTCCTCGTCTTCCGCTACGCGTCTTTGGCCTCGATCGTGGCAGCATTGTCATTGCCGGTCGCTGCGGTGCTGCTGGGCAAGCCCTGGCCGGTGATCGCCTTCGCCGCGGGTGCCGCTCTCGCGGTCCTCGTTCTGCATCGCCCGAACATCGCCCGTCTGCGTGCAGGCACTGAGAACCGCTTCAAGTTCAAGCGACTAGGAGCCCGCGAGCCACTCGCGTAGCTCGGTGTGCCGCGCGGCGGGCTCACCGTCGCGTAGCTCACGCCGCAGCTCGCCAACGGTTCCGTAGCGCTCTGCCAGCACGTCGTGCGAATGGATCGTCTCGAAGTTGAGCTGGCGCGCGAGCACGAAGTCCTCGTCCTTAAGTTCCGGGTAGCGCTCGAGCGTCGATTGCAGTGAGATGCGGACCGAGTCCTCGACGAAACGGGGTTGGAGGTGAGCGTGCTCGACGACGAACAGCTCGTCGGGCCGCTTCAGCAGCTCGTAGATCGGCGAGCTCATCGAGCCTTCGACGATGCCCGCCAGTTGCTCGGCATTCACGGGATGGTCGCTGCCGATGTAGAGCGTGCCGCGGCCGCGCTGGTTGTGGGTCGCGAGTGGGACGAGCTCGAGGATCCGCTCGACGTCCAGCGCCCCGAACCCGGCTTCGAGCAGCCGCTCCGACGCCTTGCCGCGTACGAGCCCCTGGGCGCATGGGCACGCGTTGATCCCCGTTGCCTCGACGCCGACGACCCGCCGCACGCGCGCTTCGGTCGCGGCGGCGATCCCGACGATCGAGATCATCTCCTGCGTGGCGAGGCCCGTCACGGGCGTCCGCCGCTCCAGCGGATAGCGCGCCGCGATCCGCACCTCGGCGCGACCCGCTCTCTGGCGGTCGACGATGTGTCGCGCGATGTGCTCCGCCAGCTCCTCGACGAGGAAGGCCTCGCCGATCACGACTTCGTCGATCGCCTCCCCGAAGAGCTCGGGGAAGCGGGACATGTGCACGCCCTTCTGGCTCGGGTCGAGGTCGACGAAGCAGTCGATCTCGGCGGAGATGAGCTTCTCCGCGCCGCCCCAGCGGAGGCGGATCGCCTTGGCCACGCCCTGGACGCCGGCCCGCGACAGGCCGAGCCTCACCTCAGGCGTCGAGGCCTGGAGGTCGTCCAGAAGCTCGCGTGACTCCGTCATGCACGACAGGTTAGTGTCAGGCCGCTCAGTGGGGGATTCAAACGCCAGCTTCCCGCGGCTCGTCTCGCTCGCGGCACACGACCTGCGCACGCCGCTGGCGACGATTCACGGGTTCGCGCAGACGCTCGTGCGCATGGGCGATCTCGGCGAGCCCAAGCAGCGCTACATGGAGATGATCGACAGCGCCGCGCTCCAGCTCGCCGAGCTCCTCGACGAGCTCGGCGTCGCCGCGCGGATCGAAGGCGGACGCTACGACCCCGCGCTCCAACCGACCGACACGCTCGAGCTTGCGCGCGGTGCGGCCGAGCACCTGGGAGAGGAGCGCGTCGTCGTCACGGGGGAGGGCGCCGAGGTCGAGGTCGACGTCGAGGCCGTCCAGCGAGGAATCTCCGCACTGGCGCAGGCAGCGCTCCGCCACGGCGGGCTCGAGCAGGTCGAGCTGCGCGTCGACGGCGCGACGCTCGCGATCTCCCCGGTCACTCCAGCTTCGGGACCGGTCCTGCTCGGAGAGGAGCTAAGGGATCTCGGGGCCGCCGTCGCGGTGATCGTGATCCGTGCACTTCGGGGCTCGGTGTCGGTGAACGGCGACACCCTGGCGGTCAAGCTCCCGGAGTGAACCGGGCGGCGCAGGTCAGCCTCCTGCGCTGGTTGCGCCGCCAGCTGCAACAGCCCACGC
>DAINSN010000085.1:0-10548 GCA_036741295.1 Gaiellaceae bacterium
ACATCCCGATGGGCCGCCTCGCCAAGCCGCGCGAGATCGTCAACGCCGCGCTCTTTCTCGCGAGCGACGAGTCGTCCTACGTGAACGCGGCGACGTTCGTCGTGGACGGCGGACTCACGGGCGCGTACGTCACGCCCGAGTAGCGCGTCCTACTTCTTGCCCCAGGCGGTGGGGTCGAAGCCGAACGTCTCGGCGAGATTCTTGCGCTCCGCGTTGACCGCTGCCGCTCGACTCGCGCTGTAGTTCCACACCGTCTCCTGTGCGGCGCCCGACGTGCGGTGGATCTCGAGCGCGGCCGGCTCGTGTTCCTCGACGAACTCGAAGGCGTGATCGGCGGCCTCGAGGAAGTTTGGGCTCTCGAAGAGCTCCGTGCGTCGCTGGTACCCGGGCTCGAAGATCACCTCGAAGAGTTTGTACATCGGCTCCTCGGGGGTGATCGGCCGGACGACCGTCTGCAGCTCGGCTTCGTCCTGCGCCGCCAGCTCGACGCCGTGCTGTTCGGCGAGCGCCTGCGCCAGCTCCGCGCCGGAGAGGAGACCGCGGGACACGAGGATCTCGCCGAGGCGGCCCCCGTCGTCGCGCTGCGCGGCGAGCGCACGTTCGAGCTGGGACTCCGTCAGGAACTCCAGGTCGACGAGCAGTTTGCCGAGTGGGCGCCACGCCCGCTCCGGCTCGGACGGGACCGGAGCCGGCGGCGCCGGTGCCCCCTCCTTGGGAGAGAGCTGGACGCCGTGCTGCTCGGAAAGAACGCGCGCGAGCGAGAACGCGGAGAGGTAGCCGTTGGCGACGAGTATCTGGCCCAGGAGGCGGCCGCTCGTCGCCTGCTCCGAGAGCGCCTGCTCGAGCTCGTCCTCGGTCAGCAGCTCTTCGGCGACCAGGAGCTCGCCGAGCTGACGCCAGGGAAATTGAAGCGCTGAAGCTTCCACACTGTCCCTATCGGCAGCGAGGCCTCAATAGTTCAGTCCTTCTCCACGGGCGATGACCACGACGGTTCGCCAGAGGATTTGTAGGTCGTAACGCACCAGAGCCCAGCTGGAGAGCGTGCCGCAGCGCTCGAGGTAATGGGAGTCGAGGTCCTCGAAGGGGATTGCTTCGCCTTTTGTCACCTGCGCCGGGCCGGTCAGGCCCGCGAGGATGCGATTCCGATAGTCCCGGCCCTCGGCGATCTGCCGCCGCACCATCTCGGGCGGCCAGGGCCGTGGGCCGACCAGGCTCATGTCCCCGGCGAGGACATTCAGGAGCTGCGGCACCTCGTCGAGGTACCAGGGCTTGAGCAGCCGCCTGCCGGCCCAGGTCAGATTGGCCGGGTTCGCCTCATAGAGGCGCGCATGCCCACCGTCGGCGTACATCTGATCGAGCACGTCCCGTTTCAGCGTGCGGAACTTGAGCAGGCCGAACGGCCGCCCACGCGAGATGCGGGGCTCTCGATAGAAGAACCCGCCCCGGTCGGCCCGCGAGACGCTCATGTTCACCGCCATCGCGGCAAGCAGGACGACGATGAGCGGAGCGAGCAGCGCCAGCAGCGCCGCTCCGACGATCAGATCTAGGACTCGCTTTGCGATGCAGCGAGCATCTCATCAGCGTCGCTGCTACCGGGCTGCTGTCGGAGGTAACCTCCACCTGTGACGTACGAGGTGGTGACCCGCCTGGCGAGCGGGAAGGAGCGCGTGCACCAGTACGCGTCCGACGATCCGCTCCGAGCCGGCCAGGTGTTGCGGCTCGGCGGACGGTTCTGGCTCGTCGAGAGCGTCGAAGAGCCGCAGGGCGAGACGGAGCTGCCGCATGCGCTCGCGAAACCGGCGCGGTACCGCATCCGCCTTCGACATCCCGACGATCGGGAGGAGCTCGGTGCTCTGCGTCGGATCCGGCCGGGGTCGCCGAGGCTCGGTCACGCGTTCACGACGCTCGAGGGCGGGCAGCCGATCAGCTGGCAGGTGGCCGACGAACAGCTCGCTCGCGACGAGCGAGGTGAGCCGTTTCTCGATCTCCTGGCCGAGCGCGACTATGCAGAAGCCGACGGGGAGCTCCCCGACCACGAGCTCGAGCACGCTCTCGCCGTTCGCGAGGAGGAGGGTTTGTCGCCGGCCGCCGGCGCCGCGCTCTCGCAGGCCGCCGCGCAGGGGCTCGACGTCGAGCTCGTCGCGCTCGAGCCCGGCGAGGAGCCGGACTGGTCCGAATCGCTGCGCTACATCGACTCGCTGATCTTCGAGCAAATCGAGGACGACCTCTTCGAGCAGTGCGGGGTCGACGTGAACGGCGATCGGCGGGAGACGTGGCTCGACACCGTCAAGGAACGCCTGCGCTCGGACCTCGAGGCCTTCCGGCGTGACGTCGAAGGCCAACACGACCAGATCGAGGAGTGGGACTTCCGCGGTGGCCGCATCTTCGTGACGGTGGGGAGCTACGAGGACGAGTTCGATCCGAACAGCGGACACGGCTGGATGTGCCGGCTAGCGGACAGCGGCGCCCTCGGCATAGCCGGGTTCGCCCGCGTGCGCAAGCCCGAGCTCGAGCTCGAAATTCCGGACTAATCCCGAGTCGACTGAGCTCGATGTCGAGCGGCGTGTGGACGCATGACCCGGCAGCGGGGTCGCATCGCCCCCCGCCGGCGCCCGCTCCCAGCGCTGCTTCTGCTGACACTGCGTAGACGCTTGTCAACTGAAACCTGTCCAAATCTCTCTTGAAAAGCGCAACAAATCGTGTAACTGTTGTCGCAATCTGCGGTTGGAGAGAGGGGAGCGAGAATGATGCGGCCGATCAGGAGCGCGCTCGTCGGCATGGCGGTCGCGGTCGTCGTGTTAACGGGATCCGGGGCGCCGGAGGTGCATGCCGCGGCAGCGGCACCGTGCACGCTGACGCCGGTGCTGCTCGACACGACGGTGAACCAGGGGCTGCAGTCGTACCCGCAGCTCGTCCGCGGTAAGGAGACTCTGGTCCGCTTCTACTTCGGCCTGCCCTCCTGCGCCGTCAGCGGTAACGCGATCCAGGTCAACAGCGCGCAGCTCACGGTGAAGAACCAGAGCGCGTCCGGAGCTGTCCTGCTTAGTGCCGTCCAGGCCCTGGCACCCATCGGCACCGCCACTCCGCCTCTGATCACAGGCATCGTGAAGCAGATCGATTCCACGAGCGATCCGAAGTGGGTCGTCAGTCTCGTCGGCCCGACCGCTTCGAGCTTCAACGCAAGCTTCGAGGCGAGCGTGAAATGGCAGTCGAAGACGTGCAGCACGTGCAACCTTTCAGCAGAGACCACGACGGCCTTTACGTTTTTGCCCGGGACGCGCAGTACGCTGATCACGAAGACCGTTGCCGCACGCACGAATGCCCTGCGGCTTCTGGTCGTCCCGATGGGCGTTCCGCCGGGCGGCCTGGCGGATACCGACCGCCAGACACTGCAGGACGCGCTTACAAGCTTGTCCCGCTCCGGGCCATTCTCCGATTCGGGCGGCCGCCTGGGGGATCTCCTCGGCGCAAGCTCCACGGCGGGTATCCGCTTCACGGTCAACGCCGGCTTCATCGACCTCACGCCCTTGTTGCGAACAGACGGCTCCGGTCAGTTCTGCGGCAACAACAGCAACTTCGCAACGCTCGAGTCGAGCCTGTCATCGATATTGCAGTCGTTCAACTCGCTCAACGGCGCGAATCCCGCCGACAAGGTCGTCGGTGTCGTCCCGGGCTCTCTCGCCATCGCCAGCGCCGTCGATCCGACCTGCTTCGAAGGCGAGTCCTCACCCGGAGGAATCGACTCCTGGGTGCGGCTCGGTTCGATCAGCGGTGCCGTCTTCACGCAAGAGCTCATGCACGATTGGGGGATCGAGCCGTTCAGTCGTAGCAACGGTGCTTACCACTCGATCTACACCACCGCCCATGCGACTCTGGGCGATCCGGGGAAGACGTACAACGTGCTCGAGCGCGCGTACATCAAGAGCGACGGCTCGACGGCGACGCAGAACGTCGACCGTACCGCACTGATCTCCAACATCAACAATGGGGTCACGAACTCGGGCGTCCTGCTCGAGAACGCCGACTGGAACGACGCTTTCTGCTTCCTGGGCGGTCCTGTTCCAACCCTTTCAGGGAGTGCGTGCACAGCCAGCAGGACGACCAGCGGTACCGCAGTCGGTGTCGCTGCCTCGGCGCCGGGCCCGGCCCTTCAGATCACCGCTCAGTTAACCGTTCAGGCTGATGGGACCGTTACGGATACGAGCGTCGTCTCGAGTTTTGCGAAGGACATGCTCCTGACGGGCCAGGACACGACCAGCCCGTACCACATCGTCGAACGGGATTCGGGCGGCAACATCGTGCTCGACTTCCGCGCGCCCGCAGCCCCACTGGAGGGACACTCGAAGGAGGATGTTCACGTCGACAGTTCGGATGTCCTCATCTCGTCATCTGTGTCCCGTCCGGTGGGAGCCGTCAAAGCTGAGCTGTGGAAGGGTGCTCCCGGCGCAGTCGGGAGCGTGAAGCTCTTCACCACGACGAAGGTGGGCAATACGGCGCCGACGATCGACAGCGCGACGGCGACTGCCGCGACCGACATCCCGCAAGTCACGCCGGGTGGGACGTTGAGCGTCGGGACCACTCCCATCGAAACGACGGCAATTCCGCCTCTCGTTGACATCTTTCTGCTGCAAGACGAGACGGGGAGCTTCACCACTCAAATCGCGAAGATGCAGAGTCTCACCGGCGACGGCGGCTCACTAATAACTGCTCTTAACGGCACCGGTGCGAACTACGCCACGGGTGTCGCGGGCTTCCGCGATTTCGCCCGCGACGGGTGGGGATCCCCAGGCGACTGGATCTACCATCGGTACAGCAACATCACCGCGGGCGGTGGAGGGTTCACGACCGGGACACCGCAGCTGAGCGCTGGCGGCGGCAACGACTTGCCGGAGGGCTACCTCGAGGCGCTCCACTACCTCTCGACTCCAACGCACCCCGCGATCGACAGCGACGCAGACGGCAGTCTCACTCCGTGCACGGGTGAGTGTTTCCCGACGGTGACTGACGACACGCCCTCGGACCAGCAACCAACCTGGCGCGCAAACGCGAAACGCATCGTGTTGCTCGCGACCGATGACACCTGCCATGTCACGGGCGATTCTTCCGGCTGGCCCGGAGACGACGGAACGACGAGTGCCGCAACAACTGCGGACATCCTGAAGAGCGCCAACATAACGGTCATCGGCCTCACCCCGCAGGGCGCGGGTACGGACGAGATCGCCTGCGTTAAGACACTCGCCGCAAACTCGGCGCCCGGAGGGACGGTCCAGGCGACCAGTACCGACGCGTCTACGCTCAGTTCGGCGATCATGTTGGGACTCCAGAACCTTCCGGTCACCGTCGCCGCGTCGGCGACGTGTAGCCCAGCTGGATTCGGCCTCACACTGACGCCTGGAAGTCAGACGGTTACGAGTGGGACTACGGCCTTGTTCAGCGAGACCCTGTCGGCGGCAACGTCCGTAGCCCCGGGGGTCTACAACGTCAGCTGCCACATCACTTCGACTCGAGACAGACAGCCAGGTCCAAGCAGCGATCAGAACTTCAACGTCGACGTCAGCGGGCTCACCGGGCCGCACACGCTCGTGACGTGGACAGCAAGCGATGATTCGACCGGGCCGTTGCACGGGGACGTTGCGATGAAGTGCAACGGGCTCTTCCACATCATCAAGTCAAATGTCGTCTCTGACGCGAGTGGCAAGTTCGTCTACGACACTCCGTCGGGCTGCCCTGGCGGCGAGATCTGGGTCGACGTCAACGACGGCTGGTTCCTCACCGATCCGGTGAAAGCACTGGACAACGTGACGGTCAACAACACGCCGTCACCGCCGGCGGTCGCGATCTCGAGTCCCACGGCGACGTCGCGGATCCTCGAGTTCGGCGTCGTTTCCCTTGTCGGGACCGGCAAGAGCTTCAACGGGACACCGCTGACCGCGGACCAGCTCCACTGGAACCTCGACGGGAACGACGTCGGGCCAGACAACAACCTCTTCACGGCCGTCGCGAAGGGAGACGGGTTCGACCTGAGGCCGAAGGCTGCGACGGGCTGGGGTGAGAGCAACCCGAACGTCCACACGCTCACGTTGACCGGGATCGATGCCTTTGGAACCCGTACTGCGACGCTGACGTTCACGACGCTCGTCGACCATGACAACGACGGCATCTCTACGAGCGAGGAGACGGCGATAAATGCGTGTCGCCCAGCCTCGTTGGGTGTTCCTGTCACGAACCCGGACAACTTCCCGTACAACGCAACGGAGGATAACGACGGAGACGGTCTGCCGAACGCGTCCGACTCGGCACCGTGCGTCGCAGAGACGGACTTCGAGGCAACCACGATCATGCTCCCGGCCCGCCTCGACGTTTCGTCGACATCGGGCACCTTGACGCTGAACGGGATCTACAACCCGTTCTTCAACATGAACGCGGTACCCAAGTCGAAAGTGCGCATCACGAAGGTGGCCGGCACGGCGGTTTCCGGGCTCGAGTGGAATGCCACCGGCTGGTTGGTCACACAGGCGTTCAACGGCTCGCTCGGAGTGGCAACGTTCAACCGGGCACCGCTCGTCAATTTCATCAACGCCAATCCGGCTCTCATTGGCCACGCGATCCTCGTAACGGTCGCCGGCACCACGACTGACGGCTCGAAGAGCTTCCACGCGGACGGCCAAACCTTCGTCTACAAATCCGGTTAGCACCAAGGGGAGGGTGTACATGAGAAAACTTCTTGTAATCGCGCTCGGGCTTACCGCCCTGGCGCTGGGATCCTCAGCGCCGGTCGGCGCAGACCCAGCGGGCGGAGTCAAGCCGACCTGCGCAGACATCATCGGCGACCTCGGCGCGCACTCGGTCTCGCAGAACACGGTCTTCGGCGCGATCCGAACGCTCACTCCGACCTGTCGCGGCTTTCGCTACACGGTTGTCGTCTCGTATACGCAAGGCGGCGTCCAGAAGCTCGCCTTCTTCACGAAGATGGGCGGCGATGACGACGTCGTGCCGAACGCGAACGAGGATGGTTTCAACGGTCTGATCAAGTACGAGATCAGCGGCATCGTTTCGGACACCCTCGACGTCTGTGCAGCGTACTTCTCGACGAAGGGCACCCAGCTCTACGATGCGGTGCCGGACAGCGCCGAATTCACGTCGCCTCCAATCCCGACGGACTCGGCGAGTGACTGCGGCGGATGGATGACGTTCGGCGGAGTTCCCGGAGGTTCGTTCCCCTACAACTAATCAGGCAGCAGCCAGCTCGCGAGCCCGCGCCGTGCAAGCGCGGGCTCGCCCGACTTCTCCGGCTTTCTCCCACGCCTCCGCGGCGAGCTCGAACATCTCGGTTGCGACCGGCTCCGAACCGAGCTCGAGGTAGAGCGCCGCCGCTTTCTCGGCGGTGGCTCCTGCATCCGCGAACCGCTCCTGCTTCAGTTCGATGCAGGCCAACGTGTTCGCAGTCGCCGCGATGGCATGGGGATAGCCGATCTCCCGTGCAAGCTCTTGTGCCCGTCTACACGTTTCGAGCGCCTCATCGAGCTCGCCCGCACGCTCGAGCGTGTCGGCGAGATTGGCGTAGGCCTGGGCGCGCCCGGTCACGTTACCGGCCCGCTCGAACTCCTCGATCGCCTGGTGCTCCCAGCCTTTCGCGTCCTCGAACTCTCCCGCGCTCTTTGCGATCAGCGCAAGGTTGAGCAGACAGGCGGCGATCTCCTCAGCGCTCCCGACCCGCTCGGCGAGCGCCAGTCCACGCTCCACCGCCTGCCTTCCCTCGGCAAGGCGGTCGAGCCACCAGTATGCGCCGCCGCTGATTCGCAACGTCGTTGCGAGCGCTCGCAGATCCTCCAGCTCCTCCGCGATCTGCTGCGCCTGCACGGCGTGCTCGACTGCTGCCGAGTAACGCCCGTCGACCGACTCCGTGCGGGCAAGCTGGATTAGCACGTTCGCGACACCCGCGTCGCGTCGCCCGTCCGTTGTCTCGAGTCCTGCGGTGAGGAGGTCGATGGCCTGGTCCGAGCGTCCGATCACCGACAACGTCCAGCCTCCTTCGAGCCAGAGCGGCATCAGATCCTGGCCACGGAGGGCGGTCGTCGCGAAGGCGCCGTCGACGGTCGCGAGCGCGTCGATGTACTTCCCTTGCTTGCGTAGCGTCGCAGCGATCCCTTGCCAGGCGCGCACGTCGTTCGTGCTCCCGCGGACGGCGTCGTACCGGCGCAATGCCTCGTCGTAGTCGCCTACGAGCTCGTGCAGGTCACCGAGACGAAGCTGCGGTTCGGCATCGTCGGGCGCAAGCTCCGCCGCACGCCTGAAGTGGACAATCGCCTCGTCGTTCGCGAACAGCGAGCACGCTCGCTCGCCGGCCCGCAGCAGATACGGCACGGCGCGAGCTCCCGCCTGGCCGAGGTAGAGATGGCGTGCGAGCAGGTCGACAGTGTCTTCGCCCGCGCCGTACAGGAGCTCGGCCGCATCGGCGACGCGGAGGTGCAGCTCGCGGCGGCGCTTGCGCAGGAGCCGGGAGTAGGCGACATCCTGTACGAGCGCGTGATGGAAGACGAGCGTGTATTCCTCCACGCCGGGCACCGAGTCGAGGAAGCCACCCTCGACGAGCTCGTCGAGCGATTCGTCGAGGTCCTCGAGGTCGCTTGCAACCGCCTGCAGCAGCGGCATCTGCAGTCTGCGCCCGATCACTGATGCCGCATGGAGTGTGTTCGCGACCTTGAGCGGCAGCAGGTCGATGCGCGCGGCCAGGACGCCCTCGAGGGTCGGCGGGAGCTGCTGCGGCTCCCAGCCCGGCCGCATTCGCCAGATTCCGTCACGGCTCGTCAGATCACCCGTCTCGCGGAGAGAGCGGATGACCTCGTGCACGAAGAAGGGGTTCCCCGCGGTGTGCTGCTGGACGATCGCCGTCAGGCGGCGTGGCGGGCTGCCGCCGAGCAAGGCCGTGATCATCGACTCGACCTGATCGTCGGCCAGTGGACCGAGCTCGATCCGCACGGCGGCCGGAGCGAGCTCCCGCAAGAGGTCCGCAGCCTCTGAACGAGCGATCAGATAGAGCATGAGTGTCCTGTCGCGGGCGACGCCCACGAGCTCGCGGGTCAGCTCCACCGACGACGAGTCGGCCCAATGGAGGTCCTCGATCGAGATGATGGTCGGCTCCTCGTCCGCAAGGAAGGCGAGCCACTCCGCGAATGCACGATGCAGACGCCGCTGGAACTCCTCCGGCTCGAGCTGCACGACATCGTCGTCCGTGGGGAGGCCGAGCAGCCTGGCGAAATACGGCAGGGCAGTCGGAACGCCGTCAAACGCGTCCTGGAGGCGGCCGGACGCCTCTTCGGGCGCGTCTTCCCGCCTGATGCCTGCAAAGCTGCGCACGAGCTCGGCGTACGGCCAGTAGGGGAGAGACGCACCGTACGAGAGACAGCGTGACTCGAGCCAGCGAATTCCCTGCGCTTTGGCCCGCCCGATCGCTTCCTCGCTCAGGCGCGACTTGCCGATGCCCGGATCGCCCGTGACGGTGACGGTTCCGCCGGCGCCCTTGACGACGCCGTCGATGACGGTCAAGAGCGCCGAGAGCTCGTCTTCCCGTCCGACGAGGCGTTTTGCCGCACCGCGCGCCGCCGCAGCAGAGTCTGCCCGTTCGGCGCGCAAGCGCCACGCGAACACTGGAGCCGCTTTTCCCTTCAGCGTAAGATCGCCCACAGGCTCGAAGTCGAAGCGGTGTCGCGTGAGCTCGTAGGTGAGCTGGCTCACATAGGTCTCGCCGGGCGGCGCCGCGGACTCCAGCCGCTGCGCGAGGATGACGGAGTCTCCGAGGACGGCGTAATCCGTGCGGGCCCCACTGCCGAGGATGCGGCCGATGCCGTGCCCCGAGTTGACACCGACGTGGAGGGTGAGCGCGGCGTCGTGCGGAAGTTCCCCGACGAGCCGTGCAAGCTCGCGATGCATCTCGAGTGCAGAGAGCAGGGCGCGCTCAGCGTCGTCCTCATGCGCCACGGGGGCGCCGAACAGCGCGAGCAGCGCGTCGCCGGCGAATTTCTCGATGTAGCCCTCGTAGGTGACGACCACGCTGCTCAGTCCGGCAATCACGGGATCGATCACCTCCAGCAGCTCCTCGGGGTCGAGCCGGTCTGCAAGCGAGGTGAATCCGGAAACGTCCGCGAAGAGCGCCGTGATCAGACGGCGCTCGTGGGGAAGCGTCCCGCCGCCCTCGGCCAGGCGGTCGCCGATGCGTCCGGCGACGACGCCGCGCAGGTGCTCCTCCGAGACCGCGGGTCCCCCGACCGGCATCCCACAATGACCGCAGAAGCGGGTGCCCTCGGGATTCTCGCCCTGGCAAGCGTCACATGTCCAGATAGACATCGCCACAAGTTTGAGCTTCAAAAGTCGGAAAAGCTAGGTCAGCCGGCGCGTAACGGGATCAGCCGCGTTCGAACCGTGCACGGAGCGGCCGGTTTGCGTAAGCGTGATCGCGGCACCGAGGCCGTTCGGCCCGACCACGACGACGAGCGCGTCTAATTCCCTACGACTTGCACGAGCCAGCGCCGGTCGCGCTCGCGGTCGAGC
>DAINSN010000086.1:0-10506 GCA_036741295.1 Gaiellaceae bacterium
CGAAGTAATTGCCGAACGGCCCCAGGATGAAGGCCGACGTCATCATGATCATCATGGTCCCGTGGAGGCTGACCAAAGTCAGGTATTGACCTGCGGGCCAAGCTTGCTCGACCGGACGGAGCAACTCGGTCCGCATCAGCATCGCGTTCAGCCCGCCGATGAAGAAGAAAATCCCGACGCCGAAGAGGTACTGGAGGCCGACGACCTTGTGGTCCGTGCAGAGCCGGAAGTAGCGCGTCCAGCCTCCGGTCTCGTGGTGTCGAAGCGTCGGTGGGCGCCCGAGCAGCCGCCCGATCGGATAGTTCGCGAAGCCCAGTCCGACCAACCACCCGATGAGGCCGAAGAGGTAGCCCATGTAGATGCCGACGTCGTTCTGGTCGGTTCCCACCAGGTAGTCGTGGCCGATGGCCATCTGCCCGCCGATCCAGGCGCCAAAGAACCAACCGACGATCCCGAGCACCAGCCCCGTCAACATGTTGAAGCCGATCAGGCGCCGCCAGACGGGGCGACGAACAGTGATGGCGGTCGCGCTCACTCCACCTCCTCGGCTAACCCGCCCGCCGCAGCGGCGCAGGGAAGTACACGTGGTTGTATTTGGGCAGGTACTTTCCGACCGTGGCGTTCCGCTTCTGCGCAGCGGCGATCCAAGCCTGGAAAGCAGAATCCGACAGGATGCGGCCCTTCTTGGCCATGTGGCCGTGCCAGAGACCGCAAAGCTCCGCACAGCGAATTTGGAAGAAGCCGGTCCGATGCGCGGTGACGTACGCGATGTTGTCGACGCCGGGAACGGCATCGGCTTTCACACCGAGCTCATAGGCCCAGAACGAATGCGTCACGTCGATGGAGGTCACATGGAACGCGACCAGCGTGTTCGCCGGTATGGCGATGTCTCGTGTCTCGAGCCCGCCGTACGTGGGGTACCTGAACGTCCATTCCCACTGTTGGCCGATGACCTGGATCGGCAGCGCATGCTGGTGTCCATTCGGCAATGCGATCGGGTCGGGACCCTGGCCGCCCCCTGCGCCGTGGGAGCTGACGATCAGCGTGTAGCTCCCCCAGACGGCGAGTGCGAGCACGATCACGCTCGTCAGGACGATCCAGAGCAGCTGCGTGTCGGCGTGTCCCTTGAGCGGAGGACCGTCGACAATCGCCTCGCCGCGGTTCCTGAAGACGGCGAGCGAGTACGCGAAATACACCCACACGAGCAGTGCAATCGGAACGAGTAACGCCGTCAGCAGCACGTTTGCGTCTCGCTGAGAACCAGCCTCGGCCGAGACGTTTCCAGGCGGGAGGTGGGGTCCCAGCACGAGCACGATCAGCGGCACGCTGATTGCGGTCAACACGAGCCAGATGCCGAAGATGCGCCGGCCGTGCGGCTGGACGCGCTCGGGCACGAGCTCGGTCATTTCACGACCTCGAGGTACCCGTCCATGTACCCGATGCTCTGCATCGGGCCGCCGAACCCGAGCGGAAAGCCGGCCGCGCACGGCACGAAGCACTGCCAGCGGTACTTGCCCGGCTTGCCCGTCTTGAAGGAGAACTTGATCGTCGTGTGTGCTTCGCCAAGGTTGCAGGGGGCGACGCTGCACTGGTTCTTGGCATCGTCCGCAACGCCCTTGAGCGGAACACTCACCCCAAGGTCGGGAATGGCGAAGGTATGGGAAGCGAGAGCCGGATCGAGCACCGGGAGGCTCTTTCCGTCGATATTGATCGTCCCGCCGACCACTCCCCGTGGCTCGCCCCAGAAGGGGTTCCTCAGCCCCGTAGCCGTGTCGAACTGGTAGATGGTGACGTCGATGGTGCTGTTCGCCGGCACGCGCAGGACGGTGCTGTGCACCCACTTCCCGTCTTGGTTCTTGACGAGGTAGGACACCCAATCGACGTGGGGCTTGAAGCCGAGGGCGGCCACGGTTTGCAAGGTCAGCGTCTGCCCCTGCGGGCCCGTCCCCGCGACGACAGGCGGCGTGACGACGAGGTAAGCGACGATGTAGTAGACGATGAGCGCGATGCCGAACGCGATCCCCACCGCAACGCTGAGAGCGCGCGCGCCTGTGCTCATGGGAGCTGCCCCTCCGACATCACGCACGCGGATATACATCTCCGTACCTAGTACGCGCTACAACGATGACAAAATCGTCACCCACCTGTCATTTGCAGGTCATCTCATGGGGTTATAGGGTCGCAACGGGGCTATCGATGCGGATCCTGTTGATCGAGGACGAACCGCGAATCCGAGCACTCCTGCAGAAGGGGCTCGGTGCCGAGGGTTTCTTCGTTGACGAGAGCGGCGACGGTGAAGAAGGCCTCAGCCGCGCCCTCGACGGGCCGTACGACCTCATCATCCTCGATCTGCTCTTGCCCGGGATGGACGGCCTGCAGGTGTTGCGCCAGTTGAGCGAACGGCGACCGCACCTACCGATCTTGATCCTGTCTGCCCGCTCCGACCTCCCGACGAAGCTGCACGGGTTTGCTCTCGGCGCGAGCGACTACCTGTCGAAGCCGTTCTCGCTCGAAGAGCTGCTGGCCCGCGTTCGTGTGCACGTGAACCGCAATGGCAGCACGAACGGCGATCGAACCGTCCTTCGCGTCGGCAACCTCGTCCTCGATCTGGCGACCAGGCGTGCACATCTCGGTGAGACCGTCACCGACCTCACTTCCCGGGAGTTCCAGCTACTGCGCCAGCTAGCGGAACATCCTGGCGAAGTGATCAGCCGCGAGCGGCTCCTGTCCGAGGTCTGGGGCTACCACTTCGACCCGGGCTCCAACGTCGTCGAAGTCTGTATCCGTCGGTTGCGCAAGAAGCTTGGACCCAGCGCACCAATTCAAACTGTGCGGCGTGCGGGTTATCGCGTTTCTTCGTCGTAACTGGCTCGAGGTCGCTTGGGGCGTCTTCGCGATCACGAACCTCGCCGCGATGATCCTCTTGCCTCGCTGGGAGACGATCCCTTTCCATTTCATCTGGGTGAGCCTGACGCTCCTCTACGGCTTTCGTGTCCTCGACGGCGGCGTGACAATCGTGATTCTCAGCGTCGTCATGCTGTCGACCGGGATCGGGATCGTGCACGACGCCCAGGTGGGAACGCAGCCGTGGGACGAGATCTCCGAAGTCCCGCTCATGGCCGCAATGTTTCTGGCGATGGTCTGGCACGCGCGCCGACGGCGAGCGGCACTGCGGATCGCGCGAGAGGAGGCGTCGCATCGTCAGGCGATGCTCGTCCAGCAGGAGCGTTTTCTTCAGGACGCGTCACACGAGCTGCGGACTCCGGTGACGATCGCGCGTGGCCATCTCGAGCTACATCGCTTCGCCGCGGGAGAGACTGAGCCGGAGCTCGAGGTCGCCCTCGACGAGCTTCAGCGGATGGACCGGATTCTCGAGCGTCTGCTGCTGCTTGCAAAGGCTGGGCAGCCACCGACCGCGTCGATCGAGCCGATCGACGTCGAGTCGTTTCTCGAGGACGTGTTCATGCGCTGGTCGGAAGTCGCGCCGCGCGTCTGGCGTCTCGGCGCGCTCGCTTCGGCAACGCTCTCGGTGAACCCGGAGTCGCTTCGCATCGCACTCGATGCTTTGCTGGAGAACGCGGTCAAGTACACGGACCACACCGATGCGATCGAGATCCGCTCGCGCAGCGTCGGCGACCAACTCGTGATCGAGGTCGCGGACGAGGGCGCGGGAATTCCGGCCGAGGCGCTCGACCGGATCTTCGACCGGTTCGGGCGCGCAGACGCGGCACGCAGCCGAGTAGACGGCGGGGTCGGGCTCGGGCTGACGATCGTCGACGCGATCGCCAAGGCGGAGGGCGGACGTTGCACCGTCGAGAGCTCGCCAGCGGGATCGACGTTCTCGCTCTGGCTCCCGAGCTCGTCGCGTCCGGTGCAGGAGCTCGTCGTCGCCCCGGGTCTCGAGATCGGCTAATCGTGCGATGCCGGGGCGGGGCGGCGCCCCGGGATCCGGTAGCCGTGGTCGTGGCAGAGCGACCCTGGCGCGTCCTCGGTTAGCGCGTCGCAGTAACCCTTCCCATAGGCAGCCCGCATGAAGGCCGCCACGACGTCGAGATTCCATTCCGTAATCTCACCGGCTTCCCGCCAAAGGTCGGTGAGCCGGAGGTCGATGTCGAGCTCCAGGAGGTCGATCCGTGACGGCTTCTTGACCATGTAACGAGGGTAGAAAAGGGGTCGGACGGAGACCGCGCAGCGGCCCAGGGGAAGGGATCTGGGAAACCGGGAGGTTTCCCCAGCGTTCGTCTTGACGGATTGTCCGGCGAGCGCGCCCATCGACAGGCCTGCAAGACTCGACGGCAAGCACTCAGCGACAGAACAGGAGACGGCCATGAAGCTCCGACGTACGCCAGTTGCATTCGCAGGGGCCGCCGCGGCGGCAGGACTACTAGTCGGGGCCGTCATCGCCTACGGCGCCCACAAGATCTTCTCCCCCCAGGCCGCCTTCGCGACGCCTGGAACGGGCTTCGTTGGCACCATCCTCGCCCGCGGCACTTTGGGCGAGGATGTGACTTTTGGGGTGCCGACGGTCGTCGTGGTCAAGCGGAAGGTCACGATCAAGACGAAGAGCGGGGTCGTCTCGAGGACGGTCAAAATCAAGGTTCCCTCGATACAGAAAGCGATCGCCTGCGACGCAGCCAACCCGTGCGATACGGCTTTTCAGCAGGGGACGCTTCAACCAGGAGGAACGACCGGTTGGCACACGCATCCTGGGCCGACCTTCGTCGCTTTCGCCCAGGGAGATGGGACGGTGTACCACGTCAGTGGCTCGGAGTGCACTGCCATGAAAATCGGCGCCGGGTCGGGCTTCAGTCAGATGCCGACCTTGGTGCACGTCCTCCATAACGACGGTTCGGTGCCGATCATCGTGTACACGCTCTACGTCCTCCCGCGCGGAACGCCGAACACCGGAATAAGGATCGACCAGCCCCAGCCGGCGGGTTGCCCGGGAATCAACTAGCGATTCACGCCAGCCTGAACATGGCGCAGCTTCACTATGGCCCCGCTCGTGTGCCCTCTCGTGAGAGCCCTGAAAAGGCCATCGAATTGCTCCAAGAGCGCGGCTACACGGCCTGCGAGATCGACTTCGAAGGGAAGTTCTGGATGGACTATCCGTGGGCCGAGAAGTTCGGCGAGCTCGCGCGCGACGCGGGCATCGTCCTCTCCGTCCACGCACCGATCGCAGGCTTCATGGGCCACGCCGAGCGCGGCAAGAAGCTCAACATGGCTGTGGGCATGCTCGACCATTCGGCGGGCATCGCGAAGACAGCCGGCGCCGAGGTAGTCGTGTTCCATCCCGGCTTCCTCCTCGGCCGCGAGCGCGACGCGGCGATCGACTCCGTGGTCGAACAGCTGGGCGAACTGCGCGAGCGGCTGGAGAAGAAGGACCGTGCGGTTCCCTTCGGCGTGGAGATCATGGGCCGCGTGCGCGAGCTCGGCACTGCGGACGACGTCTTCGCGATCTCCGCTCGCACGGGCTGGGTCCGCCCCGTCCTCGACTTCGCGCATCTTCACGCCGTGACGGACGGTGGCTTCACCGACACGTCGAAGTTTGAGGAGATTCTCGAAGGAACCGACGCGGTGAGTCCGCCCGACGCACCGTTCCACATCCACTTCTCCGACATCGCGTATGCAAACCGCAACGAAACGAAGCACCTCCCTTACGGCGAGGGGACGCTGCGCATCGAGCCGCTCGGCCTTGCGCTTCGCAATTTCGATCGCCCCGCGACCGTGATCACGGAGTCGCCCGACGAGGCGTCGAACCAGGCGATCCGCGAGGAGCTCTACGCAGCAGTCGGGACGCGCTCGGCGAGCCGCGCCTCGAGCTCCAGCGCCTCAGCCTCGCGATCGCGCGCGCGCAAAAACTCCGCGTAGGGGGGCAAGACATCGAGGAGGACCCGGCAGTGTTCGCTGCCGGTGATGATCTCTACGGCCTCGACAAACAGGGTCTCTGCTTCCTCGTCGCGTCCCTGTGCCGCACGCACCTGAGCGAGCGCGACGCGTGTCGTTGCTCGTGACAGGACATCCTCCGCGCTTACCGTCTCGCGCCCGGCGAGCGCGAACTTCTCCGCCTCGTCGATCCGGCCCTCTGCGAGGAGTAGCTGCGCGAGCAGGCGCTGGCTTTCGCACAGCGTGCCGCGCTCTTTCATCGGTGCGAGCAGACGGATCGACTCGCGGAAGAGCTTCTCGGCGTTTGCGGGATTGCCCGTCTTCCACGCGACCTCGGCGAGCTGCCTGGACGTCCACGCAATCTCCGATACCGATGCCGTTTCACGGTAGAGGTCGAGCGCTTTCGTCAGCCAGCCCTCGGCCTCTTCGTACTGACCTCGCACACGATGGAGGCCACCTTTCGACTGCGCGGCGCTCGCCCGCGCGACGATGCTGCCGCTCTCCTCGGCGAGCGCGAGCGCCCGGTCGATGAGCGGCTCGGCCTTGTCCTCTTCGATGCGGCCGATGTAGATCCCCGCCAGTTGAAGCGCGGCCCTCGCCTCGTGGTCCTTCCGACCCGCAGCCCGCGCGGCCTCGATCGCCTGCAGCTCGTAGTCCTCCGCTTCCGCTTCACGTCCGGCCCATCTCGCCACGCGAGCACGGCGGTCGAGAGCCCGGAAGCGACCGTCGTGATCGTCGGCTTCGACAACTGCGAGCGCCTCGTCCGCGAGCTCTGCTGCGCGCACGAGCTCACCGTCCAGAGAGGCCGCGACCTCGGAGAGCGCCGTGAGGGCTCGACTCTGAATAGCCCGGTCGCCCTCGGCCGCAGCCTGCTCGGCGAGAACCGTCATCTCGTCGCGCACGACCGGAAGATCTCCGAGCTGCCAGGCCGCGCGCGCCGCCGAGAAGCGCCGGGAGAGTGTCGGCTCGAGCTCCACAGAACGCAGCAGGAGCTTGCGGGCCGAGAGGTTCGACTCCAGTGCGAGCGCACGCTTGCCCGCACTCTCGAGCGCCTTCGCAGCCATGCGTGCGAGCTCCTCCGGCGCGTGCCCGTCCAGCTCCGCGTAGAGAAGGCACGCCTGGTCGAGGTGATACGCACGGATCTCGAGCAACTCCTTGTCTGCCTTCTCACGCAGCCACTCCGCAAAGCGTGTGTGGTACTCGGCGCGCCCGGACTTCGACAGACCGCCGTAAGCGACCTCGCGGATGAGCACGTGCTTGAAGCGATACGCCGCCTCGCCGCTGATCGTCGAGCGCTCTTCGCGCGTGACGAAGTCGCGCAAGAGCAGGTCGTCGAGCAGGTCCTCGAGCTCGTCCGAGTCGTACTCCGGTGAGAGGTGATCGATTGCGCCGGCCCAGAAGGTGCGTCCGACGACCGAGCCGCGCTGGAGCACGATCTTCGCGCCCGCGGGGAGCCTGTCGATGCGTGCGCCGATCATCGCCTGGAGCGAGTCGGGGATCCGCTCGCCGCCGTCGGCTCCCTCCTCGACGAGCATTCGCACCGTCTCCTCCACGAACAGCGGATTGCCTTCGGTCTTGTCGAGGAGGCGGGCGCGCACCTTCCCGGTCACCCGGTGTTCCTCGAGCAATGCGTCTGCGAGCGCCTCGCTGTCTTCGCGCCCGAGCGGTTCGAGCTCGATCGCGGTCGAGCGCACGCGCCCCCCTCCCCAGCCCGGCCGCACGTCGAGCAGCTCCGGCCGCGCGAGGCAGAGGATCAGCAGCGCACGCTCGCGCACCCACTGCGCGAGGTGGTCGATCAGCTCGAGCAGCGGCTCTTCCGCCCAGTGGATGTCCTCGAAGACCATGATCAGCGGCTGCACGTCGGCCAGCTCGTCGGCGAACTCGCGTGCCGCCCAAGCGATCTCCGGCGCGCCGCGCTCCCCCTCCACCGCTTCCATCACGCCGGACGCGAGACCAAGGAGCTCGGCGATCGCCTCGTCGCCGCAGCACTCGATCAGCTTCTGCTTGGCCGTCTCCATCGGATCGTCGTCCGTGATCCCTGCGGCCGCCTTGACCATCTCGGCCAACGGCCAGTAGGTCACGCCCTCGCCGTATGGGAGCGCGCGGCCGGTGAGGATCGTCGTCCCCTCGACGCCTGCCAGGAACTCGCTGATGAGACGGCTCTTCCCTACGCCCGGTTCCCCGTAGACGGTGAAGACATGCGGGCGCCGGTCGCGGATCGTGCGCTCGAGCGTGTTCTCGAGCAGCTCGAGCTCCGATGCGCGGCCGACGAACGGAGCGGACACCTTCGAGACCGCGGGCCGACCGTCGCGCGCAGCGATGGCGCGGTACGCCGGAATTGGATTGCGGAATCCGCGCAGCTCGAGCGGCCCGGCCGACTCGGCTTCGATGCGTCCCGCCGTCAGCCGATGCGCGGCCTCGCCCATGAGGATCTCGCCCGGTGCGGCGGCCTGTTGCAGGCGCGCGGCCACGTTCACCGCCTCACCCGTGGCGAACGTCGAGTCGGTCTCGTCGACCACCACCTCGCCGGCCTCGATGCCGACGCGCGCCTCGAGACCGAGGTCGCGGACGTGATCGAGAATTCCCAGACCGGCACGGACGGCGCGGTCGGCGTCGTCCTCGTGGGCTCGCGGGATGCCAAAGGCCGCCATCACGGCGTCGCCGGCGAACTTCTCGACGGTGCCGCCGTGGGTTTCGATGCAGCGCTGGACGCCGTCGAAGAAGGTCGTCACGCGGCGCCGCGTGATCTCCGGGTCCTGGCCGGACACGAGCTCGGTCGAGGAGACGAGATCTGCGAACAGGACGGTTGCGAGCTTGCGCTCCATGGCCAAATTCTAGGCGTGCGGCCCGAGGTGACCGAGGCGCAAATCCAGGTTGAAACAGAGGGCCGCCCGCGAGAGCGGCCCTCTGTAGTCCGTTTTAGTAGCCCGAGCCGAAGCCGGCGCGAGGAACGGTTGCCAGAATCTGCTGCTGGTAGTAGACCTTCCCGCCCTCGTCTGCCTTCACGCCTGACTCGTAGTGCGTCGACACGAAGAGGCCGTAGATGTTCCCGCCCGAGATGGCGAGCCCGAAGTAGTCGCCGATGAACACTCCGGGGCAGGGATCCCTGTGAGCGTAACAGGCGATCTGTCCGATCCCCTTGACGTGCTGCCGCGGTTCACTCGGATCCCACGCGAAGTCCGTCATCCTCACGTTCGGGCCGACCGCTTTAACCGTCGTCCCGTCGTCCTTATATGCCTGAAGCGACGTGTCGATGCAGGTGTTCGGCTTGCCCGCGTTCCCCGGTGCAACGCTGGGATCGGACGGACACGTCCCGCGCCGGTCGTAGAACGCGACCGCAACCGCTCCGCCTGGGCCCGCGGCGACGCTCGGCTGGAACTGGTCCGTCCAGTCATTGCGGGTCGAGGTGTCGTTCGCGTATAGGCCGGCCCTCCAGCCACTCAGCCCTGAGGTCGTGTACGCGAAGCGCACGTCCATCGTGCCCTTGGCGGAATTCCAGTCCTCATACGTGAGGTACGCGTGGGTCGCGTAGTCCTGGCTGGCCGCGAAGCTCTCGAGGATTCCGTCGCGGAAGTTGCCGTTGACGAAGTCCCCTGGGTTGCCGTGCGAGCGGGCGACGAAGGTCCACGGCAGGAACGTCTGCCCGTCGTCCTTCGACTGCGTGACGTAGATGTCGGCGTCGCTTCCACCGGAAGCATCGAAGCTCGCCAGCGCGACCCAGAGGGTGCCGTCCGGGCCGACAGACGGGTAGACGTACGTGGTCGACGGTCCCGTCTGCGACGGAACGGAGATCGTGATCGGCTTCGAGTAGTTCAGGCCACGGTCACGCGAAACCGATTCCTTCAGCTTGACTGCGTCACCGTTGAAGATCGACCACATCGCATAGACGTGGTCCGTCGTCGAGTGGAAGCCTTTCGTATCGGTGTAGCCCGTATTGAGGTAATGGTTGACCGCAACCCACTGTTTGTCCTCGAAGCCGCCAAACGAAAAGCTTGATTCCTTATTGAGGTATTCGAGATACCCGAAGGAGTCAGTGCCCTTCGACTTCGTCCACGACTGACCGCGATTGTCGGTATATACCGCTCCAATCGCGCCGTTCGGATGAAGATTGGTCCAGTAGGCGTTGAACGGAAGCGTCACCTGGTAGGCACGATGGTGGGTGTCGAAGTCGGCGTTCGGATCCGTGTTGTTCGTCCAGCTCGGCGGCATGTCCTGCGTCCCGGTGGTGATGCAGTCGTAGCCGGGTACGCCCGAGTTCCCGGACGGCGTCCCGTTCGTGATCGTGTATCCACCGAGATAGAAGTTGTAGAAGGTCGAGTACTTGTCGAAGAAGAACTTCGACACGCCGAGAGCGTTCTCACTTCCCGGGTCGACTGCAATCCACGATTCGGACCGGTTCGAGTTGAACTTGCCGGTCGTGCACTCGCCCGGCGCGGGTGTACCGTCCGCGGCGGGATAGCCCCAGCCGGGGGCCGGCGAGCTTGCGATTTGATTGGTAAACGTGGCGGTGGTGGGCGCCCAATCCGCCGCCGCTGCGCTCGAAGCAACAGCAAGTGCTGTCACAACGACGAGCGCGAGAGCCACTCTCTTCATGCTTCTCCCCTCCCTATTGGACCCAGA
>DAINSN010000087.1:0-10387 GCA_036741295.1 Gaiellaceae bacterium
AACTGGACGCGGGCCCGATCGCAGCACAGCGCGCGTTTCCGATCGGCGAGCAGGACGACGCGGGCAGCGTCTACGAGAAGTCCGCTGCGCTCGCCGTCGAGCTGCTCGACGCCGTCTTGCCGGAGCCGGACTTCACGCCCCAGGACGAGGAGGGCCTGACGTACGCGGAGAAGATCACCGCCGCCGATCGCGAGCTCGACTGGAGCACGCCGCCCGAGGAGCTCCTGAACCGCATCCGCGCGCTGTCGCCGCACATCGGCGCCCGTGCCGAACTGGACGGTCGCCCGGTGACGATCTGGAAGGCGCGCGTCGCCGGCGCGAGGCTCGAGCCGCTCGAAGTGCAGCCGGACGGCAAGCGGCGCATGACCTACGACGAATTCCTGCGCGGATTGCGATGACCGCGCGACAGGCGGCGTACCAGGTCGTCCTGCGCGTGTTCGAGGAGGACGCCTACGCGGACCGCGTTCTGCGCAGCGCCGCGAAAGATCTCGACAGCCGCGACCGCGCGCTCGCGCAACGACTCGCCTTCGGGACGGTGCAACGCGCACGCACGCTCGATCACGCAATCGACAAGCTCGGGAAGCGGCCGGTGCGCAAGCTCGACCCGCCCGTGCGTGCCGCGCTCCGGCTCGGGGCGTATCAACTCGGGTACACCGACGTCCCCCCGCACGCCGCGGTGAACGAAACAGTCGAGCTCGTTCGCTCCGCACGCCTCGAGCGGGCGGTGCCGTTCACGAATGCGGTCATGCGTAGGCTCTCCGAAGGGGTGGCGCCTTTGCTCGCCGCATTGCCCGAGGACAATCCGCACGCCGCGGCGCTCAAGCACTCGTACCCCGACTGGGTCGCCGAGCTCTGGTGGGAGGAACTCGGACCGGAGGAAGCGCTCGCCCTCATGCGCGCCCAAAACGAGCCTCCCGAACGCGTCGTCCGCCTGAACCGCCGGAAGCCCGGGCAGGTCGAAGGGCGGCCCGA
Source organism: Gaiellaceae bacterium (assembly GCA_036741295.1). Lineage (GTDB taxonomy): Bacteria > Actinomycetota > Thermoleophilia > Gaiellales > Gaiellaceae > 3-1-20CM-4-69-9. The sequence continues at coordinate 973 of DAINSN010000087.1, forward strand.
CCCGGATCTGCCGGATGCGTTGCACGTCGAGCGCGTCGACGAAGAAGCGTTGCACGCGGGCCTGATTTGGCCGCAGAGCCGTGGCTCCCAGCTCGCCGGGCTCGTCGTCGGGTCTCGTCCGGGGGAGCGGACGCTCGACCTCTGCGCTGCTCCGGGCGGCAAGGCGACGCAGCTCGAGGGCGACGTGGTGGCGGTCGAGCTCCATCCCGGCCGAGCCCGCGAGCTCGAGGAGAACTGCCGGGTGCTCGGCGCGGACAACGTCAGGGTCGTGACCGCCGACGCGACGAAGCTCCCGTCGCAGCTCACGGGCTTCGACCGAGTGCTCGTCGATGCGCCGTGTTCCGGTCTCGGCGTTCTCGCCGCACGGCCCGACCTGCGCTGGCGCGCACGGCCGCTGCCCGAGCTCCAGGCCGAGCTCCTGCGGGTGGCGGCGGAACGCGTCTCACCCGGCGGGACGATCGTCTACTCGGTCTGCACGCTGAACCCGGAGGAGAACGAGGCGATTGTCGACGCCGCCGGCCTCCAGGTCGAGCCGCTCGGAGACGAGTGGCCGCAGTTCCGTCATCCGCGCCGGCCCGAGTTCTTGCTCACCCAGCCGCACGTGCACGGGACCACCGGCTTCTTCATCGCCCGCCTCAGAACCTAGACTCGCACTCGGATGAGCTGGAACGACTGGATCAGAACGGTGGAGGTCGAGCCGTCGCTCTACGCGGCCGACTTCTCGCGCCTCGGCGAGCAGATCGACGTGCTGCTGCGGGCGGGCGCCCGCGTCTTCCACTTCGACGTCGGCGACGGGCACTTCGTCGAGCCGATCACGATCGGCCCGATCGTCCTCCAGTGGATTGCACCGATCATTCACGCGGCCGACGGGTACGTCGACTGTCATCTCATGACGGAGACGCCCGAGCAGCACTTCGCCCAGATCAAGAGGGCCGGCGGTGACAGCGTCACGGTGCACTACGAGGCTTGTCCTGATCTTGCGTCCGTCGTGCTCGAGGCGCGTGCCCTCGATCTGCAAATCGGCCTCGCGTTCAAGCCGGAGACGAGCGCGGCGTACGCAGCGCACGCGGCGATCTCGTCCGGCGTGGACATCGTGCTCTGCATGAGCATCGAGCCCGGGTACTCGGGCCAGGAGTTCATGCCGGAGGCGCTCGACCGGATCCGCACCGTGCGATCCGTTCTGCCGGCGCACGTGCACGTCCAGGTCGACGGCGGCATCGGGCCGGAGAACATCAAGGCGGTGCGCGACGCAGGAGCAAGCCTGTTCGTGGCGGGCACGTCGATCTTCGGCCGCGAGGATCTCCCGCGTGCCTACCGCCGGCTCCTCCAAGAGTTGACGTGAGTCTGGAACGCGCGCTCGAGCTCGCGGAGCGCGGCCGCGGCACGACGTATCCGAACCCCGTCGTCGGGGCGGTCGTCGTTCAGGGCGACGAGGTGGTGGGCGAGGGCTGGCATCAGCGCAAGGGTGAGGCGCATGCAGAGGTGATCGCGCTCGCCGCGGCGGGTGAGCGTGCGAAAGGAGCAACGCTGTTCGTGACGATGGAGCCGTGCGCGCATCACGGCTCGACGCCGCCGTGCACGGAGGCGGTGCTCGCGGCCGGCGTGGCGAAAGTCGTCGCGGGCTCGCTCGATCCCAATCCGGAGGCGGGCGGCGGGCTCGACATGTTGCGCGCCGCCGGTGTCGACACGGTGAACGCGGACCTGGCCGCCGCACGCATCCAGAACGAGGCGTGGCGCGTTTGGATCGCTGCGAAGCGTCCGTTCGTGATCCTCAAGCTCGCGTTGACTCTCGACGGGCGCGTGGCCGTGCCCGGGACGCGCTGGGTCACCGGCGAGGAGTCGCGCCGGCGCGTGCACGAGCTGCGTGCGCAGGTCGACGCGGTGGCGGTCGGGATGGGAACGGTGCGCGCGGACGATCCGCAGCTGACGGCGCGCGATGTGGACGCGGCGAAGCAGCCGCGCCGGCTGGCGTTCGGCAGTGGGCCGCTGCCGGGCGGGTCGGAGCTGGAGCTGCGCACCGGCGCGTTGGCGGACGAGCTCGCGGCGCTTGCGGCGGACGGCGTGCAGTCGCTGCTGCTGGAGGGCGGGCCCAAGTTGGCGGAGGGCTTCCTGCGCGCGGATCTCGTCGACAAGGTCCTGCTGTTCGTGGCGCCGCGGATCGCCGGCAGCGGTCCGTCATTTGCGCCCGACCTCTCCGCACCGGCAGAGCTGAAGCGTTTGACTGTCGAGCAAGTCGGTGACGACCTTTTGCTGAGCGGCTATGTCCACGAGCCCTGAAAACCAGCTCGTGAACGTGCTGTCGCACTGGTTGGCACGGCACGTCGACAATGCGGAGCTACTGCGGGAGCTGGAGGCGGTCGACACGTCGGCGCTCAGACCTGCGCAGGCCGAGGCGGTCCAGGAGTTGCGCGAGGAACTGGTCTCGACGAACGGCCGCGGCGACCTCGAGATGGTCGTCCGCGAGACGTTGGAAGCGGTAGCGCTGGGCTAGATCCGCACGATGCGAGTGGCGTGGCGTTCGAGCTCATCGAGGCGCGCAGTTTCCGGACGTCCGAGTGCCACGACGAGCGCTGACATCTCGGGCAGTGCCGTTGCGACGAACTCGAGCAGCAGGATCGACCCTTCGTCGGCTGCGTGCAGGTCGTCGAGCACGAGCAGCAGCGGCTGCGCGGTCGCGAGGGCGCGCAGCGCTTCGGTCACGGCTTCGAAGAAGCGAAACTGCGCTTCCGGCTCGTCGGGGGGGCTTGCATCCGGCAAGGAGTCGCGCAGCGCCTGCGTCCACGGCCAGTAGGGAGGAGCACCGCCCCCGGCCCAGCCGCGGCCCCAGAGGATCCGAGTGCCCCGCTGCTTCGCGCTGCTCGCGAGCTCATCCGCGAGCCGAGTCTTGCCCGCGCCGGCGTCGCCGACGACGACGAAAAGCCGGCCGCGGCCGGCGAGCGCATCGTCGAGTCCGGCCTCGAGCAGCTCGAGCTCCTCGGCGTGCCCTTCGAGCGGCGACGCGGCCGCTCGGCCCGGGCGCTGCGCCTGTGGCTGCTGCTGCCGCTTCGCGGCGTCGAGCTCCGGGACCTGCGCGAGGATGGCCTGCTCGAGCTCGCGCAATGCCCTCCCCGGCTCGATCCCGAGCTCTGCAAGAAGCGTCCGCCGCGCGGCGCGGTACGACTCGAGCGCCTCGGCCTGCCGGCCGGCGCGGTAGAGCGCGAGCATGAGCTGGCCGCGCAAGCGTTCCCGCAGCGGATGCCTCGTGGCGAGGGCTTCCAGCTCGGGCACGAGCTCATCGTGCCGGCCGAGTGCGAGGTCGGCCTCGATCCTGTCCTCCAACGCGGCAACGTGCAGCTCCTCCAGCCGCTTGATCTCGTCCTGTACGAAGCCCTCGTACGAGAAGTCCGAGAGCGGTGCTCCACGCCACAGCGCGAGCGCACGGCGGAATTGATCCGAGGCATCCGCGTAATCCCCGGCTTCAAGAGCGGCCCGGCCCTCCGCAAGCAGCCGCTCGAAGCGGTCGCGGTCGAGCTCGCCCGGCTCGAGGGTGATGCCGTATGCGCCGGCGACCGTCCTGATGGTGTTCGGCGGTAGCTCCTTGCGCAGCGCCGACACGCAGTTCTGGAGCACCTTGGCGGCGGTCGGCGGAGCGGCTTCGCCCCAGAGCTCGTCGACGATCACGTCCCGCGTCAGCGTCTCGTTGCCGTGCAGGAGCAGGACGGCCAGCACGGCGCGTTGCCTCGCGCCGCCGAGTGGGAGCTGTCGCTCCCCGTCAAGCGCCTCGAGCGGCCCGAGGATGCGGTAATCCATCGCGGCTCCGCCTGAACCTACCCGTTACCGGGCGATGGGCGACGGTGGGTCCCCTGTGAGGTTCTCGTTACCGGCAAGAGCGATTGTTGCCCCATCAGGAAGCGAAGTGGGGAAGGAGAAACACCATGATCCGCAAGCATTTCAGGCTCAAGAAAATCGCTCTCGGTCTCGCATTCGCAGCGGTCGTCGTACCCAGCGCGCAGGCGACGGTGCTCCTGGATGGGCATCCCGCGCCCGTGTCCTACACGGCGGTGGCACACCAGCCGATCGCTTCCGAGGTTTCCGTCCAGTCGCCGGTCTCCCAGCTGCAGGTCGAGGGGCTGCGCTGGCAGGCAATGGCAAACGCATACCAGGCTCAGTCTCCCGTCAAGTCCGAGAACAGCTTCGGCGTTCCGGGCCCCAGCCTCGCCGGCGCGACGGGTCCGCAGATCGTGGCGGCAGCCGCCGGCACGACGTCTAACGGCTTCAACTGGGGCGACGCAGGCATCGGTGCCTCGCTCGCCTTCGGTGCAGCACTGATGCTGCTGATGGCAGTCATCCTCGGCCGGCGGTTCCGGTCTCGGCCGACGGGGCTCGCAAGCGCCTAGACACCTGTCACAGCATCGTTCGGAGCGGGTCCGGAGACGGGCCCGCTTCACTGTCTGCCCAGTAGCCTTCATGGCATGTTCACCGGGATCGTCCAGGAGCGGGGCCGCGTGACCTCGTTCGACGGAGGTCGCCTCGTGATCGAGAGCCGGATCGAAGCCGAGGTCGGAGACTCCGTCGCCGTCGACGGTGTCTGCCTGACGGTCACCGACGCGCAGAACGGGACCCTCGTGTTCGACGTGATGGTCGAGACGCTGAATCGCGCGAAGCTGTTCGGGGCGCAGGTGAACCTCGAGCCCGCTTTGCGGGCCGGCGATCCGCTCGGCGGCCATTACGTCCAGGGTCACGTCGACGGTGTCGGCAGCGTGCGCTCGGTCGAGCCCGAAGGCGAGGGCAAGCGCGTCTGGATCGACGCCGAGCCCGAGTTGCTGCGTTACCTCGTCGAAAAGGGATCGATCACGGTCGAGGGCGTTTCCCTGACCGTTGCGGCGCTGGACGGGGGCGGCTTCGCCGTTGCGCTCGTGCAGCACACGCTGGCGGCCACGACGCTCGGCACCCTGGCGGCCGGTGACAAGGTCAACCTGGAGACCGACGTTCTGGCGAAGTACGTGGAGCGGCTCCTCCCGGGGCTACGATCTTCGGAATGAAAGTCGAGGAAAAGAGCGCCTTCGCCACGATCGAGGAGGCGATCGAGGACATCCGCCAGGGCAAGTTCGTGGTCGTCGTCGACGCGGCCGACCGCGAGAACGAGGGCGACCTGACGATCGCGGCCCAGTTCGCCACGCCCGAGGCCGTGAACTTCATGACGAAGGAGGCGCGCGGACTGATCTGCCTCTGCCTCACCGAGGACCGTTGCGACGAGCTCGGCCTCCGCCAGATGACGGACCGAAACGAGACGCCGTACGGCACCGCGTTCACCGTCTCCGTCGAGGCGCGCGAAGGGGTCACCACGGGCATCTCCGCGCCCGACCGCTCGCGCACGATTCAGGTTGCCGTCGATCCCGACGCGAAACCGGACGATCTCGTGCAGCCGGGCCACGTCTTCCCGCTGCGAGCCCGCGAAGGCGGGGTGCTGGAGCGCGCGGGCCAGACCGAGGCCGCGGTCGACCTCGCCCGGCTTGCGGGCTTGATTCCGGCGGGCGTCGTCTGCGAGATCATGAATGAGGACGGCACGATGGCGCGCATCCCGGATCTGATCTCGTACTGCGAGCGCCACGGCTTGAAACTGGTCACCGTCGCCGACCTGATCGAGTACAGGCGGCGCCACGAGCAGCTCGTCGAGCGCATGACCACCGTGGCGATGCCGACCGTGTACGGCGACTTCACAGCGGTCGCGTTCCGCGAGAGACTCACCGGCAAGCACCACGTCGCGCTCGTGAAGGGCGACGTCGACGGCGCCCAGAACGTGCTCGTGCGTGTGCACTCCGAGTGTCTGACGGGCGACGTCTTCCATTCCCTGCGCTGCGACTGCGGCGAGCAGCTCGAGCAGGCGCTCGAGCGGATCGCTTCCGAGGAGCGCGGTGTTCTCCTCTACATGGCGCAGGAAGGGCGCGGCATCGGCCTGCTCAACAAGCTGCGCGCCTACGAGCTGCAAGAGAACGGCTACGACACGGTGGAGGCGAACCTTGAGCTCGGGTTCCAGCCGGACATGCGCGACTACGGGATCGGCAACCAGATCCTCGCCGAGCTCGGCCTGAGCACGATCCGCATCCTTACGAACAATCCGAAGAAGATCACCGGCATCGAGGGCTTCGGGCTCGAGGTGGTCGAACAGGTGCCGATCGAGACCACACCTAACGCCCAGAACGCGCGCTATCTGGCCACGAAACGTGACAAGCTCGGCCACAAGCTTCATCACCAGGACCTGAAGTACGAGCCCCTGGAGGGCGAATGAGCGAGCGCTGGCCGGGTCAACCGGCGAAGCTGGACGAACTGGAGGACGGCGAGGTCGAGGAAGAGGAGCTCGACGAGGAGCTTCCCTCAGAGGAGGACGCGGTGGAGGACGAGCTGCCGCAGCTCCGCACGCCAGACGAGCAAGAGCATGCGTTCGGCGAGCTGGACATTCCAGACGACGTCAACCTGATCGAGGGCGAGCCCGACGGGACCCGCCGTGGTGTCGCGATCGTCGCAGCGCGGTTCAACGGCGAGATTGTGAACAAGCTGCTCGAGTCGGCACTCGAGGAGCTCGACGAGGCCGGCGTTCGTCGCGACGCGATCACGATCATGCCCGTGCCCGGTGCGTTCGAGCTGCCGCTCGCCGCGATGGCGCTCGCGAAGACGCGTCGGTTTGCCTGCGTGGTGGCGCTGGGCTGCATCGTCCGTGGTGAGACGCCGCACTTCGAGTTCATCGCCTCGGAGGCGGCAAGCGGCCTCCAGCTGGCTGCTCTGGAAACCGGCGTCCCGGTCGCGTTCGGCGTCCTGACGGTGGACATGATCGAGCAGGCGGAGGCCCGGGTCTCGAAGGGCGCAGAAGCCGTGCGCACCGCGCTCGAGATGGCGGACGCGTTCGCGCAGCTGCGCGCCTCAGCCTCCCGCTGACGGCTCTCGGCTACACTGCCCGGCCGATGTCCAAGGTCTGCGCAGTCTGCGGGAAGAAGCCCGGCTTCGGTAACAACCGGAGCCACTCGATGGTGGCTACCAAGCGCCGCTTCAACCCCAACCTCCAGCGCGTCCGCGTGCTCCTCAAGGGCAAGGCGACCCGGGCATACGTCTGCACCCGCTGCCTCAAGGGCGGCAAGGTGCAAAAGGCCATCTGAGCAGCAACTTCCAGCGCCTCAGCGTGGTCTAATCCGGCCGTGGAGGCAGCTTCTTCGCTGTCGTCTCCCCTGGGAAGGATCTCGATCTCCCACGAGGCGGTGGCTCAGATCGTCGGCCGCGTCGCAGCCGAGGCCTACGGCGTGGTCGGGATGGCCGCGCGCACTCCGCGCGAGAAACTGCTGACGCGCGACCGGTTGCGCCAGGGGATCACGGTCGGCGGCAGCGCGGAGGAGGGAGTCACGATCGAGCTTCACGTCGTCGTCGAGTACGGCCTCAACCTCGCCGAGGTTGCGTCGACGTTGCGGAACCGCGTGCACTACGAGGTCGAGCGCCTCACCGGACTTCCCGTTGCGCAAGTTGAAGTGCGCATCCAGGACGTCAAGAGGTCAACAGCGTGACGGACCGCGAGCGGGTGCGAGAGCTCGCGCACGGCGCACTCGCCTCGCTCGAGCGCAACCGCCGGCGTATCGACGATCTCAACGTCTATCCCGTGCCCGATGGCGACACGGGAACGAACCTCACGATGACGGCGCGCGCCGTGGTCGACGAGCTCGACCGTACGACGACCGAGGACCGCCCCGGCCTCGTCAAGGAGGTCACACGCGCGGCGCTGATGGGCGCGCGCGGCAACTCCGGCGTCATCCTCTCGCAGATCATCCGCGGCGCCGCCGAAACGCTCCGTACGAACGGCGAGGTCGACACGAAGACGCTCGCGGCCGCCTTTCGTTCGGCGAGCGACGCTGCGTATCGCGCGGTGCGCCAGCCCGTCGAGGGAACGATGCTCTCCGTCATCCGCGAGCTGGCCGAGGAAGGCGAGAGCGCGGAGAACGATGGTCTGACCAAGCCCGAGCTTCTGGCCAGGCTCGTCCGGCGTGGTGAAGAGGCCGTCGCGCGGACGCCGGAGCAGCTCGAGGTGCTGCGCGAAGCGGGGGTTGTCGATGCAGGAGGCGCGGGCCTGCTCGAGATCGTGCGCGGCCTTGCTGCGACGGCGGCGGGCGAGCCCTTGCCCGAAGCGCCTACGGAACGCGAGGAACTCAACATCGAGGCCATTCATCAGGAGCTCTCGCCCTACCGCTATTGCACGACCTTCATGATCGAGGGCGACGATCTCGACAGCGACGGAATCGAGCACGAGCTCGAGCAACTCGGCGATTCGCTGCTCGTCGTCGGGGATCCGGAAGCGCTGAAGGTCCACGTCCACACCGACGAGCCGGGCCGCGCGCTCTCGGTGGGGACGCGTGCCGGCGTGATCGACCGAGTCGAGATCGCGAACATGCACGAGCAGACCATCCAGCGCGAGCAGCGTTTGCTCGAAGCGGTGCCCGATGCCCCGCCGTCAACGACCGGAGTCGTGGCAGTGGTCGCAGGCGACGGCAATCGACGGCTGTTCGAGAGTCTCGGGGCAACGAAGATCGTCGAGGGCGGACAGACGATGAACCCGTCGACCGCGGAGCTCGTGGAGGCGATCGAGTCGACGCCGGCGGCCGAAGTCGTTCTGCTGCCGAACAACTCCAACGTCATCCTCTCTGCCGAGCAGGCCGCCGGCCTGGTCGACAAGCCGGTGACCGTTGTCCCGACGGATTCGCTGCCGGCAGGGTTGGCCGCGATGCTCGCGTTCGATCCGGAACGTCCGGCCGCGGAGAACGCGGAGGCGATGAACGAGGTCGTGGACGGCGTCAAGACCGGCGAGGTGACGATCGCCTCACGCGACGTGGAGATGAACGGCCTGTCCGTTCGCAAGGGAGCCTGGCTCGGCCTGGCCGAGGGAAAGGCGGTCGCCGGTGGACCGGACTTCGAGGACGTCGCCGCAGCGGTTGCCGAGCGCCTCCTCGAGGAGCCTCGCGACGTGATGACGCTCCTCACGGGCGCGGACGAGCCCGAGCTCGACGGCCTGCTCCGGCGGATCCAGGATGCCCATCCCCAACTGGAGCTGGACGTGCAGAGCGGCGGCCAGCCCCACTATCCGCTGCTTCTGTCCGCCGAATAACCTTCGGCCCGATGGCCGAGCCGATTCGCCTCGTCCTCGTGGAAGACAACCAGGTGTTCCGCGAGGCGCTCGAGCTGCTGCTCGGGCTGCAGTCCGACATCGAGGTCGTTGCCTCTGTCGGTGACGGCTCCTCGGCCGCCGAGGTCGTGCGCCTGCACAAGCCGGACGTCGTGCTGATGGACTACCGGCTGCCGGGGCTCGACGGTGTGCAGGCGACGAGGGCCGTGCTGGAGGCCTGTCCCGACGTCGCCGTCGTCTGCCTGACGGCGTCCGCGAACTTCCGCGAGGTCGACGCGC